>JBIJDL010000110.1:0-14246 GCA_044344195.1 Candidatus Hydrogenedentales bacterium
ATTCCCCTGGCTGACGGCGTGGAAACCTCGGATGTGGCCCCGTATTACTTCTACGTGGACAAAGCCGGTAACGAGAACGGCTGGCGTCCCGCATCGGACATCAAGGGCTGGTTCGTGGACGACAGTCTCCTCGAGCTGGAGTTGAACGGAGTTCGCTATGTGGGCTTCCTGGTGCGCCACGGTGCAGTGGTCCGCATGGGCCCGGCGGCCGGCAAGAGCGAAGTGGTGAGCGGTGCAAGCGCCCTTCCGCTGGAGGCGCTCTTCGGTGCCAGGAGCGGTGACGGTGTGGTGCTGCTGGTACTGGTTGCAATGCTGGTGGTGGTCCTGCCGCGGGTGTCGCGACGCTGGGCTCACCAGACCGGTGAACGGGATTAACGAGGCCTATGATGGGCATGCGGAATTCGCGGTGTGCGCGTTCCGCTCCGGGAGTGGAAGGCCGCGGGCCATACCGGGGCGGATGCTCCCGGGCCCGTTGGTAGAAGATTGGTTTACGGGTAAGTGCGTTGCTATGCTGGCGTGAGACCGGGGCGCGCTTGGCTATCCGCCATGGCGGCAGCCTCCGGCGGTCATGAACAGGGCTTGCCACAATGATAGAATTCAAGTGCCAGCATTGCGGAAAAGGACTGCACCTCAACGACACCTATGCGGGTCGTGATGGATGGTGCCGGGTCTGCAAGAGGATGGTGATAGTTCCGGGCGGGGACGGCCCGATTCAGCGCGTGGAAGATTTGCCGCCGGAAGAAGGCTACGAGCGGCTCCAGCGCCTGCTCCAATACGCGGCGACCAAGGCGGACAAATACAAGATCCACCTTGCACGCCAGGCGAAGGAGCAGGAGCACACCGCTCAGTTGGAGGAGTCGCTGCAACAGGCCCGCGTGGCGCTGTCCGAGCGCGATGCGGCGCAGGAGCGCCTTCGCGCGGAGTGCGGCATGCTCGCGCACAACCTCCGGCAGAAAGAGGCGCGCGTCGCCGAACTCGACGGAGCGCTCCGCGAGCATGCGGGGGCCGCCAATGAGGAGCTCCTGGCCCAACTTAACGCGGCCCGCGCCGAACTTGGCGCGGAGCAGGAAGCCCACCAGCAGGTGTCCATGGCGCTGGCGGAGCGCGACCGGGCCTACAGCGCACTGGAAGCGGAAATGGCCGCGCTGTGCACGGTCTCGTCGGATTTTCAGCGATTAGAGGAGGCGTCCGCGGCGGACCGGGTGAATCTTCGGGCGCTCGAAGGCGCGGTGGCAACGCTCAAGTCCCAGTTGCATCAGGCGGAAACCGAGCGTGATCGCATGGCCTCCATTCTCGAAGAAGGCGCTACGGACGTCAGCGACAGCACGTTGCTCCTCCTGCAGAAGGATCGGGAAATTAGTGCGCTGAACGCGTCGCTGAGCGAGCTGAAGGCCCAGCGGGAAGAAACAGGCCGCAGCACGCGCGATCAAATTGCGGCGATGGAATCGCAAGTCCTGCTGTTCAACGAAATCAAGGAGCGGATGGTCGGACTCCAGTCCCGCATCAGAGAGCTCGAGCAGGAGCGCCTGGACGGCTCCCTGGCGTTGGATGGCGCGCACCAGTCCGAAGCCCTGCTCCAGAAGAAGATTACGGCGATTGAGGCCTCACTCGCCGAAGCGCTGTCGGCGCAGGCCGAGCGCGGAATCGCCTCGGATCATCTGCAGCGGGATCTGGCCGTGCGCGACGAGCAGATTCGGAAGCTCACGGAAGAACTTCAAATTATGGCCGCGGGCCAGGGCGACGCGGTGCTGGAGCTGGAGAAAAGTGCGCGCCTGGCGAAGTCCGCCGAGGGCCGTGCGGAGCGGCTGATGGCGGAGATCCAGGAGCTGCATCAGGCGCAGGAACGAATCGCGGTGGAGAATGACGGACTGAAGCGCGGAGTGGCGGAGCTGGAGGCGCGCATCAACTCGCTGAACGAATCACTCGACGCGGCGCGCGCGGATGCCGCGGCGAAGGCGTCCCACGAGCCTGCGGCGGCCGCCCTCCAGGCGGAACTATCGACATCTCGCCTCGCACTGCAACGCGCGGAGGAAGGGCACGCGGCGGTAAAAGCCTCGCTGGAACACTCGGTGGCCGAGTTGCAGGCCGAAATCATGAATCTGAGCCAGGCAATCCAACGCGAAGAGGAACGGGCGTCCGCGGCGGAGACGGCGTTGACGTCCCGGGCGAATGCGAAAAAAGATGCCGCGAGTCACCGGGAAGCCCTGGCGGCGCGGGAGAGGGCCCTCGCGGCGGCGGAGCAACGCATCGCGGAATTGGAGGAGCAGCGCGAGCGGGACGAAGAGCTTTCCTCGCTGCACCAGGTGGACGAGGAGCATCTTGCACAAGCCCTGGGCGAGTCCCGGGCGCGCATCGCGGAATTGGAAGGGGCGCTCGCAGCGGCGCAGATGCGGCGGGAGGCCGACGAGGCGGAGGAGGACGATGACGAAGGTGATGTGGGCTTTATCCTGCTGAGTCCGGAGTCCGGCAGTCGCCCGGTTTCTGAGTCCACGGTGGTCCCGCCGGACGGGGTGGACGAGCAGCGTCGGCATCTCGAGAAAAAGCAGATGATGGACGCGCTGTCGGATTTTCTTAACAAGTAGGGTACAATATCGCCACGCGCCCGACCGCAGGAAAGGTCCGATCGGACTCCGGCGTGCGGGTGCACTACGCCTGAAGTGGAATACAAGAGCCTTATGCGAAAACTTTACATTACCTGCGAATGCGGGCAGCAAATGCAGGTGCCGCGGTCGGCCATCGGCAAAATGGGGCAGTGCCCCTCGTGCGGCGAGAAGATCCCGATCAACCACGAAACCACTACCCGTCAGCCCCAGGCGACCGCATCGGTAGGCGCGGCATCACGGGGCCGCTGGGGCACGCGCAACCGCCCCACGATGGACGCGAAGCAGCAGTTCGGGCGCGCGGTCGACCTCTATTGCGCGGGACACTATGGCGAGGCGCTTGCGATCTTCGACGCGCTCCAGGCTGAGTTTCCGGATAGTATTGAGATTGAGCGCGCGCGGCGGCAGTGCGCCGAGGCGCGGAGCCGCGATCCGCTCCACCTGCCCGGTCCTCACGCGGGCCAGGTGGCCGGCGACGAGCTGGACGAGGACGCGATGCGAGCGGTGCGCCGCGTGGCGATGGAAAAGATGCTGCACGGGGCGACGGATGCGGTGCAGATCCAGGCGGCGGAGTTGGTGGCGCGGCTGGCGGGCATGATCGGCCCGCAGGGCGGCGTGTCGGTCCCTGGCCCCTATCGCAGTGAAAATGGCCGCCGTCACTCTGGCGAGCAACGCGGGTCGGAGTCCGTCGCGGAACGCCTCGACGATTGAGAATTTGAAAGTATAGCGGGACTTACCGCGCCTGTCGGCCAAACCGCCGCGCGCGTGAAATGAACGTGAACGTCTACAGGCGCTCCCTCATCCATGGGTATTGTTGTGAATTCCACGCACGGGCCTGTCGATTTAGTACCAGACTCTCCCAATGGAAGTAGCCTTCGCTTATCTTTCATTCCCACTTTCGCGGGAATGACAGAAGTCAGGAAATCTCTTTCAACGGTCGGGTTGGGGGCTAAATCGACCGACTCCTTCGTGAGGATTCGACGCGGCACGCAGGGCGAAAATGGCGGAAAGCGAATTCGTGGAGACGCGCCGGCTTGAGCCGGGAAGAACAGCAGCAACGAACGAGGCCAGAGCGCATGAAACGGAAGCAAAGTCTGTCGGCGGGCCGGGCGTATTCCATGGTGTTGGCGATAGCGAGCTATCTGGGGGCCACGGCATGCTCGGCCGCGGCGGCGCAGGAGGTGCCGGCGGTGACCGTGCCGGCCTATGACGGCGTGGAGCAGGTTCTTGTACTTTCGGACCGCTGGGTCATTGTGGTCACGTCCAATATTGCGGAGGTGCTGGGCGAGATCGACGCACTATCCAACGGGCAGCTCAAACGGGCGTCGGAGGGCTGGGAGAAGACGAAGAATTCGGAGAAGAAGGACTGGACTTCGAAGCGGGCGGCGGACAAACTGCGGGAGCAGTATATTGCCGAGGCTCGGGTCCGGGCGGGGGAGGCCGCGCTGGACTCGGCGTCTTCGTACAGCATCTCCAGCGCGGACGATGTTCGCTACGGTTCGCCCCGCGCGCCGGCCCAGGTCGGCCGGGTGCTGGTGGGTATCGGCGCCGCCCGCTCCGCGGGCGCGCCCGAGGTGGACTACGTGCACTATTCCTACATTGGCCTTCCGTGGCCCATGGAATCGGGCCGCAGTTACACGGTGGCGGTGGAGGGGAAAAAGCGGGCCACGTTCCTGTTTGACGAGGACCAGACGGTCTCCCGGGCCATCAAGGTGAACCAGGTGGGCTATCTTTCGGACGCGTCGCAAAAATTTGCGTATCTGGGCTGCCATCTCTACGAGATTGGCGCGATGGATTGCAGTATGTACCCGAGGTTTGAAGTGGTGCGGGCGTCAGACGGTGCCGTGGCGCTGGAGGGGCCGATCACGCTTCGCGACAAGAATGCACGCATCATTCCGAAGGCGAAGAAGGGTGAGACACCTGGGGGTCCCCCGCTGATCACGGGCGAGGATGTTTACGAACTCGACCTTGGCGAATTGAAAGAGCCGGGGAATTACTATATCCGCATTCCTGGCGTGGGGCGATCCTGGCCCTTCCGGTTGGGAGACGATGTCTACGGCGAGACGTTCTACACGTCGGCGCGGGGCCTCTACCACCAGCGCTGCGGCGTGGCCTATGACCCGGCGCACACGTCGTGGAAGCGGGCGAAATGCCACCAGGCGCCCGTCTATGAAACGGACTACGTAGCCTTCGCCTACGGCGAGTTTGACGTCCCGAAGCCTTACAATGTTTTTGACATTTACGCGGCCACGATGGACAAGACGAAGGCGACGGAGCATGTTTGGGGCGGTTGGCACGACGCTGCGGACTGGGACCGCCGGAACCAGCACTATACGGTGCTCTTCGATCTTCTGAATGCCTACGAGATCGCCCCGAAGAACTTCGTGGACGGCCAGCTCAATCTTCCGGAGTCGGGGAACGGCATACCGGACATACTGGACGAGGCGGCCTTTGGTCTGGAGGTGTGGGCAAAGAGCATGACACCGGAAGGCGGCGTTTCGGGCCACGTGGAGACCATCGGCCACGTCACGATGAATTCGGATGCGCCCTATGCGTTCTCGCGCCGCACCCGGTGGGATTCGCTACTCTTCGCGGCGGCGGCGGCGCAGCTTGCGGAGCATCTGAAGCCGGTGGCGGCGGAGGCGTCGGAGCGCTGGGCGGGTCTGGCGCGGAAAGCGTACGACTTTGGGAACAATCCGGCGAACAGCTTGGGCAAAGTGGAGATTGCGGCGAAGGCTGATCGCGGGCGCGGCGCGCCTTACACAGTGAGCTGGGAGGAGAAGGACTCCTATCTGATTCCGTTTCTGCTGATGGCGAAATCGCGCATGTTCTGGCTGACGGGCGACCGTCAGTTTCTCGATGGGGTGAAGGAGGGGCTGGAAGCCGGGCCCGCGCCTTATGCGTGGCCTTTCACGCTGATGGACTATTCGCCTTGGATCTATTTCAGCCTGTGTTATCGCGCGGATAGCTTCATCCCGGAAGCGCAGCGGAAGGAGCTGATGAAAAAGCGCCTGATGCCGCAGGCGGATAAGTTGCTCGGCTATCTGGACGGCGGACCGTACCGGCAGACGTGGCCGCGGGATCAGGACTACTACATGGGCTTCGGCCTGAGCGATATGACCAATGCGGGCCGTGCGCTCCTGATCGCCCATGCGCTGACCGGAGAGAGCAAATACCGCGATGCGGCGATCTTGAATTTTGACTTTATGCTGGGTGCGAACCCCATGGGCATGTCATGGACCACGGGGTTGGGGCAGGCCTATCCGGTGAACATTCAGCATGAGGTAAGCATGACGGACGGCATCGACGATCCGGTGCCCGGCATTACGGTCTACGGGATCACAGGCGCGATGTATGCCGCCCTCCGAAATACCGTCTGGAACTCTCCGGCGGGTCCGGGTTCGAAGGACCTGATCGCATTTAAAGTGCCGGAGGTGCCGGTGTGGCGGCGCTGGTCCTGCCACCCGACTTTGAATGTTGCGCAGTGCGAATTCACGGTGCAAGAAACCATGAGTTCGACGATATTCTGCAGTGCGCTACTATTGTCGGAAGGGTGGCGTCCCCCGGCGGAACTTCTTGAACGGGCTCCCCGCCCGAAGGCGTCGCTGTACGGGTATTATTATCTTCCGTAAGGTAAAGTAAGTATTCTGCGGGTGGCTTTTAAGGTGCTCCGGGAGGGAGCACTTCACTTTTTTTCCAATAAACATTGCACTTTTGGCAAGTCCATGGTAGAATTCAGTTAAGCAAGCAGTAAAGATTTGGTAAAGAAATTAGTCACAACGTCGGGTAGCAGTAGTCAGCGAAGGAGGGATGCATTCCTCCGCTAGTGCGATCCCGACGTAAGCCCGCTCGGTGGTGTGTCTTTCCAACTCCACGGCACAGGCCCCCACCGCGACGATCGGTTCACGTTACCGATCTTCACTCGCGCCGGATTCGCACCGGCGTCTCACCGACGCTCACACCGTCAGATTCCTGACACAGACACAAGGGAGTGGTCTGCTTTTTTGCCACGCCCCCGCAGTAACTGGCATCTATTTTTGTATTTGCCCAGGAGGTATCGAATGAATCGTTCTATCAAGCTTTTACCCCCCGCCCGTCATCTTCGACTGCCTGTTTTCATGGCGCTCCTTATCGGCTGTATCCCGTGTGTGGCCCAGACGGCACCGCCCGCCAGCCTCCCTGAGTTTCAAACCGCCTTTCCTGTTTCGATTCCCACGTATGACGGCGTGGAACAGTTGCTCGTGCTGTCCGATCGGTGGCTTATCGTAGCGACTTCGACGGAGCAGGAGGTGGTAAACGAGATCGACAAGCTTTCCGGAGGAAAGATGCTGCCGGCGGTGGCGCTTTGGGATGCGACGCGGAATACGGATCGTCCGAACTGGACGGCGCGCGACACCGTGCGGGCGCTCCGCGCGCAATACTATGCGATCGGACGTATCAACGCGGGGGAGGACCTGCTCGATCTGCCGGCCTCGTATCAAATTGGGAGCACCGCCGATTCGCGGTACCTGGCGCCTCTGATCCCGTTGCAAGTCGGTCGCACGCTGGTGGGCCTGGGGGATGCGGCGGTGACGGGCGGCCCGGAGGTTGATTATATACACTATTCTTATATATATCTGCCACAAGCCATGCGCAACAACACGACGTATACGGTAACGGTGCGCGGCCAGAAGCGGGTAACCTTTCTCTATGACACGAGCCGGACCGTATCCCGGGCAATCAAGACCAATCAGGTGGGCTACCTGCCGGATGCGCCGCGGAAGTTTGCCTATATGGGCTGCCACATCTACGAAGTGGGCCCGATGGATTTCAGCGCCTACCCCCGCTTCGAGGTGGTCAATGCGGCCACCGGCGCGGTAGCCCTCTCGGGCACGGTTCGCCTGCGGGACAACAATAGCCGGCTCGTTCCGTTGATCGATGACAACGACCCGTTGACGGTACCGCCCCTGCTCACGGGCGAAAAAGTGTATGAGATGGATTTTTCAGGGCTGAAAGCCACGGGCAACTTCTTCATCCGCGTTCCGGGCGTGGGTCGTTCGTGGCCCTTTTACCATGGCCCGGATGCTTACGGCGAAGCGTTCTACACGGCGACGCGGGGGATGTTTCATCAGCGCTGCGGGATCGAAATGGAAGCGCCATACACGAACTGGCCCCGGATCAAGTGCCACACGGCTCCGATATACGAGAGCGATATGATTGCTTTCGGAAAAGGGTTCTTCAATCCGCCCGCGGGATACCAGCGCTTCGACGTGGTGGGCGGCTCACTGGACAAGACGCGCCAGACGAACGGTGTCACGGGCGGATGGCACGACGCGGCGGACTGGGACCGGAACAACGCCCACTACACGCCCATCTTCGATCTGCTGAACGCGTACGAAATGGCACCGGAGCGGTTCACGGACGGACAACTGAATCTCCCGGAGTCGGCGAACCGTATTCCGGACGTGCTGGACGAGGCGGCCTATGGGCTGCTGGTCTGGCAGCGCAGTATGAACTCGGCGGGCGGCGTATCGGGCTTCGTGGAGACCAGCACCCATCCCCCTATCGATTCCGATATTGACTATGCCTATTCGCGGCGGACGCGATGGGACTCGCTGCTCTTTGCGGCGGCGGCCATCCAGCTTGCGGAGCACATGAAGCCCTTCAATTCGACCGGCGCGAGCCGCTGGGCATGGTATGCGAACCGGGCCTATGCCTTCGGCATGAATCCGAAGAACAGCCTCGGCCTGACGACCATCCGGAGCCGGGCGAACCGGGGTCTGGGCGATCCCTACACGCTCACCTGGGAGGAGAAGGAGGAATATCTCGAACCCTTCATCCTCCATGCGAAGGTCCGGATGTTTCGCTACTCGGGGAGGATGGAATATCTCAAGGACATCCAGACCCTGATCGCGAAGGTGCGGAAGCCCTTCAAGTGGCCCTATTCGATGGTCGATTATTCTCCCTGGATCTTCTACGGCATCGTGAACAAGCCCGGAGTGGTGTCGGAGGCGCAGCGGGCGGAGTTGATCAAGAGCCACTTCACGGTCCACGCGGACTCGCTGGTGGCGTACACCGACGGAATGCCCTATCGTTGCACGTGGCCGCGGAACCAGGACTACTGGATGTCCTGGGGCTCGACGGACATGGCCAATGCGGCCCGCGGCCTGCTGGCAACCTTCGCGCTGACCGGCGATCAGAAGTACCGCGATTCGGCCATCCTGAACATGGACTACATGCTGGGTGCGAACCCGATGGGCATGTCGTGGACGACCGGCCTTGGCTATAGTTACCCCACGGATATCCAGCATGGCGTGAGCGAGCTCGATGGCATTGCGGATCCGGTCCCCGGAATCACGGTCTATGGCATCACGGAGGGCATGTACTACACCCTTCGCGACAACGTCTGGCGTTCGCCCGGCGGTGTGCTTTCGCCGGACCCGGTAGATTTCAAGGTGCCGGAAGTTCCGCTGTGGCGGCGTTGGTCCTGCCACCCGATTTACAACACGCGCCAGTGCGAATTTACCGTGCAGGAAACGATCAGCCCCACGCTGTTCTGCAGCGCGATGTTGATGTCGCCGGGATGGAAGCCGACAAGCGCTCTGAAAAGCCGCCAGCCCCGGCCCGCAGAGTACCTCTATGGGACCTGGTACCTCCCGTAAATTCCGAGTAAGTTTCGACCGCCCGTCGGGGGTGTGTTACACTCCCGGCGGGCGTTTTAATATTGGGGTGTGCAGTGGCGGCGAGGATCCGCTACGGATGTTTTTCCGCGAACGAGAAGGATAGGAATGCGATTTACAGTAGACGGTTCAGAGGCGCTTGAAGCGAAAATTGCGAGCGACCTGGCGGCGGTCCGTGCGGCGGTGCTATCCGTGGTTGACGAGGCCGAAGTGACCGCGCTCGTGCTGGGCGGCGGCTACGGCCGGGGCGAGGGTGGTGTCTTCGCGGTGGACGGGGAGGAACGGGTCTACAACGACTATGATTTTTTCGTTGTGGTTCCCTTCCAGTCAAGACAGAAACGCCGTGCATTGTCGGCGAAGCTTGATGGGGTGAAATCCTCCATGGAGCCCACGTGCGGCGTCCATGTGGATTTCAGTCCACCCATGCCGCTGGCGCAACTTGCCCGTCTTCCCTATGAGGTGATGTATATGGAGGCGAAGGAGGGCCACCATGTGGTGATTGGTGCGGAGGATATCTTCAAGGCGTTACCGGCTTATGACCCCGCCAGGCCCCCGCTGGAGGAATGCGCGCGCCTTTTCATGAATCGGGGCGTTGGCCTGTTGCTCGCACGCATGACACTGAACCAGCGCGCCTCGTTGAACACCGAAGACCACGAGTTCGTCGTGCGCAATATAAACAAGGCCATGATGGCCATGGGGGACAGCGTGCTGTACCTTCGCGGCGACTACAGCCCGAGCTACGTGGAGCGGCGCCATCGCCTCGCTGCGCAGGATCTATCGGGTGTGCCGGTAGCGTCGCAGCTTCGCGATATCTACGACGCCTCCCTCGATTTCAAGTTGCGTCCGCGCCATGAAGTGCCTCCAGGTAAGACACTCGATGAATGGCATCGGGAGGTGGTGGAGCTGTACCTTCAGGTATACCTCTGGTTCGAGCGAAACCGGCTGGGCATGGCCGATCTGGATTGGACGGCCTACGAGGGCCTGCCGACCCGTTTTCCGGGCACCGCGCCCGCCGAACAGATAAAAAACGTGGTGCGTAACGCGCGAAATGCGCGCCCGGCGGGGGGAGAGTGGAGGCTCCATCCCCGTGATCGTATACTGAAGCGCTTGCCGCGGCTGCTTGCGGAACAGGGGCGAGACGGAGCGGAACTCTCCCACGTTCTGCATATCTGGAAGCACTACGGCTGACCGCCGGAAGAAGAAGGCCTGATCACGTTGGACACTACCCCTGATTCGATGGCGCCGGCCCCCGGCGAATCGGTTGCCATCATCATGCGATCGAAGAACGAGCAGCCCTATGCGGAGCGCACGCTGGAGGCGCTTCAGACCCAGACGGTGCAGAATTATGTGCTGTACAACGTGGACTCCGGGTCCACCGACGGCACGCTCGAAGCCGTGAAGAAGTACAATCCGCGACCCGAACTGGTTACGGAGATCGCGCCCTCCTCCTACATTCCCGGTCGCGTGTTGAACAACATGATCGCGGCGGCACCCGAGCGGATCATCGTGCTGCTGAACGCGGACTGCGTTCCTCAAGATGAGTACTGGCTGGAGCGTCTGCTGGTGCCGCTCTATCGAGGCGAGGCCGATGGTGTGACGAGTCGGCAGGTGGCGCGGCCCGATGCGCACCTTATGGTGAAATATGATCTGGATCGGGTCTACGGTCCTGCGAATACGGGCAAAACCGGCCACAGTTTTTTCTCCGCCGCGGCCTGCGCCTTTAAGCGCGCGTTGTGGGAGGGCCAGAAATTTCCCGAGGAGGGCTGGGGCGAAGATTTTGTGTGGGCGGTGGCGTGCAAGGCGTCGGGCGCACGCTTCGCGATTGCGGTGGAATCCGTGGTGGAACATTCCCACAACTATACGCTCAAGACCCTGTACCGCCGCGAGCGCGGCCACGGCATGGTGTACTTTCAGGTCCTCGGTGAGAAGCCCTCCCTGGTGCGCGAGGGCGTTGCGTGTGCGCGCCACATGGTGCGCGACGTGCTCTATGCGTTGCGCCACGGGCGGCCGGACACAATTCCCTTCAATGTGGCCTATCGGGCTGTGTTCAACTATGCCCACTTCAGCGGACGCAGCGCCGCCTCGAAGAATCAGGGCTTCCCCCAAGAGTTCTTCAGGAACTGAGCGGATGCGAACGATACAACTAGCGAAACGGATCATCCGCGACGATTGGGGCGGCACGGAGACCGTGATATTCGAGACGGCGCGGCGGCTTGTTGCCAAGGGCCATCCTTCCGAAGTGTTCTGCACGATCGCCTCCGCGGACTGCCTGGAAGAGGACCTCAGGGGACTCCATATCCGCCGATTCCCGTCCTTCTATCCCTTCATCGGGCTGATGCCGGGCGCGCGGGAGATCCTCGACAAAAAAGGGGGGAGCCCCTTTTCCTTCGCCATGATGCGCGCGCTGAAGCAGGAGCCCCAGCTCGATCTGATCCATCTCCACACGGGCAACCGCCTCGGCGGCATCGGGCGGATGGTGGCGCGGCAGCGGCGCATTCCCTACGTGATTTCGCTCCATGGCGGCGCCTTTGATATTCCCCGTGCGGAGATGGAGTCCATGGCCGCGCCGACAAAGGGCGCCTTCGACTATGGCAAGGTGCTCGGCATGTGGGTGGGCGCACGGAAGGTGCTTGCGGATGCGAGCGCGATCCTCTGCGTGGGCTATCCCGAGAGCGTGAAGGCCCAGGAAAAGATGCCGGAAAAGAACGTCGTCTACCTGCCCAACGGTGCGGACACGCGGCGTTTTGCAGAAGGCGACGGTCCCGGATTCCGGCGCGCGCGGGGTATCCCCGAGGATGCCTATGTGGTGCTGACCCTGGCGCGGATCGATTCGCAGAAGAATCAATTGCTTCCGGTGCGGATGCTGCCCGAGTTGTTGAAGCGCGAGCCGAAGACCCATGTTGTGCTGGTGGGCAATGTTACCAACACGGCCTATCACGACAAGGTAGTGAAGACGGCGGAGGAGCTCGGCGTGGGCGATCACCTCACGGTGATTCCCGGCATCGCCTCGGACAGCCCGGATCTGGCTTCGGCCTACCACGCGGCGGATCTCTTCCTTCTGCCGTCGGTTCACGAGCCCTTCGGCATTGTTGTGCTGGAGGCATGGTCGGCGGGTCTCCCCGTAATCGCGTCGCGGATCGGTGGAATCCCCCACTTCGTAGAGGAGGGCACGGACGGCCTGCTATTTGATCCCGCGGATGAGACCAGCTTCCTGGAGGCCTTCGAAGGGGTTGCCGCCAACCCCGAGCGGTCCCGTTCACTTTCGGAAATGGGCCGACGGAAGGCGCGGGATCATTACGACTGGGATGTCATCGCGGATCGGCTGATCGGCGTATACGAGGACGCTATCCGTGAAAATTCTCTTCGCCAATAATCTCTGCGGCCATTACGGCGGCGTGGAGCAGGTAATTGCCCACACGGTGAAAGCCTTGGTTCAGCGCGGCCACGAGTGCCACCTGGCCTACGGTCACGCCCGGCCTGACGGAGAGAGCTTCGCGTCCGCCTTCACGAGCGCGACGCGCTGTACGGAGTTCGGCTGGCCAGCCGATGGGGACAAGGGCAAGACTTTTCAGGCGATCACGGATGCCGTGCGCCCGGACGTGTTGTTCGTCCACAAGCTGGCGCAGCTTCCCGATGGCGTCGAGCATGCGACGGACTATCGCAAGGTGGTGCTGGTGCATGATCATGATTTGTGGTGCCCCACGGGCCTGGGCTACACCCGCCACAACCGCAAGACCTGCACGCACACGGCGGGCTGGGGCTGCTACCTGGCGTTGGCCTTTCTGGAGAAGTCCAGCAGTGGACCTTTCCCGGTGAAGGTGGTGAATATCCAGAAGAAGATTCGCCAGATGGCGCGCTACCAGCACTTCGACAGAATCCTGGCGAACAGCACGTTTATTCAAGAGAAACTCCTCGCGAGCGGCTATCCCTCAGCGCGGATGCAACTCTGTCATCCGGTGCTCAATCAGGGCGACCCCGAGGTGACGCCAGTGCCCGAGGCTCCCGAGATCCTCTATGTGGGATCGCTGATTCGTGGCAAGGGCGTGGATCTGTTGTTGGATGCCCTGCACCAGCTTCGCTGTCCCTTTCACCTGACGGTGGTGGGCACGGGCAAGTCGCAGGATGATCTGAAGGCCCAAGTGCAGTCTCTCGGCCTGGGTGACCGGGTCAGCTTCGCGGGTTGGGTGGCGAACGATGCCGTAGCACCCTACTATCAGCGCGCGCGGGTGGTGGCGGTGCCGTCGGCCTGGCCGGAGCCCTTCGGGCTGGTGGGGCTGGAGGCGATGCGCCACGGGCGTCCCGTAGCGGCGTTTTCGGTTGGCGGTATCCCGGACTGGCTGTGCCACGAAGAGACGGGGCTGTTGTCGCCCGAGCAGGACGTGGCGGCCTATGCGGCGTCGCTGGAACGGCTGCTGACCGATGGCGAGCTTGCTGCGCGCCTTGGGGCGGGGGGCGCGGTACGGGTGAAGGAACATTTTTCATTCGTGGGCTATGTGGATGCGCTGGAAGGGCAGTTGGGGAATTATGAATTATGAATTATGAATTATGAAGGGTGAAGGGTGAAGGGTGAAGGGTGAAGGGTGAAGGGTGAAGGGTGAAGGGTGAAGGGTGAAGGGTGAATGTCCATAGTGACGGTCCCGATTCTTTACAACCCATAAGTCCCATAATTCCCATAAGATGCAAGCAGCATTTGGAGAATGGCATGAATGATCATAAGAAACTGACCCTGTGCGTGTTCATTGATGCGCTTGGGTGGGAAGTGCTGCAGCGCCATGCTTTTCTCGACGATACACTCGCGGTGAAGGCACCGCTAAACACAATTTTCGGCTACAGCTCGACCTGCGACCCCACGATTCTGACCGGGAAGCTTCCCCGGGAGCACGGGCACTTTGCTTTCTTTGCCTATGATCCGAAGAACTCGCCCTTCAAGAACTATCGCTTCTTCAGCCTGCTTCCCAAGTCGGTTATGCAGCGGGGTCGTGTTCGG
>JBIJDL010000483.1:0-4964 GCA_044344195.1 Candidatus Hydrogenedentales bacterium
TACGATCCCCAGGGCAAGTTCCCGGCCAATCAGCCCAATGCCCAGCTCACCCATTTCTTCGTGAGCTGACCGGGGCACCACCTCCTTCGCACTCGGCCCGCTCAAACCGGGGGGCGAGCACCGCTCGCCCCCCGCGCCGTTTTTCATGGGGCCAATCCGGACATCGCGAAACTGAAATCACCCACAGCCGGATGTTATACTCCAAGCGCAGGCTGTGCTTGGAAAAAACATCAGAATCGTCGACCGCTGAAGGATTGAACAGTGAAGAAATTCGCGATAGTCGTCGCCGCGTTGTGTATCGCCGGTTGCCAAGGCCAGGGCGGCCAAGGCGTGGTGGAAACCGTCATGTCCGATTTCGGCCTCGCCGAGAAGCCCGAGGGTTATGTCTCCGGTGCCGACAAGGTCTATGAAGCCCTCAATGCCGTGGGCGAGCAGGAGATGAAGCGCATGAATCAGACCGAGCGCCTGGGCGTCGTGAAGGTGGAAGAAGACGGCCTGAAAGTCAACTACTACAAGGAAGTGAAGGAATACGTATCCTACTATCCGCTGGATGCCCAGGCATCTTCAAAGGCCGCTGATCGGGATCGCGGCTACGTGGCCTATCTGGAATACCGCTATCGCGTACTTCAGGGGCCCCGCAAGGCCAACCGCACCGAGGCCCAGGCCGAATCCGCCACCGTGGACACGGGCAAAGAAGGTCGCGAGACCTTTCGCTATCGCTTTAACTCAGGCGGCACCTGGGATGGCGGCAAGGGCGAGCGCACCCAGGAGAAGTAGCGCGTGGAGTATCAGGCTCCGCCACGGATCTCCTCGAGCACCCGCATCTTGGCTTCGATCATGACCGGATGGCTCAGGTTCAGCAGGTTGCGGAGCTTGGCCGCGAGGTGGTCCTCGTGTCCGTCCAGATACTGATCAGCGTAGAAAATCCGCCAAATCTCCTCCACGATGTGCACTTTCTCCGCCACTGTAAACGCGGCGTTGATCGTGCGCGTGAACTGATGCAGGCTCGTGCTTTCGTCATGGACGTTCATGGCCTGCTCGAGCAGTTCATCGGCCTCTTCGGGCGTCAGATCGAAGCGCTGGCGTAATACGGCCAGGATGTGGCGCCGTTCGTCATCGGAAAAACCATTGTCCGCCCGCGCCGCCTCCAGCAGCAGGACGCAGGTCGCCAGATGTACGGTGTCGGGTGCGGAAGCGGCGGGTGCGGCGGTGCCGCCGCTAAAAAGGTTGGCGAATCGCTTTAACATGGTCTCTCTCACTTTTGACTGTGAACTTTGCTGCGGGAAAGATACCATATTCGCATATAGACGCGCGAGGGGACCAGCGAGGAGACTGCATCCGCCTGGCCCCGCGTCATCAATCCCGCTGTCGCCCCCTCAAGCCAGGTGGTGCTGTCCCCCACCAGGAAAAGTCCCTTCGATCAACCGTGTCCCCGAGAATGGGCAAGATCTCACGAAACTCCAAACCGGCCCAGCCCCAGAAATCCCGCAGGCTCCTTCGTCGTCCCGTCAATGCAATAATCCGCCATGATTGCACCAATCACCGGCGTGAATTTAAACCCATGTCCGCTGAATCCGGCGGCGATAAACACATTCTCATGCTCCGGATGCCGATCCACGATGAAGTGCTCGTCCGGTGTCATCGTGTAGATGCAGGTCTTCCCCGCCCACGCATCCAATTGCAGATCCATCAGGTGATGGGCGGCGAAGGCCTGAATCGGGGCCACGTCCTCCGGAGACACATCACGGTTCACTTCGGAAGGGTCCGGGAGAAACGCACCGGGATGATGGTGCGCGACCTTGACGCCATCGCGGTCAATGCGCGGGAAACCATAAAAGAAACCCTCGGCGGTCTGGATCCCAAAAACCGGCGCACCGCGGTCCGTGTCGTGTATGGCCGTTTCGGGTTGGAACCAGGCCAGCACCACGCGGTGGGGCGAGAGGGGCAGCGCAAGTTCGCGCAAGAGTGAACCCGCCCAGGGCCCCGCGCTAATCACGAGGTTCGTCGCGGCATACTCGCCCCTGGCGGTCGTCACCCGGATACCTTCGCCATCCCGCCGCCACGACAGCACCGCTTCGTTTGGACGCAGGTCCGCGCCCCTGTTCCGCGCACCCGCGAGGTGGGTCGCAACGCAGTTCTCCACACAGAGGTAGCCGCCAAGGGGATCATAGAGAATGTCCATATCGGGATCGGCCCGTAACCCTGGGAATCTCGCCACGGCATCACCCGCCGAGACACTTTCCAGAGGAAGACCGTGGGCCGCCGCCGCGCAACGTGTACCCGAGATAACTTCATCGCCCGGCTTGCCAGCCACGAACATCCCACACAGATTCATCGTCTCCATGTCCGACTCGTCGCCCAGCTCGTGCCAGTACGCGTAAGCCCGCTTTAGAAGCGGCACATAGTCCGGATGCTCGAAATAGGCCTGGCGAATGATGCGGGACGCGCCGTGGGAGCTCCCCCGGTCATGCACGAGGTCAAACTGCTCCAGCCCCAGCACCCGCTGGCCGCGCCGCGCCAGGTGCCACGCCGTGGCCGCGCCCATGCCGCCGAGGCCGACAACAATGGTATCGTACATCTTCAAACTCCCCGGAGAAATGAAATTATTGCGCCTGTGAAACGTATTGAAGGCCATGCTACCGTAGGATTGCGCCATGCTACCCCTTCGTCCGGGGCAAGTCAACCCGCCGAAGTGTTCTCAGGCATCACGGCGCCGTGATACCATCGCGCGGGGAGAGGTGGGTGGAAATACACCCGGCGGGAGGTCGATTCAGGAAAGAGGACATACAATGGTTGACTTAACTCTCGCCAATCCAGAGGGGGCCTATCTTTTTCTCACGCTCATGACGACGATCGGCATCGTGCTTGGCAGCATCATTTTCATCGTTGCCGCCCTTCCTGGAGCGCGCCGACCCCGCTACCGCAATTTCGACGCCATGCCGCGCACCGGCGCGTTCTGCGGCGCGGGCGTTGCCCTGTTTCTGACTTTCATCGCCTGGAATACCGCCTTTGGCGAGTTCTATCGCATCGAAATTCGCGACGGTGCCGCCCGCCTCCACTACCACATGCCCGCAAGAACACTGGTGCTCTCCCTCGAATCGATCACCGGCATGCGCACGGCCATGACGATGGACAAAACCCGCGCGTGGCGCATCGACCTGGAAACCACCGACGGGGTCTTCCACAGCACCAACATGAGCCGCACTCAGATGGAAGAGGTCTGGAAGACTCTGGCGGACTTCGTGAAGCCCCTCGCGTAGCGGGCTTCGCGGTAATTCTTCAGGCACGCCCGCAGCGGCAGGCGCTTGATGCCCTTCACCGCCAGCGCGCTCACCTCGCGCGCGCCCGATTCCTGGAGGTGGGTGTTGTCTTCCTTGCCCTCGGGGTAGTTCGGGTGCTCGCCCGGTGCCAGGTTCAAAAAGAGCTTCGTTGTCGCATCCGGGCCCAGCCGGCTAAATCGCTTCCGAGTCAGTCTATGCAGGTCGATCAGCGGAACGCCTATTTCGCGCGCAAGCCTTCGCGTCGCATCCGGGTAATCACCGTGGGTGTCGCCCAGTCGCGTCAATGAAATCCAACGGTTGCGATTGATGGGTGTCAGCAGGACCGGCCTTGCGCCCGCCGCGCGGGCCTCGTCCACATAACGGCGCAGGTGCTCGGGAAAGGTCGTGGACGGGTCCGTGAAGCGATTCGAATCATCCTTTTTCTGGTCGTTGTGAGCGAACTGGATAAACACCCAGTCTCCCGGACGCAGCGCCTCCCGAATCGGCGTCCAGGAACCCTCCTCGTAGAAACTCTTCGAACTTCGCCCGCCCTTCGCACGATCTTCCACGCGCAGCCGCTCGGGATCGAAGTAATCCTGCAATACCTGGGCCCAGCCATTCAGGGGGAATCGCTCCTCCGGATAGGCCGCAGCCGTGCTGTCGCCGATGACGTAAAGCGTCGTAATCTTGCCTTTCGAGTCGCCAGCGTCGACTGCGGGAACTGCCGTGGCAAGCGTCGCCAGGCAAAAGAACATCAGGACGAATGGAAGTGGCGAATGGCGGTAGTTCAAGAAGGAAAATCCTCGGTCATAAAGGTAAATCCAATTCCGTTCTTTTCCGTGAATTTCCGTGATCAAACAAAAGAACCAACCTCGGAAGACACGGAAGCTGACGGAAACTGTCTACTCGCGAGATGCTTTCACGAGCGATTCGATCCATCCGGGTTATCCGTGCCATCCGTGGTCACAATTTCTTCTCGAAATCAGCTCAGCTTGGTCACATCCAGCCAGGCCTTCGCCATTATGGCATGACCGGCCATGGTGGGATGTACCCCGTCCTTCGCCCAGTATTCCGGCGGCGTGGCATCGCTCAGGGCTTCGTCAAACATCGACTGAAACGGTACAAACAGCGCACCCGCCATTTTCGCTGCGGCCTTGGCTACCGCACGCCGTTCGTCGAACTCGGGGAACCACGTATCATCAATCGCGCCACAGCGCAGCACGAAGGGTTCGCAGATCACCAGCTTTGTCTCGGGCAGTGCCTCTCGCGTGCGGGCCAGCAAGGCGTTCAGACCGCTCTCATAAATGGCCACGGTGCCATCGTACTTGCCCGCGCGCGCATGCCACATGTCATTTACGCCGATGAGAATACTCAGCAGCGCGGGCTTCAGGTCAATCGTGTCCGTCTGCCAGCGCGCATCAAGATCGGGTACCTTGTGCCCGCTGATGCCGCGATTATAGCACTGGAGGGTCTTTTCCGAATGCGCGCCCAACAATTGCGACGCAATCATGGCCGCATAACCGTCACCAAAGGCGGCGAGTTGATTAGGCGCAAGATTGTCCTTGGCGCGACCCGCATCGGTGATGGAATCGCCCTGAAACAAAATGACATCGCTCATTCTAAGTTTCACCTTCTTGCCTGCCGCATGGCTGGGCTCTGCGATCAGGGTGGCTGCGCCCGCGGCAAAAGCTGCGCTCTGAAGCA
>JBIJDL010000484.1:0-4959 GCA_044344195.1 Candidatus Hydrogenedentales bacterium
GAAGGCCCGGCAGCGTGAGTACGTTGCCCTGGGCCAGGGTCGCGCCATCCCGCTTCGCCACGAAGGTCATGCGCGCGCCAACGGGGAAGTTTTCCTGGAGGATGGGCCAGCTCCGCGTGGCCCCTGCGAGGTACGGGAAGGGCACTTCCGTGTTGCGCGGGGACAGGTGGGCGGCGTGGGCGGATGGGAGCAAGAGCAGCACGGACAAGAGCGCGACGGCGGCGACTGGAGCACTACGAAGCATGATAGGCAACTTTCCACGTATATATCGATTGCAGGCATTCATAACCGGACCGGCGACACGTTGCGAAGGTTCCCGCTGCTGTACCGCCGATCAAGTGAATGTGGCCGTGTAGGGCTCGACGCGCAACTCGGTCAGATGCTGGCGGGTCTGCCACAAGTCATGGGCATTTTGAAGACGTAACCAATGATCCGCGCTGGGTTTCTTGAAAACCAGTTCTAGGCGGACCGCCATCTCGGGCGTTATGGCGCTGCGCCCGTTCAAAATTCTGGAGAGGGTCTTCCGGCTAATCCCAAGATGTCCGGACACGCCTGTGACAGTAAGTTCCTGCGGCACCATGATCAGCTCTTTCAAGATCTCGCCTGGA
Organism: Candidatus Hydrogenedentales bacterium; assembly: GCA_044344195.1. Lineage (GTDB taxonomy): Bacteria > Hydrogenedentota > Hydrogenedentia > Hydrogenedentales > JAEUWI01 > JAEUWI01. Next base: position 609 of record JBIJDL010000484.1, read on the forward strand.
TGGGCCGGATTGTGCATGGTCATCAGTGGTAGTCCTCGTAGTCAACGATCTCGGCATCGCTACCCGAAAATCGAAAGGTAATGCGCCAGTTACCGCTTACCGAAACAGCCCAGATACCACGCCGATTGCCCTTGAGTTCGTGCAATCGAAGGCTGGGAAGATCCATATCCACCGGCGATTCCGACTGGTCCAAGTTGGTTAGGATCAGGCGCAACTTCTGAGCATGCTTCGCCTGTATGCCAGCGGTGTTGCCCGTCGCATAGTAACGCTCGAGCCCTTTGTGCGCGAAGCTTCGAATCACACCATCAGTGTAACTGGTGAGGTTACAAAGGTCAAGCGGCCCCGAACGCTCCGGCTCATGCTCTTCCCCCCCGAAATCGCCGCGCGGATGCGCCGGGAGGCTCCTGGTCACGCATCGCTTTTGATGTTACAGACAAAGCAAACGTGGCCGCCCTGAACCGCAAGCGGCATCTTCCGCTGCGAACCAGGACAGCCACGCACTGTCCACAAAACTCAATTCTTACGAGGCAATCCCACTCAGACCATCAGTGGTGGTGCGCCTTCACGCCCCGCAAGTAAGCCATCAGGTCCAGAATATCGTCCTTCGAGAAGGCACCCAACAGGCCCGTGGGCATGGTGGAAACCGGGGAGGCGGTCATGTCGCTGATCTCGCTGCGGGGAATCTTCCGGGCCTCCGTAGTGACCAGGGGATTCTCCACGACGCGGATGAACTCGTCGGTCTGCTCCAGCACCAGGCCGTAGGTGCTGGTGAGGTCGTTCAACTCGATGTTCCAGGGCTTGTACTCGTCCTTGATAACCCGGGAGGGGTCAAGCATCTCCACCGCCATGGCGGCGGGGTCGAGGCGCTCGGCGACGCCAGCCAAATCGGGACCGATAGCAGCGCCCTCTCCCCCGGCCTTGTGACAGGCCACGCAAGCGGCCGCCTTGAAAATTTCTTCGCCCCGCGCCGCGGAGCGGCTGGCCAACTTGTCCAGATCGGCGGAGAAATCCTCGGGCTTCCATTCTTTCACTTCGGCCAGGGCGGGATCGGGATTGGCCGCATCCCACGCTTCGCGGTCTTCCACGACATGCATCATGCCCCGCATCAGTTGCCAGTGGCCGGGATAGGTGCAGATGTAGTCGTAGAGACCGATCGCCTCAGGCGCGGTAAACTCGATGTTTTCCGACTGACCGACGGAGAGGGTCTTCGAATGGGCAATAATCTTCGGGCTGTCGGGCGTCCAGCTTTTCTTGACGCCGTCGGCGCCGAGCAGCATGGCGGCCATGGCCACCTCCTCGGCGGAATCGGGCTGGAGCACCATGAGGTTGTGATCCATCGCGTCGGGGTTGCTGAACTCGATGCGAACTTTCATACCCGGTTCGACGGCGAACTTGGTTCGGTCATACTTCATCTGCTCTTTCAGGGTCTGAATCTTGATCACCAGCGTGTCGCCGTCCATGAAGGGCGGGGGTGACATTTCCTGCTTGAGGTAGTCCGCGGCGCCGCCGTGGGCCGCATGGGCGCTGTGGTCCATGGAGGCCATGGAACTTTCGCCGAACTTGCCCTCGATCTCCCAGATGTACTTCACCCGCTCTGCGGCGCGGCGGGCGTGGGCCTCGGGGGAATTCAGGAGCAGGGACAGGAGCCCTTCGTTGAGTACATTGAACTGCTGGTGGAGCCAGAGCACTTCGAGCAGGTGGTGGGCGTCTTCTGCTTTCGACGGATCGAATTGCTTCGCCCACTCGGTAGCGGCGGCGATCACCTCGTCGCGGTTGCGCTCGCTCAGCTCGGTGCGGGCCCGCAGGCGCACGCCGTTCGTCGGGTGCTTCAACACGTCGAGCAGCGCCGGGATGGGCTCGCTATCAACCTTGACGGATTCCTCCAGCGGGCGGCCCTTGTAGGTCACGCGGTAGACACGGCCATGCTCGCGATCGCGACTGGGGTCGCGAATATTATGCTGCATGTGGCCGATGAGGGCGTTGGCCCAGTCAGCGACGTAGAGCGCGCCGTCGTCGCCGAACTTGAAATCGGCGGGACGGAAGTTGGGATCGTCGGATACCAGCAGGTCTTCGGTCTCGGTACCCCACACATTGCCATCGGTTTTTTCCAGGGTGTACTGCTTGATGCCCAGGAAGCCGATGGCGTTGAGGATGAGGTAGTTGCCGTTCATTTCCTCGGGGAAATGGGTGCTGGAGAGGATACCGCTGGAAGGCACGGGGCGCACGGTCTTGGTGAGCAGCTCGTGCATCTTGAAGCCGCCGTCGCCATCCATGCGCACCTGATAGGCGCGCCCGCCGGTCGCGTCCGTCGCATAGTGGTAGCCCCAGTAGTCGAAATCACCGCCATGGGGATTCGGGGGATTCTCCGCGTGGTAGCTGAAGCGGTGGCTACGGGGGTTGAAGCGATACATGGCGGAATTGCCAAAGAACTGCGGACCCTGCCAGGGGGTCTCCACGTTGCTCACATTGAAAATACCGCGCTGATAATAGATGTAGCCGTCGGGACCGAAATCGAAGCCGTTGGCGCTGTGGTGCGTGTCGGCGGAATCGAGGCCGCTGAGGATAATCTCGCGGTGATCGGCCACGTCGTCGCCGTCGGTGTCTTTCAGAAACCAGAAGTTCGGCGCAGAGGCCACAATCACGCCGCCGTTCCAGAAGGTGAAGGCGGTGGGGTTGTGGACATAGGCAAAAGTCTTGCACTCATCCGCGATGCCGTCGCGATTCTCATCGGGCAGGATCACCAGGCGGTCGAGCATCTCGCGGTCCGGCTGCCACTTGGGGTAGGTCTCCCACACCGCCACCCAGATGCGGCCCTTCGTGTCCACATCCATCTGAACGGGATTCACGAACTCGGGGAACATCTCCTCAGAGGCGAAGAGGTTGGTTTCCAGGTTCGTGGCCAGCTTCAGCGTGTTGACGCCCTCGGAGGCGGGGGTATAGGCCAACTTGCCGTTCTTTTCGCTGGGCTGGTAGTTCGTCTCCACCTGAATGGGATTCGGCACGTTGCTGTCGTCCGGCTTGCCGCCCTCGCCCAGGGTGGCGCTCCAAATGACCTTGTCGCGGTTCGCGGACATGATGTCCAGCATCAGCAGTTCGTGCTGGAGCACTTCGGCGTTGGACTGATCGTTGACGAATTTCAGAATGGAGCGATTGCCCCAAACGTCGTTGCCGTCCGTCGCGCGATAACGGTTGAACCAGCACCAGTTCTTCTCCAGCACGGCGGCGCGGACGAGATCAGCGTGGTTGGTCTCCACTTTCTGGCCCAGCGCCTCGACGATGACCTTCGCAATGGCGTCGTTGCCCTGCGCGTTCAGGTGAACGCCGTTAATCGTGAGGGGCGCGTCGGTGGCCGCGTAGAGCGCCTGGGACGGTCCGAAAAGATCCACAAAGGGCACGTCCATCTCGCTCGCGACGCGGGCCATGGCGTCGGTGTAGATCTCAAGCCACTTGTTGTTGTCCTTGCCATCGGGGAAGTCCGGCGATTGCAGGTCTTCGTGGGCGATGGGCGAAAACAGCACCAGGCGCGGAGCAGATTCCCCGTTGTAGCGCTTGGCCCGGGTCTCTTCAATGAAGGTGGCCAGCTCCTGCTTGAACAAGGCCGGATCCTGCTTGAAAGACTCGTTGTAGCCGAAGAAAGCGAAAATCACATCCGCCTTCACCAGGTCCATGTAGTAATCGACGGTCGGGAAGTTTTCTTCGCGCGGACGGTTGGCCACTTCGTCGCCGGAGAAGCCCATGTCGCGGATGACAAGCTGCTTGTCCGGATTGGCGAGCTGGAGGTAGGTCTCCAGGTACCCATCCTGCTGCATACGGTCGGGCAAAGCATTGCCGATGATGGCGATGCTGTCGCCCTGCTCAAAGGCATACTCCGCGAAGGTGCCCTGAACGCTCAGGACGGGGGACAGCAGGACCAGGGCAAAAGCCCGGTTCAGGCTACTACACATTATGATACCTCTCTGGTTGGACGTCACAGCCCGCAAACACGCGACTGCGGCAGCGTTGATCTCCCAAAACGCAACCCGCCAGGGCGCACTGCTCAAGAGCCACGGGCGGGAATCCCGGCAGTCTACTGGATTGGCAGGCGCGATGTCACCTTCGGTGGAATTGAGAATTAGGAATTAGGAATTGAGAATGAAAATCCAACGGCAGCCGTTAAAGCACGGTTCACGAGGAGCCACCAATCGATCTTTCCTCATAATTCATAATTCATAATTCACTCCGCCAACTGCTTCGCCAGCCATTCGCGCAGTTTCGCCTCGGGTTCCCGCACACTCTCGCTCCATTCGATGGGATCGAGGTCCTGGGCCCAAATGAGACGTCGCGCCCATTGATTACGCTCCTTTTGCCCTTC
>JBIJDL010000090.1:0-16501 GCA_044344195.1 Candidatus Hydrogenedentales bacterium
AGGTTCGTGTGTTGGTACATGGTCAGCAGCACGCCGAAGACCGTGAGTTCCGGATTCAGGTTGTCCCGCACCAGGATAATCGTCTGGAGCAGTTCGCTGAGTCCTTCAAGAGCGTAATACTCGCACTGGAGCGTCACGAGGACACCATCCGCCGCCACGAGCCCGTTCAGCGTCAAAATGCTGAGCGAGGGGGGGCAATCGATGAAGATGTAGTCATAGTCGTTCAGGGCTTCGGCGAGGCGCGTCTTCAGGCGGAATTCCCGACCTTCCTCGTCGATAAGCTCGACTTCCGCACCCACCAGCTCCCGGTTTGAAGGGACGATAAAAAGGTTGTCCCACTCCGTGGCGAGGGCCACTTCGGCCACGGACTTGTCGTTGACCAGCAGATCGTAGACGCTGCCTTCCACCGAATTCTTGTCGATGCCCAGGCCCTGGGTGGCGTTGCCCTGGGGGTCCAGGTCGATCAGGAGCGTCTTTTTGTGGGCTGCGGCCATACAGGCGGAGAGATTGACGGCGGTGGTGGTTTTCCCCACGCCCCCCTTCTGATTGGCTATAGCAATTACACGTCCCAACGATACGCCCTAACGGTTTTGGTGGTGGAGCTGACAGGAAGAAACAAGGGGCGTATGATACGAACCCCGCCCATGCTAAGTCAATAGCCGGACGGAATTTGGGACGAATCGACCCTTCGGCTCAAGTGCCGAACTGCCGCAGGTGATGCTCGAAGTGGAGCACATGGAAGCGGTCCCAGCCGTCGATATCCATCCGGCCGAAGGTGGGGTGGGGGGCCGGTTTCAGTTCATCGGCCTGCACCAGGGTGAGGTATTCCTCCAGGATGGCCTGGAGGGTTTCGAGGTCGCCCGGCTCGCGGGCGATGAGTCCCTGATCGCGCAGATGCTCCGGCAGGTGCATAGCTGCGGTGATAGGGAGAATGCCCGCCAGCACCAGGGGGCGCTTCACGCATCGGGTGAAGCAATTGCCAAAAAACGGGATAGTCCGGGAGCGGCCCATGGAATGGCGCAACGACCAGATCAAGTGTTCGATCATGGAATCACGGCGCAACAGCCCCCAACACGGGATCGCATCACGCTTGATACCCCCCAAGCGCTCCACGACTTCTTCCACATAATCCCCATCAAAATGATGCATAAAACGCTTCCCGGCGTTGTTCCCGTGGCTATTCTACCACCAAGTGGGGGAAATGGTACAGGGGACCATAGGCTGTGGGCTGTAGGCTGTAGGCTGTAGGCTGTAGGCTGTAGGCTGTAGGCTGTAGGCTGTAGGCTGTAGGCTGTAGGCTGTAGGCTGTAGGGTCGGCACCAGTGTCATGGCGAAGATTTTCTCCGGATTGAGCGTATCAAGCCGTTTAGCACCTTCCCGGTTTCGTCACACAGCTCTCTAATTTCACGAAATTTATCGGGGGACAAGTAGCCCAAACGGCAAGCCAGACTCAGTTGGTATCCCGCTTCCTTCAATGAACCATAAGCAATATCCAGGAAGCGAAGGTAGTCCGCTTCCGAGTTACGCGCAGAGCCCTCAACAATATTCGAGGGAACTGAAACGGCCGCCCTGCGCAATTGCGATGTCAGTCCAAATATCTCATCCCTCGGAAAAGCCTGGGTAACCTCGTATACCGCCAACGCAAATGAATCTGCCAACTCAAACGCCCGGAGCTTCTCGTGATCCCGCATGTGTGAAGTGCCTCCTCTTCCGTTTTAGCGATCTGATTTCTCAGCCAAAGGCCTCCAGCCTCCAGCCTCCAGCCTCCAGCCTCCAGCCTCCAGCCTACAGCCTACAGCCTACAGCCTACAGCCTACAGCCTACAGCCTACAGCCTCAATTCCATCTCCTTCCACTCAATCACCGCGCCATCCCGGTGCATCTGCAGCGTGATATGCCCCGGCCCCGTCTTGTCGAGCTGGTCGGTCTCGGCAGACTGGTGGCCGTTGATGTAGGTCGTAGCGCGATTACCCTGGACGAAGATCTGCATCAAGTTCCACTCGCCGGGCTTGAAAATGTCGTCCCGCCCTCGCACGAGGCCGTAGATGCTGCCCGAGACCATCCCCACGTCGGGCAGGTCGAGAATCTGAATCTCATGGCCCCGATCGGAGTCGTCTCCTTTCCAGCGAAAGAAGACGCCGCCGTTGGCCGAGGAGCTGGCCCGGTAATAGAGGTTCAAGGCAAAATTCTCGCACTGCCTTTCGTACTGGAGGTAGCCATTGCCCCCTTCGCCCCGTAGCACCCCGTTTTCTACCGTCCACCACGCCCGTTTGTTTCGCACGGGCTTCCAGCCTTCCATATTTTTGCCATTGAACATGGACACGGCCCCCGCGCTGGCGGGCAGGGGTGTGACGACCATGTTTCGGACCTCCATGCCCCATCCATAACTGTTCAGGAATCCGAGCCGACCTCGGCGCAGGGTATGGGCCAGCCCGGGGTGGTTACTCAGATCCAAATCCTGAACGACCTGGGCGTTGAGCACAACCCGCAATTTGGGCCACGCCATATGTACCTCACACGAATTCCACTCCCCGGCCTCATTGACGGCCATCACCTTCGGTGGCACGTGCCGGAAGAGCGCCCCCGTGCGAAAGGCATCGGGCGCATCCCCGGCATGGTCGCCTAGTGCTATAATAAGACCAGCTCGCCAAGCCCCGTTCCACGGCGCGTGTATTAGAAGACCCGATTCCTCCCATTCGTGGCAGCGAAACTCGAAGTTGAGATCGAAATTCTCGTAGTCCTGACGGGTCAGGATCGCCGAAGGCTCTCCCTGTCCCTGTTGAAAGTGCAACGTCCCCTCCTTAATAAGGAAGGATGTTGCCGTCCCGCCGACATTTTCCCAGTCACTGGCGTTCATCAGGGGGAGAGTCTGCTCTCCCGCCGCTGGCAGAACAAGCAAGAGCGCGAGTAGGAACAGGTGCTGAGTGCGCATGAGGGTGTGGACTCCCGAAGGCGGTCCGAGCCGCCAGTTGGCAAACAAGACCGCCACTATAGCATGCTACCATTCGGTAATGTTAACTATGCTGAACGACAAAAAAGATACCACTGCGTAGGAATTATTCCGAGTGAATCCGGATGTCGGGCGGTCGATACAGGCGTACTGCTCGTCGGTCCCGACTGTAAGCTGTTTGTTGTTAGTAGGTTACAATTCAGTTTGACTTTTAATTCGGATCTTTTGTATCATACGCTTTGGAAAGAACCGCGCCCAAATGCTTGGATTTAGGGTGCGGTTTCGATTACCTGCCCTGCCTGCGCAGTTACCCCTCCCAGGCACAACCGTTGATAGAGGTGAATCATCTTGCCTACAAGAAGCATATCCAGGGAAGGCCTGTATGAGCCGTACTACGAGCACGATGCCTGCGGTATCGGCTTCATGTGCAACATCGATGGCAAACGCTCCCACGAAGTCATCAAAAACGGCCTTCAGATTCTCGTCAATTTGACTCATCGCGGTGCCTGCGGTTGCGATCCGGAAACGGGCGACGGTTGCGGCATCATGTTTCACATTCCCCACGAATTCTTTGTGGCCGAAGGGCAGTTGCACGGTTTCGATCTTCCCGCGCCCGGTGAATATGGCGTGGGCATGATCTTCCTCCCCCGAGATCGGGAATCGCGGGAATCCTGCATCCAGATCCTGAATAAGGCCATTCTGGAAGAAGATCAGGAACTGATCGGCTGGCGCGACGTGCCTCGGGATTCCAGCACCATCGGTTGGCTGGCCCGTGAAAACGAGCCCGTGATCCGCCAGGTCTTCATCGGCAAGAGCGAAGGCCTCGACATCGAGACCTTCGAGCGCAAGCTTTTTACCATCCGCAAATCCGCCACCCACATGATCGGCAACTCGGTCATTTCGGGCAAGTCCGAATACTATGTGCCCAGTATGTCCGTCCGCACCATCGTGTACAAGGGCCTCATGCTGCCCGAGTCCATGGACAAATATTACCTGGATCTGGCCGACGAGCGCACCAAGAGCGGTATGGCCCTGGTTCACCAGCGCTACAGCACGAACACGTTGCCGGCCTGGCCACTGGCCCAGCCCTTCCGCTTTCTGGCGCACAACGGTGAAATCAACACCTTGCGCGGCAACCTGAACATGATGGACTCCCGCGAGGCCCACTTTGAAAGTGCCCTCTTCGGCGAGGACCTGCGCAAGCTCCTGCCCATCCTTTCGGCGGGCGCCAGTGACTCCGCGAACTTCGATAACGCCTTTGAACTCCTCGTCCGCGGCGGTCGCGACGTGGATCACGCGATGGCGATGATGATCCCCGAGCCCTGGAGCGGCCACGAGTCCATGTCGGACGCGAAAAAGGCCTTCTACGAATACCACGCCTGCAAGATGGAGCCGTGGGACGGTCCCGCCTCCATGGCCTTCTCCGATGGTGTCATGATCGGCGCCGTGCTCGACCGCAACGGCCTTCGCCCCTCCCGTTACTGGGTGACCAGCGACAATCAGGTCATCATGGCCTCCGAAGCCGGTGTGCTGCCGATTCCCCAGGAAAAAGTGGTCCGTAAGGGGCGTCTTGAGCCCGGTCGCATGTTCCTCGTGGACATGGAAGAAGGCCGGATTGTTGACGATGCCGAACTGAAGAGCAAGTTCGCCAAGCGCAACCCCTATCGCCTGTGGCTTGATACCCACCGGGTGGAGCTGCCCACCGATCTGGCGGAACCCGCGCCTGCGGTGGAGCCGGCGTCCCTCATGGAGCGCCTTCAAGTCTTCGGCTATACCCGCGAAGATATGGAAATCCTGCTCGCCCCGATGGCGCAGGATGGCAAGGAACCCACGGGCTCCATGGGCAACGACGCGGCCCTGGCCGTGCTGTCGCCCCGTCCCCAATTGCTCTTCAACTATTTCAAGCAGCTTTTTGCCCAGGTAACGAACCCACCCATCGACCCGATTCGCGAAAGCATCGTCATGTCGCTGGAGACAGACATCGGCCGGGAGGGCAACCTCCTCGGCGAAAAACCCGAGGACTGTAAGCAACTGCACCTGAAGTCACCGGTTATCACCAATGCGCAATTGGCCTTCATCAAGAACCTCGATCGCGATGGATTCCGCAGCGCGGTGATCTCGACCCTGTTCGACACGGAAAAGGGCCCGGAAGAGCTGGACAAAGCCCTCCACCGTATCTGCAAGGAAGCCTTCGATGCGGTGCAGCATGGCGCGACCATGATCGTCCTTTCGGATCGCGGCGTAAACGAAGAATTCGCCCCCATCCCCAGCCTGCTGGCGACCGGCGCGGTGCATCAGTATCTGGTGCACAAGCACAAGCGCAGCGAGTGTGGTCTGATCATCGAGACCGGCGAGGCCCGCGAGGTGATGCACTTCGCCCTGCTTACCGGCTACGGCGCGGGTGCCGTAAACCCTTATCTGGCTTTCGAGGCGATAGAAGACCTGAAGCATCGCGAACTGGTGGTCGAAAAGAAACCGGGCTATGCCCAGAAGAACTTTATCAAGGCCATCGAACACGGTCTGCTCAAGGTTATGTCGAAGATTGGCATTTCCACCCAGCAGAGCTATCGCTGCGCCCAGATTTTTGAGGCGGTCGGTTTGAACACGGCCATCGTCCAGCGCTGCTTCTCAGGCACGGCAACCCGGATCGAAGGTATCGGCGTGAAGGAAGTGGCCATGGAATCGCTCATGCGCCATACCATGGCCTACCCCGAAAAGCCCGCGCGCCGTCCCAGCCTCGACGTGGGCGGTGCTTACCGCTGGCGTCGGCGCGGCGAGTTCCACATGTGGAACCCCGAGACTGTGGCCAAGCTCCAGCACGCCACGAGCCAGAACAACGCGGCGACCTTTGAAGAATTTGCAGAGGAAGTCAACAACCGCACGCGGACCCTGGCGGCCCTGCGCGGCCTGCTTGAGTTCAAGCAAGGCACGCCCATTCCCATCGAGGAAGTGGAGTCCGCCGCCGAGATCGTCAAGCGCTTCTGCACCGGCGCCATGTCCTACGGTTCCATCAGCGCGGAGGCCCACGAGAACCTGGCCATCGCCATGAACCGCATCGGCGGACGCAGCAACACCGGCGAGGGCGGCGAAGATCCCGCGCGCTTCGAGGCGGACGCCAATGGCGATCTGCGCCGCAGCGCCATCAAGCAGGTGGCTTCCGGCCGTTTCGGCGTGACCAACGAATATCTGGTAAACGCCGACGAGTTGCAGATCAAGATGGCCCAGGGCGCGAAGCCCGGCGAAGGTGGACAGCTTCCGGGACACAAGGTCTTCGACAAGATCGCCACCGTGCGCTATGCCACGCCGGGCGTGGAGTTGATCTCGCCGCCCCCACACCACGACATCTACTCGATTGAAGATCTGGCCCAACTCATCCACGACTTGAAGAACGCCAACGTGCACGCGAAGGTGTCCGTGAAGCTCGTGTCCGAAGTGGGCGTGGGCACCATTGCCGCGGGCGTGTCCAAGGGCAAGTCCGATCTGGTGCTCATCAGCGGCCACGACGGCGGCACGGGCGCTTCGCCCCTGACCTCCATCAAGTATGCCGGCTTGCCCTGGGAGCTCGGCCTGACCGAGACCCACCAGGTGCTTGTGGAGAACGATCTTCGCGACCGTATCCGCGTGCAGGTGGACGGTCAGCTCAAGACCGGACGGGACGTGGCCATCGCCGCCCTACTCGGCGCGGATGAGTTCGGTTTTGCCACGGCGCCGCTGATCGTCTCCGGCTGTATCATGATGCGCAAGTGTCACCTGAACACCTGCCCCGTAGGTATTGCCACCCAGGACCCCGAGCTTCGCAAGAAGTTCACGGGCAAGCCAGAGCACGTGGTCAACTACTTCTTCTTCGTGGCCGAAGAGTGCCGGAAGATTATGGCGCAGCTCGGTTTCCGCACGATCACTGAAATGATCGGCCGCGCGGACATGCTGAAGTTCTCGCCCCTGCCCGAGCACTGGAAGGCGCGTCACCTCGATTTTTCCCGGATTCTCTTTATGGCCAAGGCCTGGGAGAATTCCACGCTGCACCACAGCAAGGTGCAGGACCATGGCATCGAAGGTGCCTTGGACCATGTGCTCATGGAAAAGGCGAAGGCGGCTCTCGACAAGAAGGAGGCGGTCCGCATCGAGCTGCCCATCCGCAACGTCAACCGCACCTTTGGAACGATGCTGTCCAGCGAACTGACCCGGCGCCATAAGTTAGGCATGTACGGCGGTGCCCTGCCCGAAGATCTCGTATGGATCGACCTCAAGGGCGTGGGCGGCAACAGCCTCGGCGCCTTTGCGATCAAGGGCGTTACCATCAACGTGATAGGTGAAAGCAACGATTACGTAGGCAAGGGTCTGTCCGGCGGCAAGATCATCATCGCGCCGCCGCCCGAATTCAAGGGTAACCCCTCCGAGAATATTATCATCGGCAACGTGGCCCTCTACGGCGCCACGAGCGGCGAAGCATTCTTTCGCGGTCTCGCGGGCGAGCGCTTCTGCGTGCGCAACAGCGGCGCGTGGGCGGTTGTCGAAGGCGTGGGCGATCACGGCTGCGAGTATATGACAGGTGGCCGCGTGGTTGTCTTGGGCCCGACGGGTCGCAATTTTGCGGCGGGCATGAGCGGCGGTATTGCCTATGTCTACGATAAGGCGGGAATGCTGCCGGGGCACTTCAACGGCGACAGTGCTGAAATGAAGCCGCTACACGAGAAGAGTATTCCCGAGTTGCGTACCATGCTGGAGCGCCATGCGGAATACACGGGCAGCGCCATGGCAAAGAGTATTCTTGAAAACTGGGAAGCGGAGTTGAAGCATTTTGTCCGGGTCATGCCTCGCGACTATGCCCGCGTAATGAAGCAGCAAGAGCAAACGCAAGCGGAGGTGACCCATGCTTCCTGATAAATCCAAAGGCTTCATGGCCTTTGACCGAGAGATTGCGCTGGATGACGCCCCCGAAGAGCGCCTGAAGCATTACGGTGAATTTTCGAATTCGCTGCCGCCCGAAAAGATCGCGCAGCAGGCCTACCGCTGTATGAATTGCGGAATTCCGTTCTGCCACAGCGGTTGCCCCCTCGGCAATCAGATTCCAGATTTCAACGAGCTGATGAAGGACAACGATTGGGAAGAAGCCCTTGAAGTTCTCCATTCAACGAACAATTTCCCGGAATTCACCGGTCGGGTATGTCCCGCACCGTGTGAGACCGCGTGCGTGCTGGGTATCAACAAGCCAGCCGTCACCATTGAGATCAACGAGCGCGAAATAGCCGACCGCGGCTGGCTTGAGGGCTGGGTCGTACCCCAGATCCCCGAGAAGCGCACCGGCAAGCGAATCGCCATCGTCGGTTCCGGACCGGCCGGCCTCGCCGCCGCGCAGCAGTTGAATCGTGCCGGCCACCATGTGTCGGTCTATGAGCGCTCCGACGAACCGGGCGGCCTGCTGATGTACGGCATTCCAAATTTCAAGCTCGATAAGAAGATCGTGCTGCGACGTGTTGATCAGTTAAAGGCCGAAGGCGTGGAGTTTATCTGTAACGCTGAGGTGGGGCTCAACGTGCCCACCAGCAAGCTGGACCAGTACGACGCCGTGCTCATCGCCATCGGCTCCTCCAAGAGCCGCACCTTCGAGGGCATGAACGTTCCTGGTTCCGATCTGAAGGGTATTTACCCCGCGATGGACTTCCTGCCCCAGCAGACCCGCCGGGTTCTGGGCAAGGATGCAAAGGGCGAAGACATCCTGGCCACCGGCAAGAATGTCATTGTCATCGGTGGCGGTGATACCGGTTCCGACTGCGTGGGCACCAGCCTGCGCCAGGGTTGCAAGGGGCTTGTTAATCTCGAGCTGATGCCCAAGCCCCCGGTGGACCGCGCCGACAGCAACCCCTGGCCTCAGTGGTCCTTCGTGTACCGCACGTCCTCCAGTCACAAGGAGGGTGGTGAACGGCGTTACAGCGTCCTGACCAAGTCCTTCGAGGACGATGGACACGGCAATGTGGCCGCGCTGAACACCGTGCGGCTCGAATGGAGCGAGCCCGATGCCACGGGCCGCCGCCAGATGATCGAGGTGCCCGGAAGTGAAGAGCGCATCCCGGCCGAGCTTGTGTTGCTGGCCATGGGCTTCACCCAGCCAGAAACAGATACATTCGTGAATGAGCTGGGACTCGAGTTGGATCGCAACCGCTTTGGACAGGGTATCAAGGCCAACACGAAGGACTTCCAGTCCTCCAGGGCGAACTACTTCGTCGCGGGCGACGCCCGCCGGGGCCAGTCGCTCGTGGTCTGGGCAATTCACGAAGGCCGTGAAGCCGCCCGTGCGATCGATCTGTACCTGATGGGCGAGTCCACCCTTCAGGCCCACGATACAGAGGGCTACGAGACCCTGACAAAAGTGCGCTCCCTGGTCTAATCCGGGGTGACAAATCTGAACGATACGAGCGCCCGGACTGCTGGCACAACCAGCGTGGTCCGGGCGCGTTTTTGTCCTGCGGGGATCGCGGGGGGCGCGCCACACTTCGTGCACGTCTGGATATTCAATCCCGATTCGCGATGGGGCGTCAAGCGAGGGCCTGGAACCTTATTTACCTGCTCCGGGATTCATCTGGAAGGTGTAACATTTACCGGGGGCTGCTGGTAACATAGTCACCCGGTCGGGCGAAGGGCGTCCTTTTACCGGGAACGGGGCTTGTGCTAAGCTTGCGTATATCAATGAACGATATGAAGGAAGCTTCCAGTGAAACACATCCACGTAATGTCCAAGTCTCCGCAAAAAGCTGGCGACTTTACCACGGGCCAGAAGTTGACCCTGGCCGCGGGTATCGTTGACGCCCTGGCCAGTTTTTTCGCGGCCAAAGAATTCACTACGGCGTCCTAGAGGAACCTTCCAGTGAAGCATATCCACGTGATGACCAAATTACCGCGAATCGCCGGTGATTTCACCACGGGCCAGAAATTGACCTTGGCGGCGGGTATTGTGGACGCGATCGCCAGTTTCCTTGCAACCAAGGAAACGACCGGCGGGAACGACGAAACCTGAAGATGGCCCGGGAGATTTCGGCCCGGAATGAGGATTGACCTGTGAAACATGTGCGTTGCATCAGTCTGGTTCCCGTTCGGGCTCAGGCCGACATCAGTCTGGCGGCGGTTTTCGAACTGATCGCGAACATTCTCGCCGCGGTGGGCCAGGCCGTTCTTACCAAGGAAAACCAGGAGTTCCCCACGATCCCCACGACGGGCGCATGATGTCGAGCAGCCGCGGGGGTAGCCTGTTGCTCCCCGCAGCGCGGCGCGACTTGGGGATTCGGGTGAGCCTGAGACATAAAGGAAGTACAATGAAACATCTAGCGTTGCTTTCAAAGCGGCCGGAGCGGGCTCAAGCCGACATCTGCACGAGCATTACGAGCGACTACCAGGCGCTCCTGTGTTTCCTGGTTCAGGTGCTTCAAACGATTTTCCCGACGCTGGCGGAGGCGAAGACGCCGACCCAGACGGGTGCCTGAGACGGGGAGGGTGGAAGTGGTGCATGGGATCCAATTGCTGACGCGGTGCCCCCTGGCTGGCCAGGATATCGCGCCCGAGGTGAAGCTGACCTTTATCCGGGATTTCGTGGGTGCCACGGGAGACAACCCGGAGTTTGAGGGCATCATCGACGCGATCATCCCCTTGTTTATCAACAAGGATCCGAGCAATCCTGCTCCGGAGTAATTTCTTCTTGTAGCCTTCGCTGAAATATGCTCTAATAGGCGGGGTTTGGCGACAATCTGGAGTGAACCAATGAAACATATCAAACCGATTTCGACCCCTAAAGCGGATTCCTTTCTGGATTTCTACAACGCGCTTTACCGCGCGTGGGTAGAGTTCCGGGATGGAAAACGCGATGAGGCCACCTCGGGATTCTAAAATCCCGGTTGGTTACATGCCTTTCATCGGGGCCTGCTGTCCGAATGCAGGTCCCGGTTGTATTTATGAAAGGGCCCCTTCCCCAGAACCCATCGGATCCGCGGCGTGATTGCTGGACAACATACGTTTATCCGGGGCACAGAACTCGATGATGTGCCCGCATTCTCCCGTCTATACCAGGCAGGAACCCTGCGCGCCGGGCTACTGGACGCGCGGCGCGAGCCGATTTTGCCCACGCGCGACGAACTCCGGGAGTTGCTGTCGAGGAAAGAAATCGCCGACGGCGGATTTTACACCGTGGAAGATTGCGTGGGCGATATTCAAGGTTTCTGCAGTCTGCGGGGGATGAACAGTGAGGCACGCTATGCGGAATTCAGCCTCGTGTTGCTGGATCCCGCGCTTTACGCCACTTGCCTCGCGGAAGAGGCCGCCGACTTCCTGTATGAGCGCGCTTTTGTCCGCTCTGGCCTGTTCAAAGTCGTGAGCTATTGCCTGGACTGCGAAGCGGAGCTTTCCAGTTTTCTCCGGGCGCAGGGCTTTACGTCCGCTGGGGTACAACGCGACGTGGTCTACGCCCAGGGGCGTTGGCACGCGCTCGAAGCACTCTGCCGAACCCAGGGGGCCGCGTGATGTTCGAAGGGGTGTGGTAATCAATGTCCTTTACAACCCAGACTTTTATTCGCCGCGCCGAACGCGATGATCTGGATACCGTCGTCCGGTGGATGGAATCCCCGGATTTTCAGTATTTCCTCTATGGCGACCCGGCGCGCTCGCCCCGGCAGGTGCGGGACAAGATCGTGGCGATGCTGGGCCGTGCGGTGGGGCACACCATGCCGGGCGGCATCTATCTGATGATCGACAGCCGCGAGTATGGACCCGTGGGGCTCCTGTCGCTCCAGAATATCAGTTGGCGTAACCGCTCGTGCAGCATCGATCTCTACCTGGGCCAGGAGCACCTGCGCAACCGGATGGTCAGTGCCAGTTCCATCTGCCTGGCGCTTGAATACTGCTTTTGTGAACTCAACCTCCATCGCGTAAGCGCTTACATCTACGCCTTCAATTCGGCCTCCTGGCGCATCTTCGAGAAGACCGGGGCCACCCGGGAACTCACCCTCCGCGACCACGTTGTCCGCGATGGGCAGGCCCACGATCTTTACGGCTACGGACTGCTGCGTCCCGAGTATGAGACCTTTCGCGCGCGTTACCACCGCGCCCTGGAGGGCTACTCCCTGGCCGCCATGATCGAGGGCCTCGCGGCGCACGAAGGGGAGTCTCCCGCGTGAATCTCGTTTTCGCGTCGCTGCTGGCGGCCTATGTGCTCCATTCCATTGCGATGCACCGCCGGGAGGGACCTGAGACCGAGCCGCAGGACACCCAGATCCACCGCGGCCTGCCCGCTCCTCTGATGCCCATGGCCCTCTTTTTCGCCTGGCAGGCTTTCAGTACGCCCAGAGTGGTGGCCCTTCTGGCAATGCCGGCCATGTGGACCCTCGCGGGGGGGCTCGTGCTCTTCGCTCTGATGGGCCAGCTCAAAAAGAAGAAGATGGACACCGAGGAGGGGCTGGCGGCCCGTTGCTTCTACATCAGCGGCGGATTGCTCCAGACTGGACTGCTCGGGCTCGCCCTCTACCTCGGATATCTCGACGGGGTGCTGTCACGAAGCCTTTTCGATCTCAAATGGGTTATACTGGGCCTTGTTGCGGGTCATCTCACTTTTGGCGTTTCGCTCATATTCAGCCATCGTTCCTTGGACACGTTGCGGGATATCGCCGCGTACGTGCTGGATCCCCGGCCGCTCGGGCGATTTCTGGGGCAGTCGCCTCGGCAGTTGTTCGCGTGCCTGGATGTGAGCCTGATTGAAGAATTGATTTATCGCGTGGCGGCGCAGGGCGTGCTGATCGCGA
Source organism: Candidatus Hydrogenedentales bacterium (assembly GCA_044344195.1). Classification (GTDB taxonomy): domain Bacteria; phylum Hydrogenedentota; class Hydrogenedentia; order Hydrogenedentales; family JAEUWI01; genus JAEUWI01. The sequence continues at coordinate 12,729 of JBIJDL010000090.1, forward strand.
TGACCGGCAGTCCCTGGATTGCCATCGGTGTCACGGCGCTGGTGTTCTCCGTGGTTCACCGCCATTTCTTTTACAACCATGTGGTGGATTCCGTTGAGTTCATGGCATTTTCGTTGCTCCTGGGCTTCCTCTACCATGCCACGGGGAGCTTCATGCTGGTGGTGATGATTCATACCGTTCGAAATATTGAAATAGTTTACTTTGACCACGCCACCCGCCCAGAGACGGCGGCCCACTGGCGTCTGACTTCCGAGAAGGCCTGATAGCCCATGTCCGAAAACCGAAGAGCCCTGGTGCAGTTGTCCCGGCTCGAGAAGACCTTTACCCTGCGCAACTTCTTCTATCGCGACGAAGATACGGGAAAGAGGTCACTTTACAAGAAACGCTACGTAGAAGCCGTACGGGATGTAAATTTCGAGATCTACGAGGGCGAGATCTTCGGCCTCCTCGGCCCCAATGGCGCCGGCAAGACCACGACCGTAAAGATGCTCTCGGGCCTGGTAAAACCGGACAAGGGCACGGTGCATATCGACGGGCTGGAAGTGGAGCGCTACCGGAAGCGCGTGCTGGAGAAGGTGGGGGTGGTGCTGGAGGGGACCCGCACGAGTATGTGGCCCCTCACGCCGATGGAGAATCTGGCGTACTACGGCAACTTGAAGAATGTATCGGGCAAGGTGCTTTTTGACCGCTCGAACTACCTGCTGGATTTTATCGGCCTAAAAGACAAGAAGAACGTGCAGGTGCGCCATCTTTCCCGGGGCCAGAAACAGAAGCTGGCCATCTGCATCGCGCTGATTGCCGATCCGCAGGTGCTGCTGCTGGACGAGCCCACGACGGGCCTGGACGTCCAGAGTGCCCGCGCGATCAAAGATAAGATCATCGAGATGACGCGAGAGCACGGCAAGAGCGTGCTGGTGACGACCCACGACATGCACGTGGCCCAGGAGCTCTGCGACCGCATAGGTATTATCGATCAGGGAAAGTTGGTGGCTTGCAAGCGGACTGATGAACTGCTGGGACTCTTTTCCGATCAGGTCTATGTATTCAAGCTGGATCGCGAAGCGGACGTGGCTATTTTTGAATCGATTGCCGGCGTGGTTTCAGCCGCGAACGAACTGACGGTGGACGGTCCCATTATGGTGCTTAGCCTGGTGCCGGAAACGGACCAGCGTTCCGAAGCCCTCTACAATGTCATGGAGACCCTCCGCGCGCAGGCCTTCGAGCTGCGGGGCGTGGCCCAGCGGCAACAGAATCTGGAGACTATCTTCCTCCAGTTGACGACGAGTTCAATATAATCCGATCCGCGCGGAAACGCGGGAACCATTACGTCGCGCCATTACGCGGCCCGATTTGGGAGTGAGTTGCCGGATGAGTTTTTTCCTGGTTATAAAAGCTGAAATTGTGCGATCGATGATCGTGATGCGCCGCTACTGGTTCCGTACCCTCACGGGCATGGTCATGGGCTACGGCATGTTGCTGGTGCTCATCACCGGCTTTATGGTCAGCCGCGACGAAGTGACGAACATGGCGAGCAGCAGCTTCGGCGATGCGGAGCAGGCGACCAAGTTCGTGCTGGGCTTCATCATCGGCATGTTTGCTTTTGGCATTGTGGGCATGTTCACCCAGGGCCTGCAGGGCATGGCGAGCACGGGGGTGCTGGAGCAGCTTTGTCTGAGTCCCCATGGATTGGTGACAAACTTCCTTGCCCGGTCCACCGTGGCCGCGGTAACCAGCGTGCTCTCTTCGGCCCTGATGGTGTGGCTCGTCACGGTGACGGTGGGAGGCACCCTGTATTTCGATCCCCCGGCCGTCATTGCCCTGATGGTGCTGACTTTCATTAATCTTATTGGCTTCGGTTTCATGATGGGCGGGCTGGTGCTGGTGTTCAAGCAGGTGGGCCAGATTGCCATTCTGATCCGCATGGGCCTCTTTGCTCTCGCGATCTACGCCAAGGAAGACCTTCTCGAACGGGGCTGGGCCATGGCGGCCTTCGTGCATGCTCTGCCTATTGCCGACGCCTCGATTCTCCTGAAGTGGGCCCTGATCTCGAATCAGGGTATCGTGGGTGACAACTACGACAATTACCAGTCCGTCTTTGTCCACCCTTCGATGAAGTTTCTCGTCATTAGTTGTGTCGTCTGGACGCTCCTGGGCATCACGCTCTTCAAGTCGATGGAAACCTGGAGCCGCTCCAAGGGAACCCTGGGCGGCTATTGATGGAAGCCTCCTCGCTACACCGCTTCGAACAAGGCGGGCGGCGTTTCGTGCTCGACATGGAAACATGCTTCTGTTTCGAGTGCGACGAGGTGTCCTGGTCTGTGATGGAGCACTATCCCCACACGCCGGTCAACCGGATTCTCCACCTGCTCGGCGAACAGCATCCCGTCAAGGAAGTGGAGGAGGTGATAGGCGAGCTGGAGTGGCTGCGGTCCACCAAGTCGATTCTCCCCGCACTCGGGCCTAAGGAACGGCTGAAACAGTTTGAAGTAAGCGCGGAGCTCCACGAAGTAACGTTGCGGCTCCCGGCCCTGATCGGTCCGGCGTGCGAGACTCTGGTTTCAGGGGCGCTGACCCTCTTGCTCGGCCGTTCCGGCTCGCGAAAAGACGTGGTGCTCCGCGTCCAGACCCTCGAGTCCCGATTTCAGGCGGAGGCGCTCGCCCGCATGGTGGAGCGAGCCTTTCGAGATGTGCGGCTGGCCGGCAAGACGCTTACGGTCGAGGTGGTCGTTCCCCTTCCCAGTGCAAAGCCGCTGGCCGAGCATGCCGTGGCGGCCGTCCTCACGCTCGTTGAAGCAGGAAGCGCGGAGGCCCTCTTGCGGGTACTCTCTTCCGCCGCGACGGGTCGGCTTTCCAAGCTCAGTACACTGGCCGAAGGCGCTGCCGGGGCCTCCATGGGCGTGGCGCTCGTTCCGGGCAACGCTTCCTTCAGCGATGCGATTCCATGGCTGAATGAGCAAGGTTTCAAGCGCATTGACCTCGATATGCCGGCCGCCTATACGGCCCGGCCTGACCTTGACCCGGCGGCAATGCTGACGGGCATGCAGACCGTGGCGGTGTACTACGCGCAGCAATTGCTCAAGGGAAATTTCTTTCGCCTTGAGCCCATCGCCTCCACCTTTCGCCAGATCTATGAAGGCGTTGCTCAATCCCGCAGCGATGGAGCCGGCACCCACTCTCTCGCGGTGGATGAACGGGGGGAGATCTATCCCTCGCGCTATTTCTATGGCAATGCCGCCTTTCGGTTGGGCAGTGTCGCGGAAGGAAGCCTTGACGATGCGTCCCGCGGTGCGTTCGACGATCTGGGCGTCGCGACCACGTTGCCTTGTATCCACTGCTGGGCGCGGAACCTCTGCGGCGGGGGGCACAGCGCAATCCACCACAGCCTCGGCGGTGGAATCCGCAAGCCGAATTCGGCGTGGTGCGAACGACAACGGGACTGGTTCGCCGCAGCGATCGCGGCCTTCAACCTGCTTTCCTCCCAGGGCGTGAACTTCGCGCGCCTCTACCAGAATCTTCAGCCCCGAAAGAAACTGTCCCTGTGGCAGGCGGCCCGTACCGCCATGACCATGAAAGTGGGCGTGCGGCCCATCGAAGAGTCGGATGCGCCGCTCTTGACCCGTTGGGAAAACTGGAGCGATGCGGCCTATTTTCTAGGCAATGAATACGGCATGTTTCTCGCCACCAACTACGACCGGGAAATGGATTCGCTGCACCCGCGCGGTATTGAACAAGAGTTGATGATCGTGTCCCGGCGCAACGAGCCGCTGGGGCTC
>JBIJDL010000179.1:0-10893 GCA_044344195.1 Candidatus Hydrogenedentales bacterium
ATGCCTTGGCTGGTCGGCACTCAAATATTCTTACATTTGTGTTGGGGCTATTCGAGATATTTGTGGGCGAGGGCCGCGGGCATCCTTTCGGTGCGAACTCGTGATTGCTGGTGGTTGGACACCACCCCCTGGTTCTGTCTTTACACCGTTGCATTTCTTCTCTTCTGGGATTGCTATCAGCCCGTATCCCCTTTGTGGTTCGCGATGTGGATCCCGCCGACGGTGGCCTTGTTTTGCAGTCTCGAAGTCGGCGGTACTGAAATGTACGATGGGGGGAAGCTGTACGCCGCACTTTCCCCAGCGTGGCCAGCAGGTACCCCGGGAGCGGAGCCTTGGGAAACAGGCAGTGTCGTTCGGGAACTTCAAGTGATCGTCGTTCGAGGTATCACAGACCCCGAGCTTCTTCAGTTCCTGTCGTCCCGATTGGCCGTCAACACCTTTCGTTTCATTCCTGAGACAGGTTTTGTCGCCGTTCTTTGCGAGGTGTACCCGCGACTCAAATCGGTGCCCCCCGGCTTCGTGCAAACGGAAATAGAAGAGACAGAATTTGAGGACATCGACCTTGTCATCAACGAGTGGGGCTGGTGCAGCGAGTGGCCCTGGCAGGGTGAGCTGGACGATTGCACTGTCCTCGTTCATAACGACGGCGAGACCCGAATCGTGCCACCAGATCGGGAATTGTTCGAGCAATATCGCGCCGCGCTGAAGCAAAACGGGCGGGGGATCGGACTTGACAAATTCTACCAGCAGACAGGTGGCCAAACCGTAGTGGTGCGGTGTGCTGCGTCTGTCGCGGAGGAATGTGGCACAGGTGTCCCGCCTGTGTAATCAGGTCGGGCACCTGCCTTCCTGAATTGCACTTCAATGCCGAGTTTTCGCAGATTCTTCAATCACCGCTGGGACGGCTGTGCCACATGCTTTGCAAATAGTCGACATCAAAAAGAAAAACCGCGACTGACCGAAATCAGACGCGGTGTCCTTCGAGAAAATGGTCGGGGTGAGAGGATTTGAACCTCCGGCCCCTACGTCCCGAACGTAGTGCGCTACCGGACTGCGCTACACCCCGAAGGTGACCAAGTATAGTATGTTTCGGCGGGTGGCATCAAGTTTTTGTGCTGTCGCTTATGGGCCTGCTCGGGCCGCTGGCGGGTTCGGTACTTCTCTATTGACAGTAAAAATTGTCAATGCTACTATGCAGCCATGCTCGCCCTCGAAATCATCGAAAATCCCCAGGCTGCCGCCGTGGCGCTCGACCCGATCCGAAGCCGACTTCTGGCGGAGTTGGCCGAGCCTGCTTCGGCGGCCACGCTGGCGGCGCGGGTAGGGTTGACCCGACAAAAGGTGAATTATCACTTGAACGCCCTCCAGGCCCACGGTCTCGTGAAGCCCGCGAGCCAGAAGAAGTGGGGGGGACTGACGGAGCGACTCCTCGTGGCCACGGCTTCGCAGTATGTCGTTTCTCCCGTGGCCCTCGGTGCTGCGGGGGTCGATCCAGGTCGCACGGCGGACCGCCTGTCGGCGAGTTACCTCGTTGCTTTGGCCGCGCGGGTGATCCGCGAGGTGGGCGGGCTTGTGCGCGTCGCGCGGGACACGGGCAAGCTTCTACCGACGCTCTCGCTGGACACGGAGATTCGATTTAGAACAGCGTCGGAGCGCGCGGCCTTCAGCAGAGAACTGGTCAGCCTTATAGCGACGTTGGCGGAGAAGTATCACGACGAAATGGCACCGGGAGGCCGTCCGCACCGCTTGCTGGTGCTGGCCCACCCGCTGCCCCAGGAAAACCCAAAGGAGACCTCCTGATGTCCGTTAAGAAAGGCCATGACGCATCGCGCTTTGTCGAGATGGTGGTGGAGGTGCCGGGAACGCCCGAAGAGGTCTGGGCCGCCATCGCCACGGGGCCTGGCATCTCCTGCTGGTTTACGCCCACGACGGTGAAAGAGCGCGCAGGCGGCACGATTGCCTTTGAGCTGGGGCCGGACATGGCGAGTTCCGGGCAGATTACGGACTGGTCGCCACCCCACCGGCTCGCCTATGAAGAGCGCGAATGGATGGAAGGTGCCCCACCCCTGGCACCGAAGTCCGCATCGAAGCGAAGAACGGCAGCACGTGCGTCATGCGAATGGTACACAGCCTCTTCGCCAGCGGCGAGGATTGGGACACGCAACTCGAATCCATGGAGAACGGTTGGCCACCTTTCTTCACTATACTCCAAGAGTGTATGAAGCACTACCGAAATTTGTCCTGTACCTCGCTTCGCCTGATGGCGAAGTCCTCGGAGCCCGAGGCCCGCACTTGGGAGCGTCTTCAGGCGGCTTTCGGTCTCGATGCGTTGGTGATCGGTCAGCCTTTCCAGTCGCAGCCCTCCGCAGGGGTGAAACTCGGCGGCAGCGTCATGCAGTTCGGCACAACCGAGTGCCCCCACCAGGCCATGCTCCGCCTCGATAAACCTGGGAAAGGTTTCGTCACCCTGGGTGCCTACACCTGGGGCGGGGAAGTGCTGGCTTCGGCGAGTTTCTACTTCTACTGCGACGAAGCCAGCTCGATGGCCCACGCGGAGCGGAGTCGTTGGGAGGTGTGGTTCGCGGAATTGTTCTCTTGAAGAATCGCCTGTTGTGCGATCTTATCCGACAGGTCCCAATCCCATAAGACCCATACGACCCATTGACAGGCAAGCTAACGCTGTACACCCACACCAGTACCCAGACAGGAGAAACCGAATGAGTGTTCTTTCGCCACCACATTCATAATGGCGACAGCCACCGTCGCCTCCTCATCACGTCGGCGATCGCGGGATAACGTCACTGCCGACTCGAGAAGAAGTCCTTACTCGGTCCGCACTATACATCCGCCGCCCCGCCGTAGTATCCTTGCGGCACCATGCGGCAGAACATGGACCTGATCGCGGGCGCGAGAGTTGGAATGACCCAGAATTTGCAGAATGACACCTTTATCCGGGCCCTTCGGGGCGAGAAAACCCCCTACACGCCCATATGGATGATGCGGCAGGCGGGGCGCACCGACCCGGCCTATCTCAAGCTGAAAGAGGCGGCGTCGTTGCCGCTGGAGGACTTGTTTCGCCATCCGGCCTATGCCACGGAGATCACGCTGCTTCCCCAGCGCTTCGGCGTGGACGCGCTCATCTATTTTCAGGATATTCTCACGCCACTTACCCCCATGGGTGCCCATTTTGTCTTCGCACCCGGCCCGAAGCTGGTGGACAAGGTGGAGAGCGTCGCGGATGTGGACCGGCTCCACGGCTACGACGTGGAGGCGGAGCTGCCCTTCGTCCAATATACCTTTGAGTCGATTTTTGACCAACTGGGGGATGCGCTGCCGGTGCTTGGCTTTGCCGGCGCGCCGCTCACCCTCGCCGTGTTTATTCTGGAGGGCAAGAGCTTTGGCGAGACCGCCTCGCGGGCCATGGCCTTCATGGCGGAGCAGCCCGAGGCGCTCCACCGTTTGCTGGATCGTATTACCGAGATGACCATCGCGTACCTGACCTATCAGGCCCGTTGCGGCGTTGCTGCGGTGCAGCTCTTCGAGTCCGCGGCTTTCCTGCTGACGCCTGAGCAGTATCACGAGTTCGCCCTGCCCTATCAGCAGCGAATCTTTGCCGCCCTTAAGGGGATTGTGCCCACCATCAATTTTGCACGGGAATGGAACTCGCTGAAAGACCTCGACGCGGGCGGGGCGGATGTCATCAGCCTGCCGTCCACCATTCACCTGCGCGATGCCCGGGCGCAACTCGGCGCGAATCGAGTCTTCCAGGGCAATGTAGACAATCACCTCCTGGCCTATGGCAGCGAAGAAGACATTGCTGCCGCCGTGGAAGATTGCGTTCTCGCCGGGGAACACCGGGGCCACCTCTTCAATCTGAGCCATGGCCTGCTGCGTGAAACGCCCTTTGAACGTGTGCTGAAATTGGTTGAGCAAGTTCACGCCGTCCGTTGTCCCTAACTCGGGAGTTACCTGCCGTGCGAAATCAGATACGACGTGCGCTCTTCATTGCGTTGGCGGGCAGTCTGATCCTCAGTGGCTGCGCCGTGCCCAGGGCCATAGGAAAGACTGCCGGCGGAATCGTAAAAGGCGCGGGGAAGGTGGTCTCCGGTACAGCCAAGGCGGTCACCAAACCCCTGCGGTAACAGTTGACAATGGACAATTGAAAATTGACAACAATGGCAGGCACGAGACTACGATGTTAATATCGAGATGCCGCAACGCCATTTTGGGAAAAAAGAGCATTTCCCACAAGACGCGTCCAATCCGCCATATCGGTCCAATACCCACTTTGATTGCATTCGTTGTCCATTGTCCATTGTCCATTGTCAACTATCAACTGCCCCAATTCCATATGCTATACTCCGAATCTTAACCCCCTTTGCAAAGGAGAACTCATGGCTACGGTAGGGTACGGAATTATCGGTTGCGGCAATATTGGGCCGATTCATGCGGCGGCGATTGCGGAAGTGCGCGGCGCGAAACTGGTGGGCGTGGCCGATGTACGGCTGGAGACGGCCCAGAAGCTGGCTGGACAGTACGGGGCGGATGCCTTCGACAACTACAAAGAAATGCTCAAGCGCCCCGACATCCAGGCCGTGTCTCTTTGCGTGCCCAGCGGCATGCGCGCCGAAATCGCCGTCGACATCGCAAAGGCGGGCAAGCACATCCTCTCCGAAAAGCCCCTCGACGTTACTACGAAGCGTATCGACACCATCATCAACGCGGCGGACAAAGCGGGCGTCAATCTTGGCTGCATTTTTCAGAGTCGCTTCGCCGAAGGTGCGGAGCAAATCCGTACCGCGATTGAGCAGGGCCGCTTCGGCAAGTTGGTACTGGGCGACGCCTATATCAAGTGGTTTCGTTCTCAGGCTTACTACGATAGCGGCGCTTGGCGTGGCACATGGAAATTCGACGGCGGCGGCGCGCTGATGAATCAGGGTATCCATTATATCGATCTCCTTCAGTGGTTCATGGGTCCGGTGAAATCGGTCTACGCGCGCACGGCCCTGGTGGCCCACGAGCGTTTGGAAGTTGAAGATCTCGCCACGGCTATCCTGGAGTTTGAGAACGGCGCCCAGGGCGTAATCGAAGGCAGCACAGCCATCTATCCGGGTCATCCCGCTCGCATCGAGATCCACGGCACCGAAGGTAGCGCCGCCATGGAAGACGGCAAAGTCGTCTCCTGGAAGTTCAGCAAGTCCAAGCCATTGGACAAGAAAATTGAAGCAGCCATGGAGGGCGACTCGGCGCTCGGTTCGGGCGCTTCCGACCCCCTTAGCGGTTTGAAGATCGAAGGTCACCGCCGCCAGATCGACGACTTTACCAAGGCTATACAGAACGGTCGTCAGCCCGCCATTCAAGGCAGGGAAGGTCGCCTGGCCGTGGCCCTGATCGAAGCGATTTACAAGTCCGCGAAGACGGGCAAGGTGGTCAAACTCTAGTCGAAGGCGGCCGGGGCGATGACGGGTCCCGTCCGCCAAGGCGCGGGCTCGTGGCAGCAACAAGATCGTAAACAGGCGCGCGCCGGCGCGCAGGGAAATAAACTTTATGAAAACAATCATGAAAGTGCTCGTCGCGGCGTTCCTGGTGGGCCTGGCGGCTTCGACCCAGGCCCAGGGGCAGGAACTCACGCCGGAGCAGGCGGCCCAGGTAATCGCCCAGGTAGGTGATGAGGTGATCACCGCGGGTGAATTCGCCCGGGATATCCAGTTCAAAGTACGGCAGATTGAGCAGACCACGGGGCAAAAGGTGAACCCCGATCTCCGCTTCCGCCGCGCCCTGCTCACCGAAGTCATCAATAGCCGAATCCTGGGTATCGTCGCAAGGAATGCGGGTACCCCAGTGTCGGAGGAGGAACTGGAAAAGGAATTTCAGGAGCGTAAGGGCGTATTTGACAGTGAGGAGGCTTACCAGGGCTACCTCAAACGCCTGAACATGACGGAGGCCGCCCTGAAAGAGAATATTCGCTCCCGCTTACGTGTCAAGAACTTTGTCGATCAGAAGACCGGCGAGTTGATCGCTGCGGACGAGGAGATCGCGAAGGCCTACGAAACCCTCAAGGCCGAAGGTAAGATGAACCGGAAAGAGAAGACTCGCGACATCGCAGTCATGCTGCTCCGGGCCAAGGGCGGATCGGACGAGGATTGGCGCGGTGCCGAAGAGCGTGCCAATGCCGCCAGGGCACGGGTCCTGGCGGGTGAGTCCTTCGAGGCGGTGGCGCGGGAACTTTCCGAAGACCCTTCGACCGCGCCCCGAGGTGGGGTGCTCCGGGAAATGAAGATAGGCAGTTTCTATCCCGAGCTGGAGACGGCCATGAGCGCCTTGAAGTCCGGCGACGTCTCGGCACCGGTGCGGAGCGTGATGGGCTGGTACGTCATCACGATTCTGGCGGAAAATGAGCCCGGAATCGTGCCCATCGAGTCCGCGCGGGATATCCTTCGTGATCAGGTTATCGAAGGAAAGCGCAGAGACATTATCTTGGCGATTGTGGAGGATGCACAGAAGCTGATCCGGGTCGAGTTACTCGATCAGCCCGCCCCGACATTACCCGCCGCGCCTGCGGAACCCCTCACGCCCCCTGTGCCCCTTCCTCCCGCGCCCGATGTGCCATTGCCTTCGCCGGAACCGGCCCCCGCACCCGGAGCCGATACCCCCGTGCCCGCACCGAGTTGAGGGTGCGCCATCCCTTGGCGCGATCAATGAGGTGTCGAAGTAGTTTCCAGAAGCGAGGATGCGTGGAATGAGCAGAATCCTGAAAATCGGGTTGGTTGGCGCAAGCATATTCGGCGGCGATGTTCACCTGCGCACCTACTGTCAGTTGCAGCAGAATGGAATCCTGCCCTGGCTGGGCCGGCTCGGTTTGGACAACATGGCCCGGGCGCTCGGCGACATCCAGGTGGATTTTGTAGCCCTGGCCACCAACACGCCCGGCTCCTGCGCGCGAAAGCTCGACGAGTACGGCAAGCTGGGGATGAACTTTGCCACCTACCATGGCGAAACGCCCTGGCTCGATCTTCTCGATGCCCATCCCGATCTGGACATCCTCGCCGTGGCCACGCCGGATCACCTCCATGCCGCTCCCATCCTTGCGGCCCTGGAGCGGGGGGTCCACGTCATCACCGAAAAGCCCATGACCCTCCTGACCGAAGAGGCCGATGCCATCATCGATGCCTCGAAGAAGGCCGGACGCCTCGTTGGTGTCGATATGCACAAGCGCTATGACCCCGATCACCTGAGTATTCGCGACAAAATATCCCAGCGCATCGGAGAACCGCTCTATGGCCGCGCCGTGCTGGAAGAGCCCCTCGAAGTCTCCACGGAAATTTTTAAGAGCTGGGCCGCCAAGAGCGACCCTTTCAGTTACGTGGGCTGCCACTGGACCGATCTGTACATCGCCTATTTCGGCGTGAAGCCGGTATCCCTCCACGCCGTGGGCCAGAAGAAAAAGCTCCGAAAAGAGCATGGCATGGACGCCTTCGACGCGGTCCAGGTCAAGGTGCAGTTCGACAACGGCATGAGCATCGACTTCATCAATAACTGGATCGTGCCCGACAAGTTTGAAGCGCCGGTGAACCAGGAAAGCCAGCTTTTCGGCACCCACGGCATGGTGGAGTCCGACAGCCAGTATCGCGGCCTGCGTTTCTGCACCACCGAACGCGGCACCCAGACTATGAACAGCCACTTCACCCGCGACGTCACCCGGGAAGACGGTAGCCTCGCCTATGTGGGCTACGGCGTAGACAGCCTCGTGGTCTGCATCGAGAAAGTCGCCGAGATGAAGTTTCTCGGCAAGTCACTCGAAGACGTGGAGAAAGGCTATCCCAACGCTGTGGAAGCTCGCCTTTCGGTCCTGATCGTTGATGCGGCGCGCGAAGTCATCCAGCGGAATCAGACGTACATCGAAGCGGGCAAGGGAGCGCCCGTCACCGCCGTCTTCAACGAGCAGGGCATCACCGTTTACGATCCCTATGCCGGTCCCGCCGTGATCTACAACCGCCCCGTCTGATGCGATGCTCGCCGGGCGCCCCTACGTTCTGATACTCGCCGCACTGGCCGCCCTGCTGGCCTGTGTGGCGGGTGGCTTGGGCGTGGTGCGTTATTTCTCCGAGGTCGGCTTTCCGTGGCAGGCCAGATTATCCTGGCAGCAGATGGAAGGATTGACCGGCGCGCAGGCTATAGCCAGTATTGCTCTGGAAATCGAACTGGATCCCGAAGAGGGCAGTCTGGAGGGGAAAGCAACCCTCGCCATCACCACGCCGGGGGGGGACGGCTCCCAGGTCATCCTCCTGCTCAACGACGCCCTCGTCGTGGATGATCTGAGTTTCGAGGGGGAGTCAGTTTCTTCGCGCCGCAACGGCGAGCGCCTCCTTATTCAACTACCGCCTGGAGCGACCACGGGACAGCTCGTGGTGACCTACAGCGGCGTGCTCAAACCCGGAAATGCATCGCCGCTGATTGTCACCCCCGACGAGTTCGTCGCGGACCGGCTCCAGTTCTGGTACCCCGTGGATCTCAAGAGCTTTTCCACCCTTTCCGTTGCCGCCACGGTGCCGGAAGAATTCGAAGTCGCTTGGAGCGGCACACTGCTCGACAATCAGGTCCAGGAGGGAAAGCGCACGGTCCGCTGGGAGGAAAGCCGGCCTGTCCTGGCCGCCGCTTTCGCCGCCGGTCGCTACCAGAAGATCTCCCGTGTTCAAGGCAGTATCCGGTGCAACATCTACGGGCGTGCGCTCGACGCCGCCCGCGCCGAAGCGTGGCTCGCGGATCTGGGCGATTCCTACAACTATTTTCACGCCCAGTTGGGCCCCGATGGCTTCAATCAACTGAACCTCGTTATAAGCGAAGAAATCGAAGGCGCGGGACATCTGGGCGGCCCCACACTGCTGTGCAACCCCGCTCAGCTCCAGAACGCAGAAGCATCCTTTGTGCTGCTCGCGCACCATGTGGCGCGAAACTGGTGGGGTGAGACGGTCTCCGGTCGCTGGTTCAGCAGTCGTCCGGAAGCGGGGGAGTGGTTGATGACCAGCCTCTCCGAGTACAGCGCCTGGCAGGCCCTGCGCACCCTGAAGGGACGCCGCGCCTATCTTCGCCATCAGGAATCGCTCTACTGCCCGCCCGAGATTCCGGGGCCCATGAAGGCCTATAACCTGGAGCGCCACCTGCTCCCTGCCGACGACCTTGATGAACGGCTCTTCACGGTACGCGGCCCCTACACGGCCGCCATGCTTGCCGAATACATCGGCGCCGACGCCTTCGCCCGGGCCTGCCGAAACTTCATGTCCGTACACCGATACAGCACGGTCTCCTACGCAGCATTGTTGCACGAGATGACGCTAGCGTCAGAAAAGCCCCTCGACGAAATGGTTCGCGTGTGGTTTGATCGTCCCGGTGCGCTGGACTACGCGATAGCCGGAGTTACACAGGAGGGCGGACGAGTCCATGTGACGGTGGAAAACGTTGGCGATATCCCCGCCTATGTGCCCATGGAGCTCGGACTGGTTATGGAAGATGGTTATCAAGTCCAAACCATTGAACCCGGCATGCACGGCGATACCTTGTCCTTCACCTTGAACGCTCCGCTCAAACGGATCGTCCTGGACCCGGAATTCTCCGTGGCGGATATGCGCCGCACCAACAACGCCTGGCCGCCTACCCAGTGGCCCCTCTCCCTGAGTGTGTCCAGGAGCGGACGGATAGCACTCGTAAGCCAGTCGGAATGGGGCAACGAACGTTCGCACAGGCTGTATCTGTTTGCGCTGGCGGGGCGCAATCCTGAGGTCGCCGTGCAAATGGCCGATGCCATGCCACTGGACCTGGCCTGGGATCCGGCGGGCCAGCAGTTGGCTGTACAGCGGCGTGGCGTCGCTGGAATCTGGAAGGAGAGCCAATGGCACCCGGTCGACGGGAGCGACTCGGTATTCCTCGGGTGGGGTAGTGACGGACCACTGCTCTGGCGCGAAGGCTGGATTGGCAACGCGGCGTCCACACCGCCGGCCGATGGCGAGCTTCTTCCTCGTCCCAGGGCCGGTCTTTCAGACCTTCAAGCGGGCAGCAACCGCCTGGCCTATGTGACGGAGGATGGTGTATTGGTTGTCTGGGACCCGGCAAGCAGCGCGCTCAAGATCGTGCAGGAAAGGGTCCGCCCTGCGGGGAATCTGCGATGGCGCGGCGGAAGCAATGAAATCATCTACTTTGAAGAGAGCGGCGGGCTGGTATCGGTTACGCCGGATTCCCCGGTGGTGACCACGCTGCTGCACCGAAACTATCCCATCGTACAGGCAAAGATCAGCGAAGAAGGCGGTCGTGTGGCGTGGGTGGATCCTGCGGGGCTGTTGCGCGGCATGAGCCCAGGCGAAAGCGAACCGGTTTATGTATCCCTTCCCGGAGAAGTCATCGATTTCGCCTGGGAGGGAGAAGATGCGCTGGTGGCCATTGCGGCGGCCATACCACGGCGACTCCCCATGCGTTTCCACGCGGACTACACCCTCTGGCGCATTCCCGTGACTACGTGGAAGGGGCTTCAACTGCCCTACGATCCGCTCATATTCGCCGAGGCGGCGGGCAGCATGGACATCCACAAATTGCCGTGAGGTCTGCGAGTCAGGGTTTGTGCAGCAAGGTGGTCGAAACTGTGGCGGGCAGCAACTTTTCCGAGGGGAGTGACGCCTCCGTGTGGGATAGGGCATAGCGGGCCTGTGTGTCCAGTGCCGTCAGTACAATTTCGATTGGGCCCGCGGGCAGGGCGGAGAGATCGACGCTGGTCTCCATGGCTTCGGCGGGAAGGGATTGTTTCTTGCCGTTGATGGAAAGCTCGAAGCCCGACGGTGCCTTACCAACCCAGGTCCACCGCAGAGGCAGGGTTGCGCCGCTGACCTGCTGTCCGTAGCCCGGTTG
>JBIJDL010000655.1:0-3240 GCA_044344195.1 Candidatus Hydrogenedentales bacterium
CTGTCTGAACCGTTCTGTCATTGGCATCCTCAATCGCGATGGCGCCTTTGCCGAGTACCTGACCCTGCCCGAAGAAAACCTTCATATTGCGCCCGCGTCGGTTCGAGATGATGTCGCCGTCTTCGCGGAACCCGCTGCCGCTGCATTTCGAATCCTGGAGCAGGTGGAAATCCAAGACAGCGACCACGTGATCGTGCTCGGTGACGGGAAGCTGGGCCAGTTGATTGCCCAGGTCCTCTGGCTCCACACCAAAAATCTGGTGTGCGTCGGCAAGCACCCCTGGAAGCTCAAACTGCTGAGCGATCTCGGCATCAAGACGGCTCTGATGGAGGAACCCATCGTCCGGGGTGCGGATGTTGTCGTCGAGGCAACCGGCTCGCACTTGGGCTTTGCTCGGGCGCTGGAGCTGGTCCGTCCCGAAGGAACTGTGATCCTGAAGACCACCGTCGCCCATCCCACGGCGCTGGAGTTCAGCAGCCCCGTTATCAACGAAATCCGCATACTGGGTTCCCGCTGCGGCCCCTTCAGGCCTGCTCTGGAAGCCCTGAGCCTCGGCACGATCGGCGTTCAGCCCCTCATCACCGACGTTTTTTCGCTCGTCGATGCGGACAAGGCCATGGCCCGAGCTGCGGAACCGGGCGTCATGAAGGTATTACTTCACATTTAGCGCCCATCCATGTTTTTATGGAATTTAGTCCTGATCGCTCATAAATCATTGGCACCCGTTCCTGGATATGGTATAGTGAATGCAGCAAGGACCGCACCTTAGGGATGAGGTGAGGTCGTGGCCGGAGGTAAGTGCCCATGGGACTCAATATCAATACAAATCTGTCTGCCCTGGAAGCCAGTCGGGAGACCCGCCGCTCAAGTTCTGCCCTTTCCAAGGTGCTCGAGCAACTCGGTTCGCAACGGCGCATCAACCGAGCCGCCGACGATGCAGCCGGTTTGGCTATCGCCGAGGGCTTCAATACCCAGATTCGTCAGGGGCAGGCCGAAGCCAACAATCTCCAATCCGGCATTAATCTCGCCCAGACCGCCGAAGGTGGCCTCTCCGTGCAGCAGGAAGCCGTGCAGCGAATTCGCGACCTTTCTCTTCAGGCCCAGAATGGCACGCTGAGCGATGACAATCGTGCGGCCCTAAACGCGGAAGTTCAAGAATTACTCGGGCAGATTGACAGCGTGGCCGAGGACACCCAGTTCAATGGGCAGAACGTCCTGAATCAAGATACCACCGTTGATTTGGGTACTGAAAGCGGCAACAGGATTGCCATCAGTGCCTCCAACACCCAGTCGCTCGGGTTGAACGGCGTGGACATCAGCACGGCGGGAGGCGCTGCCGCAGCACTGGAAGCCGCCGATGAAGCCTTGCTCAGCATTGAATCCAATCGCGCCCAGATTGGCGCTCAGCAGAACGGCTTCGAGAGCGCCATAGCCCAACGCGAGTCGGCTATCCTGAACCAGCAGGAGGCCGAGTCCTCCATCCGAGACCTCGATATCGCCCAGGCCACCGTCGAGCGCACCCGGAACGATTTGCTGCTTAGAAGCAGTATATCCACCCTCGTGCAGTCGAACGTTACACCCCAATCCGCCCTGCGCCTTCTGGGTAACTAGCGAATAGATCGGCTAGCGCACTCAACCGAAACCAATCAGGTCGTCCGCCCTCAGGCCGGACGGCCCTTGTGTTTCCGGGCCGGGCTTGAGACTAAGGCTCCTTCATGGCATGATAAAGCCAGCATACAGGGAGCCGTGTAGATGAAAAAGTCCCCACAAGTCCGGGTACCGCTGATTGAGGCGCTGTCTAATGCGCCTATCCTGCAATTTCTAGGCAAGCACGATCCCAAGGGTCATGATCTCCGTGCCATGTTGGAGCGGGGCGAATTGCGCTATTTCGGGGCGGGTCGGCCCATCATTCGCGAAGGTGAAGCCAGCGACGCCATGTATGTACTCGTTGATGGCGCGGTCACGGTATCCCTTGATGGCTCAGAACTTTGCGTCATGGACGATCCGGGAGATGTCTTCGGCGAGTTCGGTGCCGTAACGGGTGAGTTACGTTCCGCGACGGTAACCGCGCGGAACGAAGTAACATGTTTCACCGTCAGCGCCCAACTGGCGAGCCGGAACGCGCGGCAGGAGAATTCCCTGTTCAGCCGCTTGCTGCAGCAGGCCATTATCAAGTTGCTCCTCGCTCGCTTACGCAAGAGCAACGAGGACTTGGTGGAGATAAAGAAAGCCCTCAATATCGCGGAAAGCCAGGTGGTCTTTCTGCGAATGGACAATGAAGTGCTTACAGGCGAGCTGGATTTCGCACGGCGACAGTTGCGCGATGATTCGCAGAATACACGGGTGACAAAATAGTCGTGATATGCCGGGCGCAATGATCTAAAATAGGATAAATGCAAAATGTTTGAATCGTCCAAACAGGAGACCATGATGAAAATGAAGCACTATCTCTTTTCAGGACTGGCGTCCGCTTCAGTCGCCGTGCTGGGTTTGGTCCCGGCGGGCCCCGCTTGGGCTGATGACGCTGCACCCGCGGTGGAGCCAAAGAGCTTGACCGCCAAAGACTCCGATACTGATCCGCGTGCAAACTGGGAAGAGCGCGAGGTCAAGCTCATCGAAATGATTGGAGCGACCGTAGACAACGTTTCCAAAGAGAACACCGGCGGCGCGACCGTCGACTGGGCGGTCGTGAAAAAGAGTGTGGTCGACGCAGTTTTCCAGCGAGCGACCTCCGACAGCAAACCGCCTGTGTGGCCTGGAAGCCAACTGAGCTGGGCACAAGGGGCTCGAAAGGGCGTGGAACGCCTGGGGGATAAGGCGCTGCACGAGGGTGAAGACCACACCAACGAACTCAACGTTCTCGAAAGTCTGGTGGCGGCGCTCAAAGAGGAGCCGGGCGAAGTGAAAGAGGAAGTAGCGTCAAAGCCGGGGGAGACCGTGGAAGCGACGGATGACGATAATGTCTGGCGCTATCGTGACAAGAGCGGCGCCCGGACCACGAAGCCGCGTTACAAGGGTCAGGAACCGGTTAACTGATTCGATCGAATTACCCACACATCGCGCCGCACCGTCACAGGCAGGTGGGGCGCGATTTTTGTTTCAGTGCGCCCTGGCGGGTACCGAGGCCGACAGGGCCCGCCGGAAAATGATTGACTTGACGATTTACCGCCCGTACACTGGCACCCTTCGCGGAATCGACGCGAAGATTGGGGGGGGGGCGATCAAGAATTCACCGTTGCC
>JBIJDL010000485.1:0-4926 GCA_044344195.1 Candidatus Hydrogenedentales bacterium
CAGATTGTTTTCGATGGCTTTGGTGACGAAAGCGTCCCCGTCGCCGCCGGGGGCCTCCGGGAAGATGTAGAAGGCACCGCCGGGCTTAGTGATGCTGAAGGTGTCCTTCAGGCCGTTGTAGATCAGGTCGCGCTTCTCGCGGTAGGCGGCCACTTTGGGTTCCATATCGGCTTGGAGCGCTTTGACGGCGGCTTTCTGGACGATGGAGGGCGCGCAGACGAAGGTGTACTGCTGGAGGGTGTTCATTGCCTGGATGATGTCGCTCGGACCCGCGGCCCAGCCCAGGCGCCAGCCGGTCATGCCTGCGGACTTGCTCAGGCCATTAAGGAGGATGAGTTTGTCGTACATGCCGACCATGGTCGCGGCTTTTTCATCGTAGAGGAGGGATTCGTAGATCTCGTCGGTGATGACGAGGAGGTCGTGCTTCTTTGCGACGGCGGCGAGGGCTTCCAGGTCGACCTTGTTCAGGGTGACGCCCGTGGGGTTGCCGGGGGAGTTCACGATGAGCATCTTCGTCTTCGGCGTGATGGCGGCCTCAACCCGCTCCGGCGTGAGCTTAAAGTCGGGGTAGGTGTCCACCGGGACCGGCTTGCCGCCGAGGAGGTTGATGAGGTGGGTGTACATGACGAAGTAGGGGTCGGCAAAGATGACTTCATCGCCGGGATCGATGGTGGCCATGAGCGCCAGGAAGAGGCCACCGGATACCCCGCTGGTGATCATAACGTTTTCGGCTTTTGCGCCGAAACGTGTGTCGTAATACTGGGCCACGCCTTCGCGCAGTTCTTCAATGCCCCAGGTCTGGGTATAGCCGTTGAAGCCGGCCTGGATCTGGGCGATGGCTTCATTCTTCACCACGGTGTCCACGTCATAGTCCGGCTGGCCGATGCTGAGGTTGACGGGGTCCTTCATGGTGGCGGCCATGGCGAAGATCTTGCGGATGCCGCTGGCATCAATGCGGCTCATGCGTTCGGCGAGGATGGGCATGGGGAAGTCCTTGTGAAAATTGGGGTGGTTGTGAGGCGGCATTGTAGCGATTGGGTGGTGGGCCGTGCAATTGGAGATCAGACGAATCAGACGGATCGGATGGATCAGATCGGTCCAATCCGTCAGATCGGTCCAATTTGCTTGATTAAGGAGGTGCGCCGGACTACCATTCCCCCAGGCGAATCCCACAAAAGGAAACTTTCATGCGCACCCATCTTCTCAAGCGAATGCTTATTCTGGCTACCTTGGTCTCCTCAGTCATACTGTCGGCCAATGCGCAGTCCATATTCTACATAGCCCCCGGCGGCAACGACGCGTGGTCGGGCTCGCTTGCGGCGCCGAATGCCGAGGCGACGGACGGTCCCCTGGCTACGATTGCCGGGGCGCGCGATGCTATTCGTAAGCTGAAGGCGGCGGGGCCCCTGACGGGTCCGGTGCAGGTGGTGGTGGGCGAGGGGGAATATGGCATCACCGAGCCTATTGTCTTCACGCCGGAAGATTCCGGCACGGCGGAGGCACCAATCACCTATGAGGCGGCGCCCGGCGCGAATCCGGTTATCCATGGCGGACGCGCTATCACGGGCTGGCGTCAGGAGGGCAACTTCTGGGTGGCGGATATTCCCACGGTGCTGGACGGTTCCTGGGCCTTCAGCCAGTTCTTTGTCAATGGTGAGCGCCGCACGCCGGCGCGCACGCCGAACGCCACGAATACCGCTGGGGATTATCCGGAGCCGAACGACCTGTTCTACACCGTGGGGCCGGTCATGGAGAAGAATCCCACCACAGGCGAGGAGACGAAGAGCACAACGCGCTTCTACTACAAGCCGGGCGATCTCACCACGTGGGCCAGTCTTCAGGACGCCATCGTGGTCGTGTATCACTCGTGGGAAACGGCGCTGTTGCGCCCAAAGTCCATCGACGAGTCTAATCGTATCCTTGAGTTTACGGGGCCGACGAACTGGGGCTTCGGCTACTGGCATCCTGATCAGCGCTACTACATCGAGCATCTCTTCGATGGGCTGGATCAGCCGGGCGAATGGTTCCTGAACAAGAAGGAAGGCCGTCTGTACTACCTGCCCATGCCGGGCGAGGATATGAACACGGCGAAGGCGATGGCGCCCGTCGCGCCGCAGTTGCTTCGGTTGGACGGCAAGCCGGCCGAGGGTCAGTTCGTGTCGCACCTCACCTTTCGCGGCCTGAAGTTCTACTACACCGAGTTCGCGGTGAAACCCGAAGGACACAGCGACGGCCAGGCGGCCTCCAGCGTACCCGCGGCCATTGAGGCGATGGGCGCGCGCAGCGTTCACTTTGATCGATGCGAGGTGGGACATCTGGGGACCTACGGCGTGTGGTTTCGCAGTGGCAGCCAGGACAACAAGCTGACCCAGAGCGAGGTGTATGATCTGGGGGCGGGCGGTATTCGCATTGGCGAGGGGGCGAGTCCGGCGACGGAGAATGAGGCCACGCTGCGCAACGTGGTGGACAATAACTTCATCCACGACGGCGGGCGGGTCTTCCGCGGCGCGGTGGGGGTATGGATAGGGCGCAGCTCCTACAACCAGCTTTCCCACAATGAAATCTGCGACTTCCGCTACACGGGCATCTCGGTCGGGTGGTCGTGGGGCTACGACGAAAGCTCGGCCCACGACAACATCATCGAGTTCAACCATGTCCACAACATTGCCAAGGGTCAGCTCAGCGACACGGGCGGCATCTACACACTGGGCGTGTCGCCCGGCACCGTCATCCGCAACAACATTTTTCACGACGTGATCTCCAGCGCGAAGGTGTCCGGAGGCTGGGGCATTTATTTCGACGAAGGCAGCACGGGCATTCTCGCGGAGAACAACCTGGTCTACAACACGCGCACGGGCACGCTGCACCAGCACTACGGCCGGGACAACCGCGTGGTGAACAACATCTTCGCCTTCTCCCACAACGGACAGCTCATTCGCTCGCGGGAAGAGGAGCACAACTCCTTCTTCTTCGAGAACAACATCGTGTATTTCAATAACAATTCATTGCTCGGCAGCACGTGGAAGAATGGTAATTTCAAACTGGACAAGAACATGTACTGGACGACGATGCCCGATGTGGTGGAGTTGGGCGAGGTGGATTTTGCGGGCCGGACGTGGGATGCGTGGCGGGCCGAGGGACATGATGTGAATTCGGTGATTGCGAATCCTGGCTTCGAGAACGCCGAGGCGGGGGATTTTCGACTGAAGGCGGATTCACCCGCGCTGGCGTTGGGCTTCAAGCCTATAGATTACAGTCAGGCGGGCTTGTATGGCGACCCCGCATGGGTGGAGAAGCCCCGCAAGATCGAGCGGAAGCCCTTTGCGCCACCTGCGACGCCTGAGCCGGTGGTGATCGACGATGGTTTTGAAGCGACGCCAGTGGGTAACCTTGCGGCGGGTGCGCATTCGAATGAGGAAGGGGAGGCGACGGTGCGGGTGAGCGATGAACAGGCGGCCACGGGCAAGCAGAGCCTGAAGTTCAGCGACGTGCCGGGCCTCACAGCGGAGTACAATCCGCACCTCTTTTACACGCCCGGCTTTCGCACCGGCAAGGCGCGGATAAGTTTTATGATACGGGTAGACGCTGGCGCGGTCTTCTACCATGAATGGCGCGACAGCCAGAGCCCCTATCAGGTCGGGCCGAGCCTCTGGTTTAACAAGGGCCAGCTTACGGTGGGCGGCAGTGTGCTGGCGACCCTGCCGGAAGGGCACTGGATCGCGGTGGAAATCCTGTGCAAACTGGGGCGTGAGGCGGATGGTACCTTTGATCTGGGGGTAGTGGTGCCCGGTATGCCGCCCCAGAGTTTTACGAGTCTGGCTTGTGGGTCGCCCACGTTTCGCCGCCTCGACTGGATGGGGTTTGTATCCCCGGCAACGGAGAAGTCGACGGTGTTTGTGGATGATGTAAAGGCGAAGGTGGAGTAGTCCACAACGGGACCGTCCTGCGCTTTTAAAAGCGGAGGACAGTCGCTCATGACGCTCCGCGTCACCCATAGAGGATGAAAAGTTAGTTGCTACGCAACCAAACACAGCCGAGACGGCTGTGCCATTTTCTTTGCGAAAGCTACTTTTTAGATCGAAGGCAACTGAGAGAGGAATGTGGCACAGGCGTCCCGCCTGTGTATTTCCAAGCAGTCCCGCACGTGTGGTGTGTCTGCCTCGGTCTGGTTGACTGGCGGGCTTGCAAGTGATATCGCGGTCCTGGTTTGTTTGCGTGCAGGACAGTCCCCTTCTTACTCCGCGGCAGCTCCGTCGTCGTTGACTTCGGCCGGGCCCACTTCGGGTACGAGTTGCACTAGGGCCTTGTCCACGCGGCGTTCGTCCATGTCCATGACTTCGAAGCGTAGTCCGCCGCAGATGAAGTGGTCGCTGGCAGAGGGGATGCGGCCCAATTGCGCCATGATGAATCCACCCAGGGTCTTGAATCCGCCTTCGACTTCTTCGGCGATGGGGTGGCCGGGGAACAAGGCATAAAGGTCTTCGATGGCCAGACTGCCATTCAGCAGATAGGAGCCGTCTTCGCGCCGGATGACGTCGGGGTCTTCCTCTTCGCCGGCCTCGGGCAGGCTGCCGACGATGCACTCAAACACGTCATTCAACGTGACCACGCCCTGCACGCCGCCAAATTCGTCCTGCACGATGGCGAAATGAATGCCGGAGGATTTGAACTGGCGGAGGAGTCCGAGGGCGCGGGTGGTGTCGGGGACGTGGAGGGCCTGGGTCATGCATTCGCTGAGGTCGACCACGTCGGATTTGGAGATGGCGTCCATGATATCGCGCAGATGCACCACGCCGAGGATGTTTTCCACATTGTCCCCGTAGACGGGATAGCGGGAGTGCCGGTTCTCTTCGATGACTTCCAGGATGTCGGCGCGGGTGGCGGTGCGGGGAAAGCTGACCATGTCGCGGCGCGGTGTCATGAGGG
>JBIJDL010000486.1:0-4907 GCA_044344195.1 Candidatus Hydrogenedentales bacterium
TGCGGCTTTCCGATATCTGTCGCCAGCATGGCGATACGCCAAATACTAACTACAATTGACAATCATTTGCCCGAGCCGATGGCACGCTATCGGTCCCGATTCTAGCCGCTGCGGTCGCCCCTGTCAATTCAGGCGACAGGGCAATCGCATTAAAAATTCAGAGATTACGGGGGCATGGAGCGGGGGCTTTCCAGCCCCCGGCCCGTGCAACGCAGTTGCACGGACAAAATGATGAAATAAAAAGGGGGCAGGTCGAAGACGCGCCGAAGGAGGGAATGCCCCCGCTCCATACTTTCGCCAGCTTTATCGCGATTGCTGCGTTTTTAATACGATTGCCCTGATTCAGGTGGGCGAACCAGCCTGTCTGCGGGCGCGATGCAGGGCGAGTCGGCGACTCACCCTTGCCAGGACTGTTCAAGGCGAGGCTGGGGTGCAATCTTCGAATGCCGCGTGAAATGTCAAGGGACTATTCATCTTCACCGGAGTTTTGCGCTATACTCAGTGGGGTGACGCGAAACAGTATGATCGGTTCCGCGTGGGCATCCCCATCTGGGTGGGTGGCTGCGGAACCTGCAACGTGCGACGGGAGTAAGTTAAATGGCAATGAAGAAACGGGTTGGCAAGCTGCTTCTTAAAGCCGGGTTAATCACCCAGGGGCACTATGATGCGGCGATTGAAATCCAGGAGGAAACCGAAGCGGAGTTGATCGATATTCTGTTCTCCCTCGGTGCGGTGGAACCCAACGCCTTCATGGATTTCCTGCTGACCTATCCCGGCGTGCTCCCGACGGACATCAAAGACCTGGAAATTGAGGCGGAAATGCTTGCGGTGATTCCCGCCGACCTGGCCCATCTCTTTGGCGTGGTCCCCGTGGATCGTTACCGCGACATGCTCACTCTGGCGGCAAAAGCGCCCATCTCGCCCGATCAGGAAAAACAGCTCGAACAGGTTGCGGGCATGAAAGTCAAAGTACTCCTCTGTGCCGCGGCCGATGTGGACGGTGCGCTCAAGCGCTACTATCCCACCAACGGCGCACCCAGGGAAGACGAACTCACCAGCATCGTTGGTCTTCAGCAGCCCATCAAGCTCTCCCACATGGCCCATCTGGTCCGGCAGATCCAGAGCCTTCCCGCGCTCCCCGAAACGGTACACCGCGTTCGCGAGGCCATGATGAGCCCGGACAGTTCGGTGACGTCGGTGACGGACATCATCACGCTCGATCCGCCCGTCGCGGCAAAGGTGCTTAGTGTGGCCAACTCCGCCGCCTATGGCTTCACCCACAAGATTACCGATCTTACCCTGGCGGTCTCGCTCATGGGTCTGAAAGAAACGTATGCCATCGTGCTGTCCGCGGCGATCGTGGATCTCGTCAGCCAGTTGGAGGAATTCGACTACCGCACCTTCTGGCTCGAATCCGTCTGCTCGGCCTGCGCGTCGCGTATCGTGGCCAAGGTCAGCGGGCGCCGTCAATTGCCCGGCGTCTTCACTGCGGGTCTGCTCCACGACATCGGCCGCGCCGCGCTTTGGGATGTGGCTCCGCAAAAGTGCAAGCGCATCGACAGCTCCCTTACCGGTCTGGCGCTATTGGAAGCCGAGCAATCGGTCGTGGGCCTGACGCACGCGGAAGCGGGCTACGAGCTCGCCCGGCACTGGGCCCTTCCCGACGAAATCGCCCAGTCCATCCGCTTCCATCACCATCCGGAACTCGCCCCGAGCTCCCGGGAGCACGTCGCCATTGTCGCCCTGTCCGACGCCATGGTCCAGGCCTCGGGAACGCGCCTGGAGGACAATCCCGCAGCCTTCGATGGCTACCAGTCCTCCCTCAAATTGCTCGGGCTGGATATGGAAAGCGCCGAAGCGATGCTGGAAGAATACCTCAGCCGCCACGAGGCCGCGGTGCAGGACACCTTCGGCTGAGGGTTGGGGGGGAATGATCAAAGTTCCACCCCGGTCAACCTCAAGCCCCACGGGTGCCACCCTCAAACGGGGCGGCTACGCCGCTGGAAGTTTGTGGGTGTGTGGACTTCAATCAGGCAGAGTCCACTAAATCCAAGCTAATCCACCGGCTTTGCCGGTGAGAATTCATTAGGCTCTGCCGTACCGCCGTTGTAAACGTTGGCGAGTGAACGACTCGGGCCTGAGTAGCAACAAGCATTTGCCAGTAAATAACTGTATTAGCTCCGTAGGAGCGGCATATCGTAGCCCTGGGTGAAGCGAGGTACGAGCGGAACCCTGGGTATCGGATCGCAAAAGATTAAAGCCCCAGCGGGGCGGCATAGGAGAACGAGGGAGTTTGTCCCCGGTCTTCTATGCCATCCCTCCGGGATTCAAAAGTTATGGGTCAGTTATCCCAGGGTTCGCTCGTACCTCGCTTCATCCGCCGCGGCGGACTACGATATGCCGTCCCTTCGGGACTAGAACTTAAGTAACACTTTAGCCGAATGAAGTGCCCTGACTTGGGTTGGCACATCTTCCCGGGGCGTGTAGCTCTCGGCTTCCTGAGCTTCGCGGCAATCAAATACCTTGTAGATCGGCTTGGAATAGAAATGGGAGCCAACGTGGATTAGCCTTCCAGGCTGATACAAAGCCCCCGTTCGACATTGGCGGGCCTTGCTTATTGTTAGCGGACCCAGAGTCAACAGACGAAAGCAAGAGGCCACTTAAGACTCAGAGAGTGCTTTAGATCAGCCTGGAAGGCCAATCCACGCTGGCGCACGATTGCGTTTGACGTCACACTACATCTTCACGGTATGGCGATCAGACACGCAGCACAACAACGCCAGACGGCTAAAGTGTTACGAACTTAAGAGTTCGATTTGCATGTGTCAGCGTGTTCGGCCCCTTTTAGGGGCCTTCCTCATACCACCGGTTCTACCGGTGGTTACTGATTACCCATCAACGATTTCCTGCAGCCTGAAGCCTGGAGCCCGAAAAAGATACCTCGGCATACGGGAGCGGTGTATGCTTAGCTCCTCCGTCGCAAGCGCCTTCACGAGTGGGTGGCGCCCGTGGGGCCTGGGGTTGACCGGGGTGGGGCTTTGATTGCTTGCAGACCCTGCACCCACAAAGTTCCCCCGCTTCGCTCCTCCGTTTGAAGGTGGCACCCATGGCTCCTCTTTTTGCGTCGACAATGCTTAAGTAAGTGCCAGGCGGATGCAGTCCCCAAGAAAAGGCCCCGCACTCGGCTGAGCGCGGGGCCTTTGGTGTATTGATGATGTGACAGGACTGATAGTCCATCCCGCTACGCGGTGTTGATTTTAGGCTTTGGCGTTCTTGCGGCGGCGCAGGAAACCGACGAGGCCCATGCCCAGGAAGCCGAGACCAGCGGCGGCAGGTACGGGGACAACGGGTAGTGCTTCGCGGTCACCCAGACGAACCCATACTCTCGGTACCTCCTGAGAGGTCGCTCCAGTTCCAGTCCAAGTAAGATTAAGTTGTCCCGTGATATCAATTACTGGACCCAACGTTAACGATGGGGAAGAATACCCGAACCACGTTTCAGACAGTCCAGTACCAGAGTTGTACGTTCCGAAGTTCGTACCGTTGATTGTGAAGTTATTAACGTTCGCTTCCGAGGTACCGCCCGTCGTGGTATTTCCCTGAAGATACAGGTTCGCGTAGTTGAAAGTCTGGCCTATCAACGTTGGCGAGAGAGAACTTACAGACTCCGCCGCATCGAGGAAGTCACCGTCACGGTTGAAGTCGATGCTCCATGTCGTTGTACCTGTTGCGACGACATAATTCAACGCGAAGCCATAGTAGAGGCTGGGGTTCCACACCGGTGCCCCGCCGGGGTCCATATTAGGGTCGGGACCAGGCGTAAACAATATTCCCTCAAAACCGGTTTTTCCGTACCGCGCACGCCCGGTGATATCGTAGGTGGGCGACGCCGGGCTTGCGATCGTCGTCAAAGCCGCCGTCGCATCCTGCGAACTCACCAAAAACCCACAACTCAGCATCGCCCCCAACAATACCCCCCGCATCACATAGCTCATTTTCTTCATTTCCAAACACTCCTGGGTTAGGGCTGGTTTCCTCCCGACTGAATCTCCGACAATACGTTTAATATCGCCGCGCAAATCCAACCGGCACCACGCCAGTTAATATCTTTAAAATTCTCTCTGAAAAAACGCTCTCTGAAACCTGCAAACGTAGATAACATGACCGCAGCATGGATGTGTGTCGTACCGTCTCCTCCCGTTTCAGTGGCGAATAACCCTGTCCGACAACCGCACACCGCGTGCGGAACCCAGATGTTATCACCGGCTTCTAATCTCTCGCGTCTAGTAGGTAGTGTGAAGCAAGAATCATGCCTCAAAAGGACACGTTGGGCTAAGCCCCTTTCATGCTGTTACTTAGCCGGAGTGAGCCACGCGATGGGGTTGACCGGAGCCTGTATAGATCGTATATTATGTAATCACGAGTGACAAATTTCTGCCATGCGGCACTTCTGCTATGCCGCTAGCTATCTCAGTCTCGGGTGTGTCGCCAATTACAATTGTGGAACTGGGTGAGCGGTGTTGCGATCGGTCCAAATTGACGCCTGGAAGATGGCTTTCAAGAATCTATTCTTCCCCATCTTCTGTCTGGCCTGCCGCGAGCGCCTGTTGACGGAGGAAAACGGGTTTTTCTGTGCGACCTGCTGGGAGCTGGCGCCCCGGATCGAGCCTCCGCTGTGTATCCAGTGCGGACGTCCCCATGAATCCATGACGGGACTGGGCAACCGTCGCAATTTCCCCTGTGCGGACTGCCGGGAAAAGCCCCTCAAGGCGGTACATCGCATCTACGGCGCGGCGCTTTACGAGGGGGCGGTGGCCGAGGGGGTGAAACTGCTCAAGTTCCACGACAAACAGCGCCTGTCGAGAGCGCTGGGCACCCTGCTCCACGAACACGCTCTCGTCTATCTG
>JBIJDL010000091.1:0-16369 GCA_044344195.1 Candidatus Hydrogenedentales bacterium
ATCGCCCGAGAGGAGCCAAATAATAGCACAGGCCGGTTGCGTCGCGCAAAACTTTGCCTGGGCGTGGGGTTACTTGATTCGTACGACGCTGGTCGCGAGGCAGAGTTGCGCGGCGTAGTAGAGGGGGAGTCCGATCATCGAGTTCCAGGGGCTGGGTGTTGCAAATTTCTGTCTCGCGACGAAGAGGTCGGAGGCGTAGAAGAGGGCCGCGCCGATGAGGATGAGCCGGGTGGCGCCTCGTCCGTGGGCGCCTGCTGCGAGGGCGAGCATGAGGCTGATGACCGCGATGTAGGCGCAGACCGGCAGCTTCATGGGGCCGAGTTGTTCTTCGAGCCAGAGATAGACCGCTATCGCGGGGATGAGCAGGATTACTGCGGCCGCGAGGGCCCAGCGGGTGCTGATGCCGTGGATCAGGAAGGCGGCGGCAAAGCCGAGGTGCCCCAGGAGAAAGGCGGCAAGCCCGAGTAGAAACGAAGTTTCTGATCCTCTCGTGAGAAAGTAGTCGCCCCACCAGCAGAATGCAAGGGCGGCGAGGATGGTGCGCCCGTAGGGTCCGCGCAGGGCCCCGGCGGCCAATGCGGTCGCGAGGAATCCCGTGGACGCGGCCATCTTCAGCCAGGTGCCTGAGGTGAAACCGACCCGGCTGTTGACCAGCATAAGGGCCACCGCGATCGCCGTGAAGATTATCGCGCCCGCGATGGCCCGAGTTTGTTTTTGAGCGGTCACGATACGGCGACGAACTGGTGTTGGATCGTCTCGCCTTCCATGGTGAAGACGCGGAATCCCTTTTCCGTCGTGCCGTCGTCGTTGTCTACCGTGGCGCTGCAACTGGCCGTGGTTACGAAGAGCACGCCGTCCCGTTCTTCTTCCTGATTGCCATGGTAGTGGCCCGAGGCGACGAGCTTGAGGTTGTATCCCGCAAAGAGGGCAAGCACTTCGTCGGCGTTGGTGGCGCGCTCCCCCTTGGTGTTCGGGCTCAGGGGGTGATGGGTGAAGAGGGCGATGGGCTTCTTCTTTTCGGTGTGGGCCAGTTGGTCCTGGAGCCAGTCAAGGCTGGACTGGGGGACGGTGGTCTGGCTTGCAGTGCCGTCGCAGGTGTCGAGGCCGAGGAGCGCCCAGCCCGCGTTGCTTTCGCGCCACTGGGTTTTCTTGAAGGCGCGCTGATAGAACTCGTATTTGTTTTCCGTGGAAGGGTTATTGTCGTGCTCGCCGGGGATGCAGTAGTAGGGCTTCACCAGGCGCCCCAGGGCCTGCTGAGCAAGGTTCGTCTCCGGCAGGGTTCCGTGGGTGGTCAGGTCGCCCAGCACCACGGTGAAGTCGATCGCCTTGTCATTGTTAATCAGGTTCACCGCGCGGCCCACGAGCCCCCCGCTCCGCGAGTCGAGCATGTGGAGGTCGCCGATCGTGGCAAACTTGAGCAGGCCGTCATCGCCAAATTCGAATTCCGGGGTAATCTTGCCCAGCTTGCTGTTTTCGATTCGGGCGCAGCCCGCCAGACCGGCCAGCGTTGAAAAGCCCAGGAAACTTCTGCGCGAAACCTTCATGCAATCACTCCTTGTAACCCAGTTCTAAAAACGGGTATTGTTCGCATACCCGTGTCCATACACAGAGGACCGGTATTGTACCACCTTTGGATTGGACCTGCCCATGCGCGTTGTCATCGCCCCGGATTCGTTCAAGGAATGTCTGCGCGCGAGCGAAGTGGCCGATGCCCTTTGCGCGGGCTGGCTGGAAGGCATGCCCGAGGCCGACGTGATCGCTTTTCCCATGGCGGACGGTGGCGAAGGCACGGTGGATGCCGTCGTGCGGGCGTCTGGCGGGCGCTTCGTCACGCGCACCGTTTCCGGGCCGCTGGGTGCGCCGGTGGAAGCGGACTACGGCCTGATCCAGAACGGCAAGGTGGCGGTGCTGGAGATGGCGGCGGCCTCCGGCCTGGCGCTGGTGTCTCCGGAGAAGCGCGATCCCTGCCGCGCGTCGACCCGCGGCACGGGAGAACTCATCGCCCATGCCCTCAGCGAGGGGGTGGAAGACATCATTATGGGCGTCGGCGGCAGCGCCACCAACGACGGCGGCGCGGGCATGGCCCAGGCCCTTGGCTATCGCCTGCTCAATAAGCGCGGGGAAGAGCTGGAGGGCGGCGGCGTTCCGCTGGTGCAGTTGGACCGGATCGACGCATCCGGCCGGCACCCGCGTCTCGATGGGGTCAATTTCTATGTTGCTTGTGATGTGAACAACCCCCTGTGCGGCCCGGAGGGGGCCAGCGCGGTGTATGGTCCCCAGAAGGGCGCGAGCAGCGAAGATATCCTCATCCTGGATCATGCCCTTTCCCACTTCGCCGACATTGTCGAGCGGGATCTCAAGGTGAGCCTTCGCGACATGCCCGGTGCGGGTGCGGCGGGGGGGCTCGCGGGCGGGCTCATGGCCTTCGCCGGCGCCACACTGGAGAATGGACTGGAGCTCATTGCCACCCTCTGCGGCCTCCATCAGGCACTGGCCGAAGCCGATCTTGTCATCACCGGTGAGGGCAGCCTCGACGGCCAGAGCGCCTTCGGCAAGACGCCCGCAGGCATTGCCCGTCTGGCCCGGAGTTACAACGTTCCCGTGATCGCCCTGGGTGGCCGGGTTACCCATGAGGCCGATGTTCTGCGGGACCACGGTGTCACCGCGCTCTTTTCTATTTGCCCCGGCCCCATGAGCCTGAAGGAGGCCCGGACGGGTGCCGTGGAAAACCTGCGCTTCACCGCGCGGCAACTGGCAACACTCTGGTCCGCGGCGCGCGGCTGAGACGTCGTCAGAACTCCAGGGGCACCCCGCAGTGCATGCAGAATTTTGCGTCGCGGTGGTAACAGTGGCCGCCACATTCCCGGCAGGCCTGGACGACCGTATCGCGCCGTTCCGTGGCTCGGGCAATCTCCACGCTCATGATGCCCGTGGGCACCGCGATGATGCCGTAGCCCATCAGCATGATGCAGGTCGCGATGAACTGCCCCAGCGGCGTCACGGGCGATATATCGCCGTAGCCCACCGTGGTGAGCGTCACAATGGCCCAGTAGATGCTCGTGGGGATACTCGTGAAGCCGCTCGCCGCACCCTCCACCACGTACATGAGCGAGCCCGCGATGGTGGCCAGCGTCAACACGGCGAAGAGGAAGATCGTGATCTTGCGGCGGCTGTTGTGAATCGCGTCCATCAGCAGGTCGGCCTCGCCGATATACTGGGCCACCTTGAGCACGCGGAAAATGCGCAGCACCCGGAGGAGCCGCACCACCAGCAGATAGTGGCTGCCGGGAAAGATCAGGCTGAGGTAGGTGGGGAGGATGGCGAGCAGGTCCACCACGCCGAAAAAGCTCCGGGCATAGCGCAGGGGATTGCCGACGCAGGAGAGGCGCAGGAGATATTCAAACGAGAAGACAATCGTGAGGAACCATTCCAGTGCGTGGATGGTGGGGCCGTAGTCGGTACGCAGGGACTCCACGCTGTCGAGCATGACCACGAGCACACTGAAGAGGATCAGGACAATCAACGTCACGTCAAACATGCGCCCCGCGGGCGTGTCCGCTTCGAAGACGATCTCATGCGCTCGACTCTGGTAGCGCTGGAAGGCGGATTGGACTTCGTTTTCGTTCATGGTTCACAATCCTGGTTGGGCGGGCCGCCGCGACGGGGCGCGGTGACGATACTGACAGCGTACACTACACCACCTGACCTCACTTCATTCAGCCCCGGCGTCCTTCGCGCGGGAATACGAAAGCCACGGTAGTATGCAAAAGGCACCCGCCATCCGTAAAGCCCTCCTGCGCTGGTTTCGCGAGGAAGCCCGCGATCTTCCCTGGCGCAAGACGAAGGAACCTTACCATGTCTGGCTGTCGGAAATATTGCTTCAGCAGACTCGGGTCGATCAGGGGCTGCCGTACTACGAGCGATTCCTCGCAGCGCTGCCCACGCTGGAGAAGCTCGCCGCCGCCTCGGAGCACGACGTGCTCAAGCTCTGGGAGGGATTGGGTTACTACACCCGTGCGCGCAACCTGCACAAGGCCGCACGCCAGGTGATGGAGCAATACGGCGGTCGCCTGCCCGAGCGTGCCGAATTGCTGCAACTGCTCCCCGGTGTGGGGAAGTACACCGCCGGGGCCATCGCCAGCATCGCTTTCAATGAGCGTGCGCCCGTGGTCGATGGCAACGTCAAGCGCGTCCTCAGCCGCATCTTCAACATCGCCCAGTCCATCGACGACACTGCGGTGGACAAAAAGCTGTGGGTCCTTGCCGACGCTCTTGTGCCCGAGAGCGACCCTGGCGACTTTAATCAGGCCATGATGGAACTGGGCGCGAGGATCTGCACGCCGAAGAAGCCCGATTGCGGATCGTGTCCGGTTTCCGCCGAGTGCGAGGCGTACAAGCGGGGCGTGCAGGAGAAGCGTCCCGTGCGCAAGGCGAAGAAGGCCGTGCCCCATAAAGAGATCGTCGTGGCGGTGATTTCAAAAGACGGACGCTACCTTATTGGCAAGCGCCCCGCCGACGGCATGCTCGCGGGCTTGTGGGAGTTCCCCGGCGGCAAGCTCGAAGCGGGGGAGACCCACCAGGACGCCCTCCGCCGCGAATGCGAAGAAGAGCTCGGCGTAAAAGTGAAAGTGGGGGGGATGATCGCCTCGGTGAATCACGCCTACACGCACTTGAAGGTCACGCTGAATGTATATCGCTGCACGATAGAGAAGGGCAAGCCGAAATCAAAGATCCACGACGAACTCGAATGGGTCACGCCTGAGGAGTTCGACAATTATGCGTTCCCGAAGGGGAATCATAAGTTCTTGGGGCTCTTGCGCGATCAACTCTTTTGAAAATCGGTCTTATCCGTCCTACAGGTCCGATAGGACGGATTGAACTTACTTCAAAACGGACTTTCGCCATCGCCCTCTGCATCGTCCTCGTCTTCGTCTTCGGTTTCGCCGAGGATGGAGGCGTCCTGGGCCGCGCTTTCCATGACTTCTTCGGCCACCATGATGGGGCAGCCGACGCGCACGGCGATGGCGATGCCGTCGCTGGGGCGGGTGTCGATACGGAGGATCTGCTCGATGTGGCCTTCGTCGTTTTTCTGTTCCACGTTGAGGTGGGCGAGGAAGGTCTCGTTTTCGAGTTTGTAGATGTTGACGGAGGTGAGTTCGCCGCGGAGCCCCACGAGGAGGTTGCAGATGAGATCATGCGTCATGGGCCGCGCCGTTTTTTCACCGAGGAGGCCAATCTGGATGGCGCTCGCTTCCGGGAGTCCCACCAGAATGGGGAGCACCTTGTTTTCATGGCGCAATAAAACCAGCGGGTACTGGTGTTCTTCGGCCTGGCTTACGCCCAGGATCTCGACTTCAAGCATGGTAACCTCCTGTCCATGGCGTGATTATACAGAAAAGCACTGCGATCGCGAAGGAATGATTTTGGCATTCAAAGGCAGCGTTGATTGATTGTTCGGAGGCTGGTGGAACGGCAGTTCCGGCTGATGGCTGGTAGAGGGGAGGAGCTCGTCGCAGTTTCGTACCAGTGTTGATGAATCAGGGATGTGACGTCAGACGACAGGACAGGCCCGCCGGTCGGGTACGTTACGCTCGCAATAGTGGCATTGTCTACGCCGGGTCTACACCGCCACACGTAATCTCGGGGCGACCCTGTCCCTATGCGATGTAATTCAGCAATGCGTCGGCCACGTGGCCTTTGCTGCCATCATTGCGCAGGTAGGAGGCGATCTGGGTGAGCCGGTTGCCGCCTGCGGCTTTTTGATCCACATCCCGGTAGTTGAGCAGGATCTCATCGATGCCCGCATCCGCGAGGCTCAGGAGTTCGCCAGCTTCGGTCAGGCCGTTGCCATTGTCTTTGAAAAGCCGCAACTCGTTGAATATGGCGTCATTCCGGTTGATGGTTCCATCGCCGTTCAGGTCGAACTTGCGGAGTTCCTCAAAGCCGTTCTTCGCGCCATGCTGCTCGCCAAAGAGTTCCAGACCGCTGTTGATGCTGCCATCTTTGTTTCGATCGAGGGCGAGGAAGGCGTCGCCGCCATTCACGAAGGCCGTCTGCTGGGCGCGTCCGGTGCCCATCAGATCAAAGCGGGCGCCCTGCTGGTAGTTGCTCAGTTCGACGCCGTCATTGTCGAGATCGAACACGATGGGGTCGCCCTGCTGTACCTGAGTTTCCGTGGTGGTGACGGAAGCGCTGAATTCAAACTTGAACTCGAGCTGTATGGACGTTGCCTGGGCTGACGTTCCCGATTTGCCCGATTGACCGGCGGCATTGCCCAAGCCCAGGGCCGCGCCAAAGTCGCCTGAAAAGGCTTCCAGGAAGCCCGACACGAACTCGTTGAAGAGTTCATCAAGCGATTCGGCGTTGAAGGCGCCATCCGTGCCGTCCAATTGAGAAAAGAACTGATTGATGAATTCGTCGGCTTCGCCCAGCAATTTTTCCGTGGCCGCCAGTAGCTTGTCCATGAGCTCGTTGGAACCGCCCGCGCCCTCGGCGGTCTTCGCGAAGCCGTTCAGCGCCGCGCCGGAGATTGAAACGGAGAACTCGAATCGTGTGGAGATTTCCCGGCTGGCCGCGTAAAAGGAGGTTTGGCGTTCGCCGTCAAGGTTTTCGCCTGCATTCTCCGTGCGCTGCTGGAACAGGGCCAGTTCCTCGAAACGTGTTTCCTCGAAGAAATCAAAGGTGAGCTGGGTCGTTTCCAGCGAGGCTCCCGCGCCGCCTTCGGTACCGCCCTGACCCAATTGGGCGTGGGTGGAGGAAAGTTGCATCGAGAGGGACTGCCGGGTTTCCAGGGAGCGGTAGACCGCCCCTTCAAACGCTTCCGTGAGGGCCTGTTCCTGGTTGGGTTGGACTAGGGCGGCATCCCGTTGCGGGGCGGGACGTGAAGGAAGGAGAGCAGCAGCGGTACCGCTCCCTGGAAAGTTGGAAAATTGGGGGGCATAGTTGCTTGCCAGTGAGGATAGCGCAATGGTTCCCATGTGTATAGTCTCCTCAGTGGATGAGTGAGTCTTAAATCCGTCGCAAAACGTTTATCGGCGGAATGGGGCGATTCTTTAGTCCTGCGGCGTCGGCAAGGTGAGCCGGGGGCCCGATATCCGCTATACTCCCCGTTTCAACCCCCTGAAAGTAGACCCCGAGTGACGCTTCTCACCCGCTATACTCTGCGACAGATCTGGATTCCCGCGCTGATGGCCGCCGTGGTCATCAGCTTCGTGGTGTTGCTCGGGACTATCGGCGAGGAGGTCCAGAACCTGCTCGAAAAGCTTCCAGTCGCCCAGCTCACGGTTCTCGACATCTCCCGCATTTCCCTGTACTCACTTCCCTCGCTCGCAGGACTCATCGTGCCCGTGACCTTCCTGCTGGGCATTATGATGGCGTTCGGGCGGATGGCTCAGACCAGCGAGCTGACCGCGGCCAAGGCTGCGGGGATTCCCCTGCGCCGCCTGGTTCTCCCCATTGTGGCGGCCGGAGCCGCCGTCAGCGCCGCCTCGTTCTTTCTGCTCGATCAGGGCCAGCCTTGGGCCTTTCAGCGTCTTTCCCATCTCATCGGCAGTGAAATGCCCCTGCGCGTTACCCTGGACGCCGTCCCCACGGGCGTGATGCATGAATACGGGGAGTGGCGGGTTTACATCGGCAGCCGGGACGCGGATAAAACGCTTCACAACGTGATCGTGCTCCAGGAGCGCGGCCAGAATATTCACGCGCACTACGCAAAATCCGCCCGGGTGATCAATGAAAACGGCGTGGGTCGCCTCGAGATGAAGGATGTCTGGCCGATCCAGGAAAATCAAATGACGGTGAATGTGGAATCCTCCCGGATTACGCTGCCCCGGCTCCAGACCTTCGAGCGCGAAGGCCAACGCCAGGGGTGGACCTTGAGCCGACTGCTGCACGAAGAGGGCGTACTCCGGGAAACCGCCAAAGAGGGGAACAAAGTCATCAAGGTAGAACTGGCCAAGGTCCGGGGCGAAATCGGTGACCGGCTGGCCTTCCCCCTCATGTGCCTGGCTGTCAGCGTGGTGGCTGCGCCCATCGGTGCGCGCGCCCGCCGTTCGGGCCGCTCCTACACCTTCTCCAGCGGCCTCATCATCGTCGTGGCGTATTTTGTGCTCCGGGCCATGCTCAACGGCAGCCTGGGCACCGTCGCCGAAGCCGCTATCATGAAAGGCGGCTCGCTGCCCTCGCTGAACACCGTAATTCTCCTGTCGCAAGTGCCGAATCTGGCCCTTATCGGCGTCGGACTGCTCTTCCTCTGGCGGGTGGATCGCGTATGAACCTCTATGACCGCCGACTCGCCGTTAAGCTCCTCGGAGCCCTGGCCCGGACCCTGCTGGCCTTCGTGTTGCTCTATATTGTCATCGACCTGCTCACGGCCCGGCAGAGTTCCATCGTGAAATACGATATCCCGTGGCCTATCGTGGTTCAGTACTACGCCAGCCATGTCCCCACCTTCATGTTCAAGTTTCAGGCGCTGGCGCTGGCCCTTTTGGTCGCCACGCTCCTCGTGCTTGGGAAGGCCGCGCAGGATCACGAAATTACCGCCCTCCTGGCCGGGGGAGTGAGTCTTGGCCGCATTGCGCGGGTTCCCATTCTTATCTCTCTCCTGCTGGCCGTCGCGGTGTTTGCCTTTGAAAACACTCTCGGCATCCAATCGGCCCAAACCGCCAACCGCATTGACCGGGAGTACTTTCGTCGCTTCACCCAGGCGGATGGCGCCGGACCGAGCTGGACCAATCTGGGGGAGAAGAAGTGGTCCTGCCACATCCTGCGCTTTAATCCCGTGGCCCTCACGGGCAAAGACGTGTTTATCCACGCTTTTACCGAGAACGGCATGGACGAGATCCGGGCGAACCGAATTTACTGGGATCCCGAGCGGAGCCAGTGGATCCTGGAAGACGGCCGCTGGGCCTCGTTCCGGCGGGACAAGTCGACGCGCAATACCGCGCTGATCAGCCAGCAGCCCGCGCCCTTCAGCGAGTCGCCCGACATGCTCTTTGCCCTGACCCAGCCCGCGGAGGGCAAGTCCGTTTCCACGCTCTACCACGACTTGAAGAGCGCCGAAGGCATGGGCGTGCCCGCGGACAAAGGCTGGGTGGCGTTCCACACCAAGTTCTCACGACCTATCCTCTGCTTTGTAATCGTTTGGCTCGCCATTCCTTTTGCCTTAAAGATTCGGCGCGGCGGGATCTTCATCAGCTTCGGCATCAGCATCGCGCTGGGCCTCGCCTACGTGATGCTCTACGCGGTGTCGGTGGGGCTCGGCACGATTGGCCTACTGCCGCCGTTGGTGGCGGCCTGGCTGGCGACGGCGATGTTTATGGCGGCGGGTATCTATTTGTTCCGGCGCATGCCAACCTGATACCGTGTGGGGTACTGCAAGGTAGCCTGCGGGCTATGCGGCGGTGTCGGGAGGGTAAAGTGTGAAAATCAATACAAGATGCACACCAAGTAGCTTGACACCCTACAAGATGTAGAATACACTATCCGAAGTTCACGGGAGGACCAACTCTTCTCGATACCCGGCGGGTCCCAAACCGGAGCATGAGCGCAAGGCCGCTCGGTTCCACCCACTACGGAGGCCGCGGGTGCCAGTCGATTTCTGGAGGATACTTGGAGACGGGCCCAAATCGTACTGCCGGGGGGAGGTATTACCCGGCGAAGCGAACACGGGCAAGTGTGAAGGAGTGATTGCGTCAAACGCAGTCGCCACACTGGTCCGCGAGAATGTGCGGGCAATCCAGAGAAAAGGGTCACGAGAAGTAACATCGACCCCGGATCGCCCCTCAATGCCGTCACTAACTAAGGAGCTATTCAGCCTTCTATGAAGAACTATTACGTTTCTACCCTATGCATACTAACGCTGGCGCTCACTTTCGTTTCTGGATGTGCCACCACCAGCAAGAATGCCGCCCGGGACACGGAGCAATTCGAACCCCTGCCCCCCACGGCCGCCGTGGAGGCGGAGACGCTGGAGGCCCTCGAAAGCGCCAGTGGACCTGGCGCGACCGGCGCGAGTCGCTCGGTCACGGACCTGCTCCGAGAAGCGGACCGGGCCTTTCAGGCCGCCAACACCGCCCAGGAAGCGGGCGATGAGGAGGCGGCCCTCCGCCAGTATGTTCTCATGCTGGAACTGCTCACCGAAGCCGACCTGGACCCCAAGATTTTCTATTCGTTGCGAGAGGAGTTCGGGGCGATCCTGAACGGCTCCACTCAAAATGCCGGGCTCTATCAGGCGCGCCCCTCCAGCCCGCTGGATGACGGTGCCGTTGCGCCGGCCCCGGAACACGCCGCGCCCGGCGATCTTTCCGCGTTCCAGATTCCCTTTCCCCTGCCCGAGCCCGTGCTGCAGGAGATCGACAAGATCCAGAACAGTTACCCGAAGAACTTCCAGATTTTCCTGGATCGCAGTCACAAGTACCTGCCCCATATCCGCCAGCGGCTCCGGGAAAATGGGATGCCCGAGGAGCTGGCTTATCTTGCCCTCGTCGAGAGCGGATTCCAGCCCAAGATTGTTTCCCGCGCCGGTGCGAGCGGCATGTGGCAGTTCATGCGACCCGCAGCGCAGCGGTTCAAGCTCCGCGTGGATTCCCACGTGGACGAGCGCTACGACTGGATCAGCGCCACCGACGCCGCCATCGAATACATGAAGGTACTCAATGCCCACTTCAACGGGAGTTGGCCGCTGGCCCTTTCCGCCTACAACATGGGCGAGGGTGGACTTGAGCGTGCGATGGCGGCCAATGGCGGCGAGACCGATCTGTGGAAATTGTTTGAAACGCCCCCGGCGTCCAATCGTATCCGACTCGAGACCAAGGAGTACTTCCCCCGCTTCGTGGCCTCCGTGATTGTGGCCCACTCCCCGGAGCGCTACGGTTTCAAGGTCAATCCCGTCCCTGGGGAAGAGCTGGTTCAGGTGCCCGTGACGGGGGCCTACTCGCTCACCCGGCTTGACGGGCAGATGGGCTATACCGAAGGGACGCTGGCGCGCCTGAACCCCGCGCTGTTGAACGAGACCACGCCGCCCACCGGTTCCTACCACGTACTTGTCCCCAAGACGGATACCGAGCGTTTCGCCAGCGCCCTCACCAGCTCCGAGCCGGTCACCGTCCAGTACGCCAGCGATACCTACAAGGTGAAGCGCGGCGAGACCGTCTCCCAGATTGCCACGCGCCACGGCGTCTCCGCCACGGAGCTGATGCGCATCAATGGAATCCGCACGGCCCGCGGCCTGCGCGCCGGTGAAACCTTGAAACTGCCGGGGGGTGCCTCCGAAGGTAAGGGCGGCAACTCCGACGATGCGCTTGAATCAGTCGCTCCGGCAGAGGTCGTGGTGGCCAAGGCCGCCACGGAAAAGTCGACGTCCACCCGCAAGGCGGGCAGCGTGGGCAAATCCACTCGTGCCAAGGCAACTTATACGGTGAAGCCGGGCGATACGCTTTTCGACATCGCCAAGGCGCATAAAGTCTCCGTGACCGACCTCCAGGCCTGGAACGGCAAGGACCGCCGCGAGCGCCTGAAAGTGGGCGAAAGCCTTCAGGTCGGCGACACGGTTCTGGCGGAAGCGGAGGCCCAGCCCGAAGTGGAAGAGGCCACGTCTGTGAAGGTCGCCTCGAATGACAGCGGCGAGTTTCATGAAGTAAAGCCGGGTGACTACCCCGCGAAGATCGCCCGTGACTACGATGTGCCCCTCCGCGATTTCCTGGCCTGGAACAATCTCGGCTCGAAATCCACCATCAAAGTGGGCGACAAACTCGTCGTGGCCGCCGGTACCCCCGAGCAGGTCCGGGAAGGTTCGGAGCCCGCCATGAAGCAGGTCGCCGAAAAGGCGCCGGAAGAAAAGGCCGCAGCAAAGAAGGAAGAGGTCGCCAAGAAGGGGAAGGCCGCGGAAAAAGAGATGAAGCTCGCTTCTGCCGCGCCCGACAAGAAAGCCTCCGGCGAGAAGTCTTCCGAGAAAAAGAAGACTTCAGGCACCAAGGCCGAAGCCACCATGCACACGGTCAAGAAGGGTGAAAGCGCCGGCGTCATCGCCGAGAAATACAGCGTGAAGTTGAGCGAGTTCCTCGCGTGGAACGGCCTCACCTCGAAGTCCGTGCTGCAGGCGGGCAAGGCCTACAAAGTTTCCGGCGGTGGCGAAGCCACCACCCCGCCCTCCAAGCGCGCCGCCGCGGCCCCTGCGGAAACGTCCCACAAGGTTGCCACGGGCCAGAACCCGACCACGATTGCCCGTCGCTACGGCGTTAAGATCAGCGACCTTTACAAGTGGAACAACTGGCCGAAAAACCATGTGCTTCAGGTGGGCGACACGGTGGTCATTCGCAAGGGCTGATTCATTCGATTAAATTTTTTTGCGCCGCATTGCAAAGTTCAGCAATGCGGCGTTTTACGCATCGGCAGGAAAAGAGAGTTTGGATATGAATCGATATTTCAATGGCGTGGTCGTCCTGGCTATCGCGGCGTGTCTCCTGTTCAGCGCCTGCGTAACTCGATCAGAGCGACCCGGCGAAAACACACCAGAGGAGATGGCCGCCGTGAATAGCGTCCTCGACCAGATCAAGTTTCCACTTGGTGACGCTTATCAGATTGGCCATGGCCACTTTGAAATGGGCACGTTGGACGGGGGCTGCGCCGTGCTGCTGGTGCACGTCAACAACGAGCCGGTCAACGCGGCCTTCTGGACCCAGGGTGAAACCGTCTACGCAGTGAATGACGCTGCCCGAACCATGAACCGGGCCCTCGCGGACGCGCCCGACGCGATCACGGAAGAGCGAGTGCGTTCGGTCGCGCATTAGGCGCGCGGCACTGGGGGTCTATGGGTCTTATGGGTCGTATGGGAACAACTGTCAACTATCAACTATCAACTCCAGTTTGAACCTGCTCCCGCACAATCGCTAAGGTATCCACGGAGCCGTGGCTTTGCCGCCGTGAGCGCAGGGGAGTCTGGATGAACATATTGGTGGTATTGGGGACGCGACCCGAGGCCGTAAAGATGGCCCCGGTGATTCGGGCTCTGCGCGCGCACCCCGCGAGGCCCTCGGTGGAGCTCTGCCTCACAGCGCAGCACCGGGATCTTCTCGATCAGGCCCTCGCCCTCTTCGAACTCCCCGTGGACTACGACCTGAACCTCATGCGGCCGGACCAGTCCCTCTCGGGGCTTACGGGTGCGGTCCTCGCGGGCCTGGAGCCCATCCTGGTCTCGGAGCGGCCCGATCTCGTACTGGTACACGGGGACACGACGACCTCTTTCACCGCCGCGCTGGCCGCGTTCTATCACCAGATTCCGGTGGGGCATGTGGAGGCGGGGCTCCGCAGCCACCATCCGGGGCAGCCCTTTCCCGAGGAACTCAACCGCAGGATGACCGATGCCCTAGCCTCCCATCATTTTGCTCCCACTCAGGTCGCGAGGGATAACCTGTTGCGGGAGAACATTGATCCATCCCGAATCCTCGTGACCGGCAACACCGTTGTCGATGCCTTGCTTTTCGCAGCGGAAAAACCCTGCCCCGACACGGATCCGCGCCTGGAGGCCCTCGGGCGTGATCGTGACTTGGTCCTCGTCACCGCTCACCGTCGGGAAAGCTTCGGCGCGCCGTTTTTCGAGATCTGCCGCGCCCTCCGAACCATCGCCGATCGGCACCCGAACGTGGAGATCGCCTACCCGGTTCATCCCAATCCCAAAGTCCACGATGCCGCCCGAAAATTGCTTGGTGGACACGACCGCATTCACCTCCTCCAGTCCTTGGAATATCTGCCCTTCGTTCACCTGATGAAACGGGCCCGGCTCATCCTGACGGACTCCGGCGGCATTCAGGAAGAGGCGCCGTCCTTTGGCGTGCCGGTACTGGTCCTGCGCGACGTCACCGAACGTCCCGAAGCCATAGCGGCCGGTACCGCGCGTCTGGTGGGCACCCATCACGACACCATCGTCGCGGCGGCCGCCGAACTGTTGGCCGATTCCCCGGCCCGGACCGATATGATCCACGCCGGAAATCCCTTTGGAGACGGCCAGGCGGGCCAGCGAATCGCGGATTACCTCATGCAGCGGGAGAGACGGATACCATGAAAAACATCTGCGTGATCGGGCTGGGCTATATTGGCCTGCCCACGGCCAGCATTCTCGCCACCAACGGCTTTCACGTTCTGGGGGTGGACATCGATGCCGCCGTGGTCGCCACGGTGAATCAGGGGCACATCCATATTGAGGAGCCCGGACTTCACACCGTGGTGCGCGCCGCCATCCAATCGGGAAACCTCAAAGCCGCGCTGAAACCCGCCCCGGCGGACGCTTACATTCTCGCCGTCCCCACGCCCCTCACCGGGGACAAGCGCCCCGATATGAGTCATGTTCGGGCGACGGCGGAGGCCATCGTGCCCTTCCTGCGGCGGGGTGCGCTTGTGATCCTGGAATCCACCTCGCCGCCCGGCACTTGCCTCGACCTGCTTGTGCCCATACTTGAGCGATCCGGTCTCAAGGTCGGGGCCGACATTCACCTCGCCCACTGCCCGGAGCGGGTCCTGCCGGGGCATATTCTTCACGAGCTTATAAGTAACGATCGCATTATCGGCGGTTTCGACATCGCCTCGGCGGAAAAGGCGCGCGATCTCTATGGCACCTTCGTGGAAGGCGCCATGCTCCTGACCGACCTGACCACCGCCGAGTTCGTCAAGGTGCTGGAGAACACCTACCGCGACGTGAACATCGCCTTGGCCAACGAGGCCGCCCTGCTTTGCGAGGGGCTGGGCATCCAGTTCCGCGAGGCCGCCCGACTTGCCAACCGCCATCCCCGCGTCAACGTGCACCAGGCGGGACCCGGCGTGGGGGGGCATTGCATCTCCGTCGATCCCTGGTTTCTTGTGGATCGCTTCCCCGAGCAGGCCAGCCTCATTCATCTGGCTCGCCTGCGCAACGACGGCATGCCCGCCCATGTGGCCGACGTGATCCTTGAGCTGCTTGCCGGTGTTGAAGCGCCCAAAGTCGCCGCCCTCGGCCTGGCCTTCAAGGGCAATATCGACGATACGCGCGAAAGTCCCGCTGTGGCCGTGATCCGGATTCTTCAGGCGGAAGGCATCGAGGTCGTTGCACACGACCCCTTCGTGCGCAGCGCGCCGGTGCCCCAGGAGACCCTCGACAACGGGCTCCAGGGGGCTGACTGCCTTCTGGTGTTGACGGACCACGATGAATACCGCCACCTCACGCCCGCCCACGCGATTCGCCTGATGCGCGGCCGCATTGTCTACGACACCCGCAACGTGCTCGATCATGGGCAATGGCGCGCGGCGGGTTTTTCGGTGCGCGTCCTCGGCGGCGGTTGAGGCGCGGCGGGCCGGCCTTCGCTGAACATTTCCCTTCCACCCGAATGGAAATTCGCGATCCATATTTGATATTAAGAATGCATTATCATATAATGAATGGAACGGCCCCTATTCCGTATGGTTACGGAGTTGCCAGGGTCGGAGGGTTAAGTTCTGCCATGTACGCATGGCATAAGGAGGTTCCCATCATGAGAACGAAGTTCACAACCCGGGCACTGCGCCTGGGGGCCACCCTGTTGGTGGCTGCGCTTGGAACGGCTGCCCACGCGACGACGGTGCTCTACGCCGTGGGCCAGGCCCGCACACCGGGACACAATCACGATACAGGTAACTACCTGTGGTCCATTGACATTACGAATGGTGAGGCGTCTCAAATCGCACCGATCGCAACCGGAATCTCGGGACTGGGTACGGCGCCGGACGGTACGCTTTACGGTCGCAGCGGCTTGAACCTCTACACCGTAGACCGTTCGACTGCGGCGCTCAACCTGATTGGCAGTGCGCCGTCCGGCAGCGCGACGAATCTGGAAATCATGCCCGACGGGGGGGCCTTCGTCCTGCCGTTCAACGCGGATTTCGAGACGAACCAGCTCCACACCCTGGACCTGGCGACCGGGGCGCAGGTTCCCGTGGGCAGCGCGACCTCCGTACTGGACGCGATCGACCTTGCCTTTCCGAACCGCGACATGACCTACGGGCCGTTTATTATTTCGCTGGGGAGTGTTGGCGACTATCTCTATGGCATGGACCTCGAAACCAATACCCTCATTGAAATCGATCCGGACACCGGCAACGCGGAGGCCAAGGGCGACTTCGACGCGGCCCGCATGGAAACCTCGGGCGGTTATTGGAGCGGGTTTGCGGGGCTGAGCGGTGCGGACACCGACGGCGACGGCTTCAACGACGCTCTGTACGGAATCGCGAACTACTACTACGACTTCAACACGCAGATCAGCAGTGCCCGAGGCGCCATAGGACCGTACGACCTTGAAACGAGCACCTGGTCCCTCGTCGGGGAAAACGAAGGCGTAATTTTCTACTCCCTCGCTTCCGGCGACGC
>JBIJDL010000487.1:0-4892 GCA_044344195.1 Candidatus Hydrogenedentales bacterium
GTGGTCCTTTCAGCCGCTCAATCCCGTCACGCCCCCTAATGTGCAACACGCGGACCTCGTGATCAATCCCATCGATGCGTTCATCCTTGCGGGATTGGAAAAGGCGGGGATGGAGCCCGCTCCCCTGGCGGATCGGCGCAACCTCATCCGTCGCGTCTACTATGATGTAATCGGCCTGCCGCCGACCTATGAACAAATCGAAGCCTTCGTCGCGGATGAGCGTCCCGATGCGTGGGAGCGCGTGGTGGATTCCCTGCTCGACTCGCCGCAGTTTGGCGAGAAATGGGCGCGGCACTGGCTCGATCTCGTACGCTTCGCGGAGACCTGCGGCTATGAGCGTGATCAGGAGAAGCCCTACGCCTGGCGCTACCGCGATTGGGTGGTGGATACGATCAACGAGGACCTGCCTTATGACCAATTTGTCGTGCAGCAACTCGCGGGCGATGAAGTGCCCGAGCGCACGGAGCGCACCGTTGTCGCCACCGGCATGCTGCGCCTGGGCACGTGGAATGACGAGCCCAATGACGCGCAGGATTACAAGTATGAGCGCCTTGAGGATCTGGTCCATGTGACCTCCTCCGCTTTCCTCGGACTCACGGTGAAATGTGCGCGCTGCCACGATCACAAGTTCGACCCTATCCCCCAGACGGACTATTACCGCATGGCCGCCGCCTTCTGGCCGGGCGCCATCGAGCCGCGCGGCGGCGACACCCAGGGTGGCCCCTCCGCGGCGGAACTGGGCTATGAGAATGTACTCGGCTGGACCGACCTGAGCGCCTCCCCCACGCCGCTGCATCTGCTGAAGAATGGCGAGCGCGACAAGCCGGGGATCGCGGTGGACGCGGGCGC
Source organism: Candidatus Hydrogenedentales bacterium (assembly GCA_044344195.1). Taxonomy (GTDB): domain Bacteria; phylum Hydrogenedentota; class Hydrogenedentia; order Hydrogenedentales; family JAEUWI01; genus JAEUWI01. The sequence continues at coordinate 850 of JBIJDL010000487.1, forward strand.
GCTGACGGTCGTGCCCGCGCTGGACAAGCCTTTCGACGCGCCGTCCGCGAATGCAAAGTCGACCACACGCCGCCTGCAACTCGCGCGCTGGATCACGAACCCGGAGAATCCCCTTACGCCCCGCGTGGCCGTGAACCGCCTCTGGCAACATCACTTCGGCAAGGGGCTGGTGCGCACGCCGGACAACTTTGGCTATAAGGGCGACCTCCCCACGCACCCGGAATTGCTGGACTGGCTGGCGAATGAACTCATCGCGGGTGGATGGAGGATGAAGCCGCTCCACCGCATGATCCTCCTGTCGCGAACCTATCGCCAGGCGACGGTGCATCCGCAGCAGGACGCGTACAATTTGACCGATGCCTCGAACATGCACTGGTGGCGCGCCGAGCGACGTCGCCTCGATGCCGAGGCCCTGCGCGACACGATGCTGGCGGTGACCGGCGACCTCGACGATACGCGCGGCGGTCCCAGCTTCAAATCCAGCATTGCCGCCAACGCGGTGGAGGGCCTGTCCACCAAAGACGCGGCCTGGAAAGCTTCGCCCGCGCAACAGCAACTGCGCCGCAGCCTCTATATGTACAGCCAGCGCTCGTTGCTCCTTCCCATGATGACCACCTTCAACTTCACGGACACGACCCTGCCCTGTGCCCAGCGCGATTCCACCATCGCGCCGACCCAGGCCTTGGCGCTGTTGAACAATGCCTTCGCCCACGAGCGCAGCGCGGCGCTGGCGCAGCGGGTGATGGACTCGGGCGATTCGACGCCGGAAGCGTGCGTGACGCGCGCGTGGCGTTTCGCGCTGGGGCGCAATCCGAGTGCGGACGAGGCGCGACTCTCGCTGGAGCACCTGACAGAGCAGCAGGCACGCTTTGTAGAAAATGGGGCGCAGCGCGCGCTGGAGTCGCTGTGCCATGTGCTGCTGAATGGGAATGAGTTTATTTATGTGGATTGACGCAAATCACACACGACTCGATTGCATTCAATCAAACAAACCGTTTTCACCACGAAGAGCACGAAGTTCACGAAGAAGAAAAGAAGAAATGAGTCTGTTTTGTTGCCGCACGCATTTCGCAACTATTGGATGCCAAGTTTCGGAATTAAAAAGTGCTGCAAGGCGAGCTAAGTGCCACCCATATACTCCAGCTCTCTTCCTTCTCTTCGCCTTCGTGAACTTCGTGCTCTTCGTGGTGACAGATTTTTATTCGTATGAAGAGAGGACCTCTCCATGACCGACCACCGACTCTTCCCCTGCGGCAAGACCCGCCGTGAATTCGTCTGGGAAATGGGCGCGGGCTTTGCCGGGGTGGCCCTGGCGGGGCTGCTGTCCGGCGAGGGCTTCTTCTCGCGACCGGCGATCGCGGCCAGCCTGAACCCACTCGCGGCGCGTCCGCCGTTGCTGAACACCAAGGCGAAGTCCTGCATCTTCCTCATGATGAACGGCGCGCCGAGTCAGGTGGACACCTTCGACTATAAGCCGGAGCTGCAAAAGTATGCGGGCAAGACCATGCCCGATCACCTGTCTTACATCAACTCCGGCGGGCGCAAGGTGGGCTTTCTCACACCCAACTTCCGCGAGTTCCGCCCCGGCGGCCAGAGCGGCCTCCTCATCTCCGACTATTTCCCGAACGTGCGCAAGCACGCCGACAAGCTCTGCGTCATCAATTCGTGCCACACCGACAGCCACGCCCACGGCTCCGCACTCGTGGCCATGAACACCGGCAAGACCTTCATCGGCCGACCCTCCCTCGGGAGCTGGTGCGCCTATGGCCTCGGCAGCGAGAACCAGAGCCTGCCGGGCTACGTGGTCATGCTCGACAAGCGCGGCGGCCCCATCAGCGGCGAGCCCAACTGGTCCAGCGGATTCATGCCCTCCACCTACGCGGGCACGCTCTTTCGCCCCGTCGGCGATCCCATCCTCGACCTCTACGGCCCCGAGCACCTAAGCCGCGAGGCGCAGCGGGCGCAACTCGACCTGATGGCGAAGTTCAACGAGATCCACATGACCCAATACCCCGGCGCGCAGGAACTCGCCGCCCGCGTGGAGTCCTACGAGCTCGCCTACCGCATGCAGGCCGAAGCCCCGGAGGCCGTGGACATCGCGAGCGAAACGCCCGACACCTTAAAGATGTATGGCGTCGGCCAGCAGCCCACCGACGAGTTCGGTCGCAACTGCCTCGTCGCCCGCCGCCTCGTCGAACGCGGCGTCCGCTTCGTCCAGCTCTACTCCGGCGGCGGCCACCTCGAAGAGACGTGGGACGCCCACGAGAGCATCGAGAAAAACCATGGCCAGCACGGCGCGGAGGTCGACCAGCCCATCGCCGCCCTCCTCAGCGATTTGGAGCAGCGCGGTATGCTCGACGAAACCCTCGTCGTCTGGGGTGGCGAATTCGGGCGCATGCCCTTCAGCGAAGGCCAGGGCGCGCCCGGCCGCAACCACAACCCCTACGGCTTCAGCATGTGGCTCGCGGGCGGTGGCGTGAAAGGCGGCATGACCTACGGCAGCACCGACGAACTCGGCTTCGCCGCCGCGGAAAACAAGGTCCACCTCCACGACATCCACGCGACCATCCTGCATTTGATGGGCGTGGACCACGAAGCGCTAACCTATTTTCACCAGGGGCGGGAAGAGAGTTTGACGGATGTGGGTGGAAGGGTGGTGCGGGAGGTGATGGGGTAGGTCGGTCAATCGTCCGTCAGCCAATGAGGCATCAACAGACTTCGGTAAACCACGAGTAAGCCGAGAGCAACCTTTGGCCGGAATCAAAGTGTTTTCCCACAGATATACACTGATTCGCACAGATGGAACTGAAATAGATTCTCTCATCGTGGCCGCCAAACCGCCACATCGAGTTTTCTCTCTCTTATCTGTGGAAATCTGCGGGAGTCTGTGGGAGTCTGTGGGAAAATTATTCAAGGCATCGTAACGGCAGAAAAAAGGAGCACATCATGCTACGGAGATTCTTCATCGCGCTAAAGCCCATGTGGTTGCTCTTCTTTATGCTGTTATTCATCCTTCTAATTCAGTTCATTTTTTTCACCGAACTGACTGTGGAGCTCTCTCAAGGAGAAAGTGAAACCGTTGTCCGTTACGGCCTGGGGTCGCCAGTTATTGCAACTACAATAGGCGCTGCAACGAGTTACAGATGGAATTGGATAGCCCTTGTAAACCTCCTTGCCAGTTGCGGCATCGCCATTCTCTTGGCGCGTACGTGGGCAACGTCCCCTAATCTCCGCCGACGGGCACGGCTATTCTGGCGTATTGCTGCGGCCATCGTCGCTCTCTCCCTGCTGGCTTCCATTGGCTTCTCGAAGTATTATTGGGGTTACTATTTCTTTCGACCACCGGTGCTTTCCGAGATTTACGACGTGGCAGAGATCACGACAATTACGCCCGTGCTGGCGGAATGGACTGGCGAGAACAGTGGCACTCAGCGGACGCTGGCGCTCTGGGAGGACTACTCCCTTACCGACAAGGTCAGATCTTGCGATGAAGACCCCTACTACTGCCTTGAGGAGCGGCTTCTCTTGGGACTCGAGAGTGCTGGCAAGCTACCTTCCGACTACACCAAGGATCCAAACGCACTCTCCCTGTTCCCGATGCTTTTGGAAAGGTCTGGGCTCCGCGTTGAGCCGAAGGAGGGCTATACCGACTCGGATCCGTATGGGGGAATCCTGATAGAGGCACTGGACAATACCGGCGATAGGCTATTGTTCGTAGGCGCATTCGGCGGGCGTGTTTCAGACGATCACTTACCCTACTATGAGATACTTTTTGAGTGGAGCGACGATGCGTCGGCTTGGGTTTTCGTCCGTGGACAACAGTTTTTCTACGACAGTGCGGGCATAGAAGGTTTGGAGTGGTATGCTGCCTGGTTTGCCCTCTCGATCTACGGCATCACGCTTGCCTTTGCTGTTTTCGTGTTGTGGTGGGTGGCCTTGTGGCTGGCGGGCAGACTTAGGCGACCCTGGTCAGTCCAAAGCCCGCCGAGTCGTAAGTCGGACGACTTTGTATGAAGTGGGTCGAAATTTCAGGCACATCGTCC
>JBIJDL010000488.1:0-4891 GCA_044344195.1 Candidatus Hydrogenedentales bacterium
GAAAGCCTTCTATGTGCGCCGTACCTTCCGAATCTTCCCCGCCTACTTCCTGGTGCTCCTCGCCTATTGTGTCATCATCTATGGCCTGAACATCCAATCGAGCATCGACAACCGGCCGGCTTTTGGCATGGCGCTACCCTACTACCTTTTTTACATGAACGAGTACTCCGCCGAAGGCGTGATGGATCTCTACGGCGTTTTCCCACCCTTCTTCCACAGTTGGTCGCTGGGTATCGAAGAGAAGTTCTACCTGATCTGGCCGCTGCTCGGCTTCGCGCTGCTCCACCGGAGCATGGCCGGACGGCTGGCCATTGCGGGGGGCATTGTTGCTATCTATTACCTTTTCCAGACGCACCCGATTGTGGGGATGCTGAGACTGAGCCACTACTCCAGCATCCTGATTGGCTGCATGCTCGCGGTGCTGATGGAGCACCGGCCTTCTTACAACGTGCTTTCCCGGTTGGCCACCACCCCGATCCATATCGCTTCGCTCGTGCTGCTGCTCTTCGTCCATCTGGCCCAAACCCACGGCGTGAATGATATCTATGCCAAGATATACCCCTACTTTGTCGCGGTCTTCTTAATCGGACTCGTGGCGGGCAGGACGCCCTGCACGGCGCTCTTCAAGATGAAGATCATGAGTTATCTCGGCCTGCGGACCTACGGCCTATACCTGGTCCATGTGCTGGCGCAGAACGTGGTCCAGATTGTGCTCAAGCCCGGCCCCCTCGTGCCCCAGTGGAAAAGCCCGCTGTATTTCCTCGCGTGCGTAGCCGTAACGCTGGTCGCCGCCGAAATCCTCCACCGCACCGTGGAGCAGCCCTTTATGAACCTGGGACGGCGCATCTCGAACAAGATTGTGGACAAGGCTGCGGCGAGCGTCCCCGCCCAGCCCTGAGGAATGAAGACGGGGCCGGGGATTTACTCCCCCGGCCCCGTCTTTGGCAATGCAATCAGGCGTTGGTGATGGCGGCCCATTCCGTCGAATTCTGCGGCGTAAAATGTTCCAGCGCGAAGCTGTCCCCGATGACCTTGCGCACGGCCTGCAGCGAATCCAGCGCGCCCACGGCCATGGCCTGAACGCCCACGTTGCCCAATACCGTGGCTTCCACGGGTCCCGTCACCACGGGAATGCCACAGGCATCGGCCGTCATCTGGTTGAGCAGTTTGTTCTGCGTGCCCCCACCGATGATGTGGAGCACTTCGGTCTTGCGGCCCAGGGTGTTGTCGAGGGCGTTCAGCGTCTGGCGATATTTCAGCGCCAGACTTTCCAATGCGCAGCGCACGATCTGGCCGCGCGTCTCCGGCACGGGCTGGCCGATCTCGCGGCAGATCTGCTGGATGAGGCTGGGCATGTCGTCCGGCGCGAAGAGGCGCGGGTCGTCGAGGTTGATGATGGAGCGGAAGGGTTCGGCCTTCGCGGCGTCTTCCGTGATAGCGGCGTAGTCGAGCTTGCTGCCTTCCTGACGCTCCCACGAGCGACGACATTCCTGCACAAGCCACAGGCCAAAAATGTTTTTCAGAAAACGGATCTTCCCCCCCACGCCGCCTTCGTTCGTGAAGTCCTGCGCCATACTCGCGTCGGTGATGCAGGGCTCGTCCAGCTCGGCACCGAGCAGCGACCAGGTGCCGCTGGAGAGATAGGCCCAAGTTCCTGCGCCTTCGGAAACAGGCACCGCGACCACAGCCGAAGCCGTGTCGTGGGTGCCGGGCGCAATGACCGGCGTGTTCGGGTGAATACCGGTCAGCTCAGCCACAGCGGGCAGAATGGGCCCGAGGTTCGTGCCGGGCATGACGGGATCGAGGAGGATTTCGCGGGGGATGCTGAGGCGCTTGATCAGATCATCGTTCCATGTGCGCGTGTGAGGATCCATAAGCTGCGTGGTCGAGGCGTTCGTGTATTCGCAGGCCTTCTTGCCGCAGAGCAGGTAGGCCAGTAGGTCGCCCATGAGGAGCAGGTCCTTCGCGGCGGCCAACTGGGGCGACTTCGCCTCCACCAGGGCCAGCAACTGAAAGCTCGTGTTGAAGGGCAAAAACTGGATGCCCGTGGACTTGTAAATTTCTTCCTTCGGCACCTTCGCATAGGCCGCGTCGAACATGCCCTCCGTCCGTTTGTCGCGATAGTGCACGGGATTCGCCAGCACGTGGCCCTCGCTGTCGAGCAGGCCAAAATCCACGCCCCACGTGTCAATAGCGATGGCATCGAGCTCCGTCGTGTGTTCCCGCGCGCACTTGGCCAGGCCCGCGATCATTTCCTCATAGATCCGCGCCAGATCCCACTGGCGGCGGCCCAGCATGATGAGCCCTTCCGTGCGGAAACGGTGGATCTCCTCCAGGGCGATTTTCCCGCCGCTCAGGGTAGCCAGAACGGCCCGGCCACTCTCCGCGCCCAGATCAAATGCCAGAAAACGATACACGTCTTTCATCGGAACTTCCTTCGGTAATGGTTGCTCTCTTGGGGCGGGTATATTAGCACGAGGAGTACACAGAGGCACAGCGATGAATCTCCGCCACTCCACGGTCAACCATGGATACCACTGACGACCCGGCGTGTCACTGTCGACCGAGGGTGCCACCTCAATCGGGCAACGCCCGTTTGGGTGCGTTGATCGGGTCGGTCCTGATGCTGCAAAAGAAATTTCTAATTCAAACCCGTGTCAGTTTGCCGAGCCGGACTGAGGGCGTTGGTGCTGTATCAAGTCTACTTCCCTCTTGGCACCCAAACCCGCTGGGGCGGGATAGAGGTGGCACCCGAGGTGGGCCGCACCCAGGGACTGACACACCCAAGAGCATGGTGAAGATCTTCCCCAGCCCCGACCCGCCGTGCCCCCGGATGCGTGCACGTGAAGTCTCCGGGTGTGGCTGTCCCGTCGTCTGAGGAGGCGACGGAGAACTGAAATATCATTGTGACAAACGGGATATCGCCCGTCATCGAATTGATGGCGGCACCGGGCGCACTTCGCGCTCACGCGATATCGTACCCAAGTCCAGCGCCGAGGCGCTGAACTTCTCCATCCAATCGACATAGCCTTCATGGTCCCCAAGAACGGTACCGAAATCTGACCAGTCTCCCTCCCATTTATACTCCTTCAGCAATTCAGTGAAGTCAATGTCCCTACGAAAGGGAACAAAGCCATCCTTTCTTATTTCGATCCCGAATGTTTCAACAGGCTCTGTAGCCGCCAATGCCTGGTGTATGGCGACAAGGAGGGCAACTCGCCGATCGTAATCCTCAAGCCCATCAACGTTGGGCGGCTCAGTTTTGAGCGAATTGAACGACGCCTGCGTGTACCACACGTAGTCATAGCGCTGGTCAACCAAGCCACCGCTGTTCGCCGTACCCATCTGAATCGCTTTCGGGCGGGCGGCGCGCTGCGTGTCGAGCCCTGTGTCGATGAAATAGACTTCGGCATGGGATATCGGCATATCGTCGTCCGCCGCTATGACTCGGGCTTTAAACAAAAACTCCGCATTGTGACGAAATGAATAGATTTTCGCGGCCATCGCCTCGGCACTGGGCGCGGGAACAGGGGTTTTCACTTCGGACTTTGCACCATGATGCGCACACCCCTGCAACACGAGGAGTGCGCCCAAACCGATGACGCGAGCAAGACCGCTCATGGCTCTACCTCCGCCGGAAGTTCCGCATCGAGCATGGCCTCCCGCTCTTCCACCGAAAGACCAGAAAGGCCAATGGGCGGAGAAGGCAGCGTCAGCTTCACCGTCCCGATGTCGAGCACAAGATCTCCCTGCGCAGAGGCGGCCAAGTCAGACGCGTCAAAGAGCAGAACCACGGGCTCGTCCCACGCCGGTTCGATGATGACCGCGATACTTGCAGGGTCTCCCGCGCGGCAACGCGCCTCGGCGGCATCTACGATGGCCGTAAAACTGCGGACACGCTCTGGGTCATCGACGCGCAACGGGTTCAGGGTGTATTGCTCCCACACGCCCCAAGTGACGGCGAGATCAATGAGGCCTTTCCGGTCGGCCGTGCCCAGGCGAGCGCTATGAAGCAGGAGACTTCCCCAGTTTTCATGACGAACGTCTGCCAGAGCAACCACGGCATGCGAGAAGGGCAAACCGCTCTCGGCGTCTGTAACATTGCCCCGGATTACAAAGGACGCACCAGGGGGCGGGGCTGTTGCGCTGAGGTGAACATGGGGATAGGGCGTATGGGCGCAGGAAATTAAACATGCCGCCAACGCGACGGAAAAAGCTGCTTTCATGCAGAGGCCTACGAACGACATGGATCGCGCTCCAGTATAACCGCGCCGAGGTCGACTATGTAAATGTCGCCTTCCCTCGCGCAATCCCGCACGGCAAACTCAAGTCTCAAGGCATTGTATCCGGCCTTGCGAAGTTCAATCGAAAAGGTGCCCGCCGCGCGAACTTTGTCAAGTGCCTTATCCAGCAAGTCGAAGTACTCGATCGCTTCACTATTATGCTTGAAGTCAAACTCTTTTCCTTCAACGCCCAGGGCCTCATCGGTAGTCTCAAAGTACCAGCCGTACACGAAGCGTTGATCTATTTGTCCGGTTCGATCAGAAGTCCCAACGCGTGTGCTCCACTCGCGCTCCACCGGGCGCGGGGCGAAGCCGGTGTCGATGAAAACCACATCCGCGTAGGGGATAGGCGTGTTGTGGACGACATCCTTAATTTCACCTCGAAAGACCAATTCAATAGTGCAGTCCATCGTTCTTGTGCGCGACTGTGCCGATTTGCGTTCCACTCCGCCTTTAACGTGCGCACAACCGAACACGAACAATGAAAGCAACAGTGCAGACAGCGCGCGCGATGGACATCTCATGGTGTCGCCTCCGCAGGATGATTGGTAACCGCCAGATTTTCGGATTCGGCAGACATGAGGCTGGGATAGCACCAATAGTCCTCC
>JBIJDL010000489.1:0-4885 GCA_044344195.1 Candidatus Hydrogenedentales bacterium
GGGCGGAGTCCGGAGAGCCCCGCTTCACACCGGGTCTATATCGCCCAATTGCGAGTTTTTTTCTTGTTCTTATCGTGATATGCGCCTGCGCGGCCAACTACACATCGTTAGAGGACGCAGTCGCTCAGAACAATCTGGATCTGGCGCGTCGGCGGTTGAAATTCAATCTTGCGGGAGCGGGGCCGAACAACGGACGAATCGAAGACTGGGGTACTGCTGGAGTTCACACATCACCGCTGCTACCCTTGGCCGTAATAAATCGAAGTATTGAAATGGCAAGTCTCTTGATCCAGCATGGGGCAGAACTGAACCCAAAGCCGCTTCAATCAGGAATGAGAGGCGAGGCCAATCCAGAATGGAATATGTTGTACTATGCAACGGTGAACGACGACATGCCGATGTTGAGATTCCTGGTGGAGCAAGGTGCCGATCCGACACGAAACATAACGACAGCCGTGAGTAAGAAGAACACAGCGCATCTGGCTTTTCTGCTGAAGCACGGCGGCGACGTTGAAGCGGTAAGGCATGAACTAAAGGAGCGGAATCTAGAGAAAGCACTTGCCAGCATGCTTGAGGAGATTTCCGCAGGTGTAGTAAATTAGGGCGAGAGCAATGAAAGAGGAAGTGGAAATGGGGCCCCCAAAGTCGTGCTCGCGCCGGTCCCCGTCCGCGTCTAATCTGTTGGGGAGGGCGATCATCTTTCCCTGTAACCTGAGTCATATCAGGAAGGGAAAATCCACGCGGCCTGCTCGGCACCCGAGGGGACTGCAGCCGATCGGCTCGTGGTCACACGCACACCACCGAGGTCACGCGCCAATCGGCAGCAGTCCCCGCGCGACTAACTTTTCCGCAGCGGCACCAGCCGCACGGGCCCGAGCAGCCCCGAGTCCATCAGGGGCCAGCCGCTGGCGTCGAAGGGCTTGTACTGGATGTTCACGAAGTTGATCTCCTCGAAGATCTTCCAGTCCACCTTCCGGCGGTCCATATCGGCGATGCGGTTCGCGGCGAGGTTGCTTACGTCGATCTCCAGCCAGTTCGCCTTCGGTCTCAGGGGCTGCCTGAACGTAAGCGTGGCGGGCAGGCTCCAGACGCAGCCGAGGAACTCGCCGTTCAGCGTGACGCGGGCACTTTCACAAACTTTCCCCAGCTCCAGGCGCCAGGCCTCGGGCTTCACGCCGGGTGCGTCGAAGTTGATGGTGTAGCGCGCGGTCCCCACAAAGCGCTTCACCTCCTCGTCGGGCGCGATGGTCCAGGATTCGAGCTTGGTAGTCCGCCAGGGTTCGGGAATCTCCGGCCCGCCCTTGAGGAAGGTCACGTCCCACTCGCCCTCGACCGCAACCGGCTCGCCCGCGGGCTGCCAATAGGGCCAGGCCGCGCCGGTGACTTCGCGCTCGGCGTAGGTCCGCAGGAAGCACGATTCCCCCGGCTCCAGCGCGATGCGCACCGCCGTTGCGCCGTCCCGCATTTTCGTCTGCGCGAGCCCCGCGCGCTCGTTCAGCGTATCGAGCAGCACCACGCTTCTTGCGGGCGTGGCCAGGGTCCAGAAGTCATCCACCGGCTTCGCGGTCAGATTGGCCACGAAGTAGAGCCAGCCTTCGGCGTGCTTCAGGCGGATCATCGACAGGCCCGAGGTGGCCAGGGTCTCCGGCGCAACGCCCGCGCCCGACAGAACCGCCTCCAGAGGTTGTGCTTCGTAGATCCGTCCCGCGCTCGATCGGGTCCCCTGCACGGTCTTGAGCGCATCGCGCCGCGCTTCCAGGTTGCCGAAGCCGGGCACGTCCTCCGGCACCTTTCCGAGGAAGGCCACCGTCGCTCCGGCCTCCGCCAGCTTGAATAGCTGCGCCAGGGTCTCGGGCGTCATGCGCGGCGTTTCGGGAATGACCAGCACCGCGTAGTGGTTGCCGCCGAGCAACACCCGACCCCGCTCCACCGTCGCGCCCTGCAGGATCGTGTCAGACACATAGTCGAAAGAATGGCCCGCCGCCGCGAGGGCCTTCGCCGTGTCGTAAAAGGGCGTGCCGATGAGCCACTGGTCGATGTTATGCACGGTGAGCTGCTTCCGCAGTCCCTTCGGGTCGTGCCACACATCGTTAATCGGAAAATAAAGCAGCACATCGTTGGCCGGCGTGCATTCCTGCAGCAGCGCCTGACTCCGGGCCACATAGGCATTCAAGAATTTAAAATCGTCCCACCAGGGATTCGTCGGCGCGAAGTGGACCGACGCGTAGAAGAGCCAGCCGGGCCAGGGCGCATCCGCCGGGGAGTAGGGCGTGCCGTGATAGGCAATATTGTTAATGCCCGCCGCGAGGAGTTGGTCGATCTCCGGCTTGCACTGGGACAGCGCGACCTGGAAGTGCTCGCCAAGCCAGGTGCAGGTCTCCGCCGAAATCAGCGGCTTACCTGTCGTGTGCGCGGCGGAAGAAGAGAACTTCAGCATCAACAGATCCGGCGGCTCGTTGTCGAAGTTCGGATCCTTCCGCAGCCCCGGAATGGGAAAGCCGGAGGGGCCGAAAATCTCTGTCTCCGGGATGTCCGAAGCCGCATAAAGATCGAGCAGGTTGCCCGGCGAGCCATGGGCCTGATTGCGTGAACGGGAACCCTGCGCGTGGGTCCACTCGGTCCATTGGGCGATGTAATCCTTCAGCAACAGATCGCCTAGAGTCGTCCGGTAGTCCGCCTTGATCCGCGCCACGCGGTCCTCATCGCCTTCCCCCGCAAGTTCGGGCAGATGGTGCCGCAGATCGTAGCCGTGCTGCTTTTCGAAAGTAGTCCAGAACGCCGGGGTCCAATCGCCACCATATTCAAACGAATCGTGGGAAAAAGCCCGGAGGGGCGTGCCATCAAAATGGTCCCAGCCCGTGCTGAAATGCGCCAGATAGCGCTGGAGCGCCTCGCCGGAGTAAGAATTCAACACCCGGCCCGCGCCCCCCGGACCCGCCCGCTCCACCAGGCTTCCGGAGAATCGATAATAGGCCACGTAAAACGTATGAGTGCCTTCCGGCAGTGTTCCCGAGAATTTCCCATCCTTCACCTGATCCGTCAGGTCAAGGACCGCGCCATCCGCGCCATAGGCCATGAAGGCATGGAGGGCACCGTCCTCCGGAACCCCCACGACGTCGCCGCTCGCAGCAACATCAACCTTCGCCACCGTGAGCTTCGCGTCGGCATCCTCCGGCGTCACCGTGGGCCCGCCGAAGGGCCAGCCCGTGCCCGTGGGCATGTCCACGCCCATGCCCAGACGCGCCGCTTCATTGGTCGTGTGGGCCATCATGGCGAGCCACTCGGGCGAGAGATGCTGGAGATTGTTCTTTTCATTCCCCTTCACACCATAAATGGGCACGATTTCCACACCGCCCAGCCCCGCTGCGGACATAGACTCCAGCCATTTCGTTAGGTTTTCCTTGTCCACGGCGCTCCCGAGCCACCAGGCCCGGGTCCACGGTTTCGCCAGAGAGCCCGGCTCCGGAAAGGCGAAAGGATCGGAATCAGCGGTTGCGGGGAAGCAGGCCCCGACAAGGAACGCAGTGGCAAGAAGCAGACGCATGGATTTCCAAGCCCTTCGGTAGATGGACGGTTCATTCAGCGTAATGGTCGCCCCACCATCCTATCGCAAATGATTCCACAGGCGGAAGCTAACACAATCCTGCTTTGACATTTTCCACCGGATGTGCCACGGTATAGGCGTATATCGGGAAAGACGAATCATCGCCACAGATCGGGAACCCCATGAAATTTCTTGCGATTGCCCTGCTCTTCTTTGTCGCATTTCAATCCGCCCCAGTGCCTGCCGCCGAGCTGCCCGGCCCTACGGAATCCGGCTATCGCCTGCCCAACGGCTGGCAGATCACGCCCGTCGGCACCGCCGTGCCCGTGCACGATCTCGTGACCAACCTGCTGCCCACGCCCGATGGAAAATTCATGCTGGCCCTCAGCAGCGGCTACAATCCCCACGAACTGGTCCTAATCAACATCGCAAGTGGTGAGCGCAGCCAGGTCATTTCTCTCCCCACGTCCTTCATGGGCCTCGCCTGGTCGCCCGACGGCGCAACGCTTTATGTCTCCGGCGGAAACAACAAATCGAAGGAGGGTGTTCGCGCACCCGTCTATGCCTTTGCCTACGACGGCACCCGCTTGTCGGACAAACCCGTGCGCGAACTCGCGGAAAGCGTCGCGCCCGATGACATCTACTGGAGCGCCCTGGCCCATCACCCTTCCCAGCCCGTGCTCTATGCGGCGAACCGCACAGCCGGCAACATTGTCGTTTTCGATACGGCGAAGGGCGAGATCATCACCCGCATTCCCACCGGCGTAAATCCTTACGATCTCGTGCTCTCCCCCGACGGCGCCCGACTCTACTGTTCCAACTGGGCCAGCGACAGCGTCTCCGTCATCGACACGGCGAGCAACAGCATCGTGGCCACCATCGAAGTGGGGGACAACCCCAACGACATGATTCTCGCGAAGGACGGACGCCTTTTTGTCTGCTGCGCGAACGACAATACCGTGGTGGTCATCGATACCGCCCGGGGCCGCGCCGTGGGGGCCATCGTCACCTCGCTCCACGAGCGCGCACCGGAGGGCTCCACGCCCAATGCCCTCGCCCTCGATCCCGAATCGGAAACGCTCTACATCGCCAATGCCGACAACAACAATGTCTGCGTGGTGGACATCGAAGATGCCGCGGAAAGTGCCGTCCTCGGCTTTCTGCCTGCGGGCTGGTATCCCTCCGCCCTCGGCATGAGTCCCGATGGCGCAACACTCTACATCGGCAACGCCAAGGGCCTCGCCTCCTCGGCCAATATCCGCGGGCCCCACAGCCCCCTGCCCGAGGGCGAAGAGGGGAAGGGCACCACCAAGTCCACCATGAAAGGCTCGGTCAATATCG
>JBIJDL010000491.1:0-4873 GCA_044344195.1 Candidatus Hydrogenedentales bacterium
GGGAACCTGAAATACCAGTGGCGACCAACGTGGCTAAGCCTTCCAGGCTGAGATTCCGCACACGCCAATGCGCAAGCGGCCCCCCGATTCGTCTCGCAACCGTGGTCCACAAACTACACAAAGGGCGCTTCGGAGACTCGAGAGCGCTTTGTCTCAGGCTGGAAGCCTAAGCCACGTTGGTGCGCCTCGGAATACCGGTGTTTCCGCGCAATATCAGGAGCTTATATTGGGGTCTTTTTTGCTGCTCAGTTGTAATACGCCACGGCCGCCTGGGCGCCTGCGCCGCTGTGGATCGGCGCGCCCATGCGGGTGAGCACGCTGTCGAGTGCCGTGAGGCAGAGGATTACGTTTTTCTTGGAGCTGGCGTGACCCATGAGGCCGATGCGCCAGTTCTTGCCCGCGGCCGCGCCGAGTCCCGCGCCGATTTCGAGGCTGTATTCGGTGAGCAACGCCGTGCGCACCGCGCCGTCGTCGATGCCTTCGGGAATTTTCACGACGTTGAGCTGGGGCAGGCGGCAGGAAGGGTCCACGGGCATTTCGAGGCCCATGGCTTCGAGGCCGGCCTTGAGGGCGTTGTGGTTGTTCAAGTGGCGCGCCCAGGAATTCTCCAGGCCTTCGTCCTGCAGGATCACAAGGGCTTCGTGGAGGCCGTAGAGGGCGTTGATAGGCGCGGTGTGGTGGTAGGCGCGCTTGCCGCCGCCGTTGCCCCAGTAACCCATGACGAGGGTTTGATCGAGGAACCAGCTTTCGACCTTGGTCTTCCGCGCTTTGATGTGCTCCACGGCGCGCTCGCCGAAGCTCACGGGCGAGAGGCCGGGGGTGCAGGAGAGACATTTCTGGCTACCGGAATAGATGGCATCGATACCCCAGTCGTCGACGCGCAGCTCGATGCCCGCGAGGGAGGTCACGGCATCCACGATCACCATTGCGCCGTGGGCATGGGCGATCTCCGTGAGGGTCTTCACATCGGAGCGCGCACCCGTGGCGGTCTCGGCATGGACGAAGGCCGCGATCTTCGCGTCGGGGTTGGCCTTGAGGGCGTCTTCGAGCTTGTTCGGATCGGCCGGGCTGCCCCACGCGTCTTCCACCACGACGGCCTGGGCGCCGCAGCGCTCCACGTTCTCGATCATGCGCGTGCTGAAGACGCCGTTTTTGCAGACGATGACCTTGTCGCCGCGTTCCACGAGGTTCACAAAGCAGCACTCCATGCCGGCGGAGCCGGGTGCGGAGATGGGGAGGGTCATTTCGTTTTTCGTCTGGTAGGCATACTGGAGGAGCAGCTTCATCTCGTCCATCATCTCGATGAAGGCCGGGTCCAGATGGCCCAGGGTGGGCTTGGCCATGGCCGCGAGCACGCGGGGATTGATGTCGGAGGGGCCGGGGCCCATGAGGGTGCGGACGGGCGGGGAAAAGGACGTGATGGCCATGGGGATGCTCTCCATAATAAGCGGGCCGCGCTGGGCGCGGCCCGGGGGTGACGTTGGGGTTAGTGACCTTAGTATATGCGGGAATCGCGGGTGGATTCCACGTGCGGAGTGCGGGCTACTTGCCCAGCTTGTCCACGTCGATGCCCTCGTCGAGCACCACTTCCTTTTCGTGTCCAGACAGCATGTGCTCCGGCGGAATGTACCTCTTCTTCAACTGCCCGCCCTTCTCGGCGGACTCCAGCGCGGCGTGGTCGATGGAGTAGAAGTATTTCTGCTTGGGGCCTTCGTGAAGGCGGAGCACGCCATTGACCAGGATCGGGCCCTCGAAGATTTGAGTCGTGGTGCCCGCTTCCATCTGGATCGCCATGACATCGTGCACGGGAGGTCGCTTGCAGAAATAGCACTCGATGGGCAGGGGCAACATGAGGAATTCTTCCACGTCGCGAAATTTATTCTCGGGCACCATGAATCCGATGAGGTTGACCTGCTTGTTGTTGAAGGCCATGAGTTCCTCGGTGAAGGTGGCGCCGCTGCGCAGGTTGCCGTCGGTGGCGCGCATGTGGTGCCACTTGAGGATATCCATCCCTTCCTTCTCGCGGGCCGCCTCGGCTGTTTTTCGTATCTGGTCGTATTTCTCGACCAGATCCGAAAGGCTGAAGGTGTAATTCAATACGATCAGCGCGGCAATTACCACCACCACGCCGCCCAGGGCTATCAGATCGCGTTTCGCTCGTTGTCTCATGCTACTTCCAATTCCTTATGATGACTGAATGAATTTACGGTTACTGACGGTCGGCCAGATCGTTGGCCACGTCGCCATTATACGCCTGCCAGGCCGGGAGTATACCCGCAACCAGCCCGACGAGGGCAACGGAGGCGAAGGCACGAATCTCTTCGCCGCTGATGCCGAAGGGCGTGATGACCAGGCCATAGTCCCGGGCCAGGATCTGGCCCATAATCGCGATGACCAGGTTGCCGAAGAGCCATCCAGTCGCGATACCCATCAGGGTGACCAGCAGGGCCTCGATCAGCACCGCCCCGAAAATCTCTGTGGAGCTGGCGCCCAGGGCGCGCATGATGGCCAGATCGCGGCGGCGCTGGATGATGCTCAGGTACAGGCCGATGAGGATGCTCAGCGCCGAGATGACCACCACCAGATAACCCGTGGCGAGCATCAGCCCCTTGATCGGGTCGAGGAAGTCTTTGAAGAAATCGCTGATGATCTGGATGGGCACCGCCGCCATGGCGTTGGTGTTCTCGTTGATCCAGCCCTCATATTCGAAGCGCTGGGCCGGACTCTGCAACTGTACCAGCGCGGCGCTGATAGTCAGACCTTCCCCCGCCGCATGATTGTCGTCGGCGACCGACGCTTCGGCGTGGCCTTCCGCAGCGTGATCGTGGCCGTCGCCTTCGTGGTGCTCATGAGGCTCGCCGCCTTCTTCGATGGCACCTTCGTGTCCGTGGGCGTTCCAGACCGATTCGATGCTGCAATAGATGGCACGGTCGAAGGGCGAGCCGCTGGTCTCCAGGATGCCAACGACCGTGTAGGGATGGCCGCTGTGATCAAATTCCTGAAGGTCCTCGGAAATATTGAAGGAACCGTGGATACTCTCAAAGGTATCGCCAATTTTCAGCCCCAGCTTGCCTGCGGCGACGGCCCCAACGACGGCCTCCATGGGCGCCTCGAAGGCGCGGCCGTCTCGCAGCACAAAAGGCCTGCGCACTTCGCCGCTGATGGACCCCACCCACTCGTGGTGCAGCAGCTCGGGCGTGGTACCCACGATCCTGAAGCCGCCGTAGGTGTCGCCGAGGCCGATGGGGAAGATGTCCTTGACGAAATCCTTGTCGTTCTTCAGCTTGTAAAAATCCGCCAGGTCCATGGCGCCGATAGCGGAGTCCATGAAATAGACACTGCCCAGCACAAGCGACAGAGGACTGCCCTTGGGGCCAACCACAAGGTCGAAGGCCTGGCCCTCTTCCGCGAAGCGCTGTTCCAACTGCTGGCGAAGACTGAGCACCGACGATATCAGCCCCACAGCCAGTGCGACAGAAAGAATCGTCAGCACCGTCGTCAGTTTGCGGTTCCAGAGGTAGCTCCAGGCGATTTGCCACAGGCTCATTGCGCTTCCTCCGTCACCAGGCCCTTGCACTCAAACTGGATCGGAAGGCGGGCGGCCAGTTCCTTGTCATGGGTCACCAGCAGCATGGTCACCTTCTCTTCCGTGCAAATTTCGAGGAATAGGTTCATCACCTCCGCCGCGTTCTTGGGGTCGAGACTACCCGTGGGCTCGTCGGCCACGATGATGCGCTGGTGGTTCGCCAGGGCCCGGGCGATGGCTACGCGCTGCTGCTCGCCCACGCTCATCGTGCGCGGCTTGCTGTGCAGCCGATGCCCCAGGCCCACCCGCTCCAGCAGCATGGTGGAGCGGGATTTCCACTCGCCCGAGGGCACTTTGTCGCTGAAGCGCATGGAAAGCATGACATTCTGCAATGCGGTGAAGGGAGAAAGGAGATTAAAGGTCTGAAAGACGAAGCCCAGCCGGTCACCGCGGAAATAATCCAGCTTGCCTTCGGTAAGATCCTGGATTTCGGTCCCGTCCACGATGACCTTGCCGGAATCGGGACGGAGCAACCCGGACACGAGGTTGA
The DNA here is from genome assembly GCA_044344195.1 of Candidatus Hydrogenedentales bacterium. Lineage (GTDB taxonomy): Bacteria > Hydrogenedentota > Hydrogenedentia > Hydrogenedentales > JAEUWI01 > JAEUWI01. Next base: position 4,077 of record JBIJDL010000491.1, read on the forward strand.
GCATGGTGCTCTTCCCGCAACCGCTGGGTCCCCAGAGGGCCACATGGTCCCCCTCGGCCGCATGGAAATGCTCGCAAAAAAAATGGGCGCCTGGGCCGAGCTTTCGCCGGCACTGCTCTATCGTGACCATGTACGGACGGATTCCTGAGATGAATGAGAACAGGTTATCGTTAAGCTATCGATCCTATATTCTCCGGGAGCGATTTTCAAGCGCATACCGGACAAATGGCGCGACAGCGTGCCCCCGGCGATTTCGTAGGGGAGGCACTGCGCTCAACTCGACGCCGTAGTATGCTATATCGAAGGTATCTCCTTCCACCCACGCCGAACTGTAAATAGTGTGGAGAGTGGAGAGGATGATATTTTTTGTGGATGGCCCTTCCGTGCGTTATAGTGTAGTGTGTTCGTCTGTCAGGGCAATGTAGACTCAGGACATTGGTGGAACATGGGAACCGATACGCGTATAACGCCAAAGCTCTCCGGTATGGAAATCATCCAGGCCGTGATTCGCGAGAATTACGATCTGGGCGAGGTCCAATTGCCGTGGCAGTTGGAAAGCACCCACCAGCGGCGGCATCGAAAGATGGTGGTGGATACGGAAGCGGGCCGCTTCCTCGTGAAAACCTACCAGCGCGATCCCGTGGTGCTGGATAACCTCCGCTTCCAGCACAACCTCTCGGCCCATCTGACCAAGAACTCCATCCCTGTGGCCCAGATCAAACGGGCCCGCAACGGCAAGGGCATCGTGGAAGCCGACAACTGGGCGATGGAACTCCAGGCCTTTGTGCCGGGTGAGC
>JBIJDL010000492.1:0-4865 GCA_044344195.1 Candidatus Hydrogenedentales bacterium
TTCCTGATTGCCCGGCCTTTTCTGCTCGAAACCTCCCTCTTCAAGTGGGTGGATCGGTCCTATACCGCGTGGCAGATACGCAACGGGGTGCCCGGCATCGACTTCCCGCTGCCGGAAGCGGAAAAACGCTGATCCGCTTCGTCTTGCGCGGTTCCAGGCTGTCTTAGTATAATCACCCTTCGCGGTGGCTTGGGCCCTCCAGGCACGCCGCTGCTCCCTCGCCACCCAATCGGCAGTTCGTTCCGTGCAATCTTCACGGCCCGATCCAGCCGGGCGAGCATCGTTGAACCCAACGGGCTGTCTGTCCAAACCGCATGATTCCAGGAGAAGGTGCATACCATGGCATTCGACATCGACATGATTGAAAAGGTGTACGCCCGGGCGGCCGAGCGCATTGCCGCCGCACGGAAGATCGTGGGGCGTCCGCTGACCCTTTCGGAGAAGACGCTCTACGCCCACCTTTGGGACGGCGTGCCCACGAAGGCCTTCGCGCGTGGCGTGGACTATGTCGATTTTGCTCCGGACCGCGTGGCCATGCAGGACGCGACGGCCCAGATGGCCCTGCTCCAGTTCATGCAGGCCGGCCGCAAGAAAGTGGCCGTTCCCTCAACGGCCCACTGCGATCACCTGATCCAGGCGAAGGCCGGTGCGGTGGCCGATCTGGCCGAATCCATCACCAACAACAAAGAGGTCTTCGATTTCCTGGCCTCTGTTTCCAATAAGTACGGCATCGGCTTCTGGAAGCCGGGCGCGGGCATCATCCATCAGGTGGTGCTGGAAAACTACGCCTTCCCCGGCGGCATGATGATCGGCACCGACTCCCACACGGTGAACGCGGGCGGCCTCGGCATGGTCGCCATCGGCGTCGGCGGTGCGGACGCGGTGGACGTGATGGCGGGCATGGCCTGGGAGCTGAAGTTCCCCAAGCTCATCGGTGTGAAGCTCACCGGCAAGATGAGCGGCTGGACCACCCCGAAGGACGTGATCCTGAAGGTGGCCGGTATCCTCACGGTGAAGGGTGGCACGGGCGCCATCGTCGAGTACTTCGGCGAAGGCGCCGAAAGCATGTCCTGCACGGGCAAGGGCACCATCTGCAACATGGGCGCCGAAATCGGCGCGACGACGTCGACCTTCGCCTTCGACGAGTCCATGGTGCGCTACCTGGAAGCGACGGACCGCGCGGATGTGGCGGCGTTGGCCAAGGCCCAGGCCGACCACCTGCGTCCGGACCCCGAGGTGTATGAAAACCCCGGCGCATATTACGACCAGCTCATCGAGATCAACCTGAGCGAACTGGAGCCCCACCTCAACGGGCCCTTCACGCCGGACCGCGCCACGCCCATCTCCCAGATGAAAAAAGTTTGCGCGGAAAACGGCTGGCCAAAGGTGGTGGAAGTGGGCCTCATCGGTTCCTGCACCAACTCCAGCTACGAAGACATGACCTCGGCCGCCTCCGTGGCCCGCCAGGCGAAAGAAAAGAACCTGAAGGCCAAGGCCGAATTCACCATCACGCCCGGCTCCGAGCTCGTGCGCGCCACGGTGGAGCGCGACGGTGTGCTGGCCGACTTCGAGACCATCGGCGGCCAGGTACTGGCGAATGCCTGCGGGCCGTGCATCGGCCAGTGGGCGCGTTATCGCCACGGTGAAGAGCAGAAGGAGAACACCATCGTCCACTCCTTCAACCGCAACTTCGCCAAGCGCGCCGATGGCAACCCGAAGACCCACGCCTTTGTGACCTCGCCCGCCATGGTGACGGCCCTGGCGCTCGCGGGTGACCTGACCTTCAACCCCATCACCGACACGCTCATCAACGAAGACGGCGTCGCGGTGAAGCTCGATCCCCCCACGGCGGTGGAGCTGCCCCCGAACGGCTTCGGCTGCGACGATCCCGGCTACCAGGCTCCGGCGGAAGACGGCAGCGGCGTGGAAGTTATCGTGGATCCCGCGTCCAAGCGCCTCCAGTTGCTCGATCCCTTCGCGGCGAACGGTGGCAACATCACCGGCGCGAAGCTGCTGATCAAGGCCAAGGGCAAGTGCACCACGGACCACATCTCCATGGCGGGTCCCTGGCTCCGCTTCCGTGGTCACCTGGACAACATCTCCGACAACTGCCTCATCGGCGCGGTGAATGCCTACAACGATGAGACCAACAAAGTGAAGAGCCAGCTTACGGGCGAGTACGGCGAAGTGCCGGCCGTTGCCCGAGGCTACAAGGCCGCCGGCGTCCCCACAATTGTGGTGGGCGACGACAACTACGGCGAAGGATCGAGCCGCGAACACGCCGCCATGGAGCCGCGCCACCTCGGCGTTCGCGCCGTGCTGGTGAAGAGTTTCGCCCGCATCCACGAGACCAACCTGAAGAAGCAGGGCATGCTGGGTCTGACCTTCGCCGATACGGCGGACTACGACAAGATCCGCGAGGACGACACCATCGACATCCTCGGGCTGGACAGCTTCGCCCCGAACACACCGCTGACCCTGCGCCTCACTCACGCCGATGGCTCGGTGGAAGAGTTCAAGGTGAACCACAGCTTCAACGAAGGGCAGATTGAGTGGTGGAAGGCCGGAAGCGCGCTGAACCTGATCAAGCTGCAGAACGCGAAATAAGAGAAGAAATAACACAAGCCCCGGCGCCCGATAGGCGCCGGGGATTTTTTATTGGACCGATAGGACGGATAGGACCGATACAATCCGTCCTATCGGTCTGATTCTCCCCAAGGGTGACTTGCTCTTCCGAATCCCCTATACTAGGGCCTCGCTCCGAGTCACCGAGGACCTTTACGACATGCGCCGTTATTCCATCGTGTTGTGTTGCCTGGCCATAGTGCTGTCCGGCTGCCAGTTCTATCTGCCGATAGCCGATTTCAGTCCTTCGGTGCGTGCGGGCGACCTGCTGCTGGAGGTTACCTTTACCGACCTGAGCAAGGACGGCGGCCAGCCCATTACCAACTGGCGATGGGATTTTGGTGACGGCAACACGAGTACGGCGATGAATCCCGTCCACACCTATACCGAGCGCGGCACCTACACCGTCTCGCTCATCGTGGAGACGCCCTGGGGCATGAGCGAGCGGGTGGTGGAAGATCTCATCGAGGTGCGGCAGGTTGTGCGCTTTCCCGACGCCAAGCTGGACGCCACCCTGCGTGCGGCCCTGGGCATACCCACGGCAAGTATCCGCGTGGCCGATTTGGAAACCCTCACCACGCTGGACGGAGCAGAGGCCGGCATCAGCAACCTTGCCGGGCTGGAGTTCGCGGTAAATCTGGAGACGCTACTGCTCGAATCGAATGATCTCACCGATATCGCGGAGATTGGGTCCCTGCGGAAATTGCGCACACTAAACCTCCGGGACAACGCCATCACCGATATCTCGCCATTGGCCGCATTGCGTGAGGTCGAGTTGATCGATCTCGGTATCAATCAGGTGACCTACATCACGCCACTTCGGGATCTGGAGCAACTGACCGAGTTGAATCTCGAGCGCAATCCGGATCTCGCCGATATACTCCCGCTGCGATTCCGCACGGGGCTACGCGAGTTGTCGCTCGCGTTCACCGCCCTCACCCAAGTCGATGGTGACCCGGAGGGCGACGACCTGGGTCCGCTGGGCCTGTTGACGAATCTGGTCTTCCTGGATCTGGCGGCAAACGAGATCCGCGATCTCGGGGCCATTTCCGAGTTGGTGAATCTCGAAACCTTGATTCTCTTTGATTGCCAGATCGAAGATATCGCCCCCCTGGCCGATCTAGTGAGCCTTCGGGAACTCCAGTTGTCCGCCAATGGCATTGCGGATGTCAGCGTGCTTAGCGACTTCGAATCAATCCAGTTGCTGACGCTCCAGATGAATCAGATACAGGACATCGCACCGCTCGTGGCCAATCCCGGACTGGGATTCAACGATGTGGTCCGTCTTACTGGAAATCCGCTGAACCCCGACGCGCTCTGCAGCGGGATCCCGACCCTGGAAGCGCGGGGTGTGGTGGTGGAAGTGGACCAGACGTGTGTGGCGCCGTAGGCCTCGTGCGATGGCGCTGATCCACGTCGTGCCACACGATCTCGCCGTAAGGCGAGTTCGAGTGCGTTGAGCGTCGTTCCCCTTGAGCCTTCCAGCAAGAACCCGCACGGCCCTTTTGAACGTTACAGACGGGAATCGAGTACAAAAGGACCGCTCCACATTGACTGCATGGATCGAGATGCTCTCCCACAGCGCACTCGAACTCGCCTTTCGGCGAGATCGTGTGGCACGAACCATTCCAATGCTAATTGGAAGACCTTCCCGTGCTACTCCGCCCCCCAGAAGAGCCGCCGAGCGCCCTTCATGCCGCATTTCTGATACTTGTTGTAGCTTGATGCCGCTGCCTCGCCGGTGGCAGCCGTGTCCCCGCCCGAGGCCCAGGCGCGAATGGCCGCATCGAGCGTGTACGCCTCGGGAGCCATCAGCCCAGTCGTTAGCAGGAGCGCGTGGGCGCCAACGGCGGTCAGGCGCTCCTCGAAGTAGGGTTTGCTCGCACAGGCCAAGGCGGCTGCGGATCGGGGCGGTAGATTGGGGAAAGAAGTTGCTGGGGGATCCAGGGCAAAATCCATCAGTCCGTTGTGTCCGACGAAGACCAGCAGGTGCGCCGCACCGCCCGCTTCAATGGTGAGGTCCCTATCGCCATTCTTGATCGAAATCTGTTCTACCAGGGCACCCGCCGTCATCGTGAAATGGGCCGTCATCGCATCGCGGATGTTTGCACCGTCCCATGCGTCGGCCACGAGGTAGACCGGGCAATTTGTTGAGCCGCGCCGAACGGTGGTGTTGAACACCGCGCGGTCGAGAATTCGGGGGTCCTCTTTTGAGGGGGTATCGACCTGTTTCCAGCCCG
>JBIJDL010000643.1:0-3371 GCA_044344195.1 Candidatus Hydrogenedentales bacterium
CTTGCGCCGGATGGGGTGCCACGGATCAGTATACGCCCACGCCCGATCCCCGATCAGTCGTCCCACGACGAATAGTTGAAGCCAATGGCGGCGGCCAGCTTGCTGGTTGGGATCTGGCCGTCGTTGCTGCCGTATCTAGAGAAGGCCACGTGGCCATCCATGTAGAGGATATTGCAGCCGCCCGGTATGTGGTTGAAGGAGTCAGGCCCTTCCTCCTTGAACCAGGGAGACGGCGGCGGAACCAGCGCACCCGTTCCGATGTTGTCCCACATCACCGGCGTCGTGCTCTGCGCCTTTGCCGAGGCCCCGGGATTGTTGATGTCGGTGATGAGGAAGCGCTCCACACCCTCGCGAAGGCGGAGAATCGTGCTACCGCCGCCGTTGCCAACTACGTTGATGTTGATGCCGGTAAAGTCCGCCACGTGGGCCGCTACTTGCGCGGCCGGCCAGCTTCCGACATTGATGTCTTTCTCCAGGTTGTCATAGAAGGACTGAAGCGTCGTGCCGAAGCCCGCGTCAAGCCAGTCGCCGATGCCGCCTTCGAGGTTCATCATGCCGTAGTCCGGTTTGCCCATGGTGATGGTCACCAGCGTGCCGAACTGATCCACCGAGTCAATGACCCAGGGCCAGTAGGTATAGCTGGCATCTTCCAGCGCGCCGGGCGCCACGGTGCCATAAAGCGGGTGGCTCGTGGGTAGACTACCCTCAGCGCCTTCGCACCACACGCCGAGTTTGCCGGGCGAGCAGTCGGTGTACTCTTCTACACTCTCGCTGTCCGAAGGGCAGAACACGATCTTGAGGTCGGTCAGGTACTCCGGGTAGAGCTCCACGCCGGAAGGGATATTCTGCGCGTCCAAGTCCCAGTCGGTGAAGGGCACCGTGCCGGACGAGTCGTCGCGATACTCTTTCGCCTCCAGATTCTCCTGGAGACCAAATCGGGGAAACTTCTGCCCTTTCGATTCATTGGAATACATCTTGAGCACGAGGCCCATCTGCTTCAGATTGTTCTGGCAGCTCGCGCGGCGGGCCGCCTCGCGGGCGCGGGCCAAGGCCGGCAATAGGATTGCGGCCAGGATGCCGATGATGGCGATAACCACCAGCAGCTCGATGAGGGTGAAACCTTTCTTGCGCATTGTTCTTCTCCGTTGTCTCTTGGTTGAAGTTCGAGAAACTTACTGGACACTTCGCGAAATTATTGCCAGGGCATACACGGGTGGCGCACTGATTGATATGAAGGTTCCTACAGGGAGTTCTTCAAGATTTCGCGTCCGGCTGCTGCTGCCTGGCCGACTGGTGAAACACGCCCGATTCGTAGGTGGGGACGCTAGCCATTCCCATAACCAACGAATTGGCTCCTATAGACACGATGGGAGGATAGGGGAGATTTGTTTCCGCAGTATGTGCGAACGTTTAGATTGGGAATAAATCGCGCGCGTAACTCTTCACTTGGAAGATCGCCGCCGCGCGAGCCCGATTCACTTGTTCTAACAAAAATCTAGCGAAGCGCTGAAGTGGCTCTAACGTGTGGCGCGTACTCTTCAGCCTTGGCAGACTGTGCAGTGAAAAACAGGATAGGTTTCAGCGAACGCGTGGCGTGGATCCCTGTCTTTGATTTCTCCTTTACGACTGTCGCTCGTGTTCGTAAGATTCTCGTGTCTTGATCCAGAAACTCATCAATCCCAACACTTATTCTCAGGAGAAAACAATGAAATCAAAGGGCTTCACCCTCATCGAACTGCTGGTGGTTATCGCCATCATCGGCATCCTGGCGGCCATCTTGCTGCCAGCCCTCGCCCGTGCCCGCGAAGCCGCGCGCCGCGCTAGCTGCCAGAACAATCTGAAGCAGATGGGCTTGGTCATGAAGATGTACGCCGGCGAGAGCAAGGGTGGGCGTTTTCCCGATCTGAACCGCACGCTGCCAGGCTTCAACAACGACTTCCAGGGCATCGAGATCACGGAGATCTATCCCGAGTACCTGGCCGATGTAAACGTTATGGTGTGTCCTTCGGATTCGGACAGCGCGGGTGACGTCTGGACCCAGCAGGCGCTGGGCTTCGACGAGGGTGTCGACCAGATCAACGGCCTGATCGACGGCGGCACGGCCAACTTCAACTGCATGCTGGCCCACCTCGCCATTCCCCGTTCCTATCCGTATTTCGGATATGCCGTGGACCACGGATCGAGCGCGCGTCTGGCGTGGAAAGCTATCGAGAAAGTCATCCGCAATGCCAAGGCTGTCCCGGCGGCATATGTCCAGTTGGACATGGGCGTGGATTGTCCCTACAACACCTTCACCTATGACGACGACAAGGGCAACGTGCTTACGGGTCTGTTCCAAATGACTTCTGAGATGCCCAACGAGGCCAACCTCGCCTCCACGGCCGATGCGCCAACCGAACGGGCTGTGGGCTTCGACGGCGGCGGCGCACTGATCCTTGGACCGGCCTCCGCCCAGAAACTCCGCGATGGCGTGGAACGCTTCCTCATCACGGACATCAACAATCCCGGCGCGAGCTCCGAAGCCCAGAGCACCTTGCCGGTCATGATCGACGCCTGGGGCACCACCAAGAAAGTGAGTAACTCCGACGACGAGAACATCACGGCCGCGGTTTCCATTTTCAACCACGTCCCCGGCGGCTCCAACGTGCTTTACATGGACGGACATGTTGAGTTCCTGAAGTACCAGGGTGCGGGCGGCAAGTTCCCCGTCACCACCTACGGCGACCCCTATGTCGCCAAGATTCAGGGCTGGTCCTCTCACCTGGTGGAAGGCGTGCTCTAAGCCCTGTCAGTCCCCGCTACACAACTAAGGCAGTTTCGCCGGGAAGCGCATCCATCGCGAGCGCTTCCCGGCGTTTTTCAGTCGTCCCCCCCGCGCACGGGCCCCCGCGTCTTCTTCACGTCCCCCCGCCGCGCCTTGCCCTCCATGCGCCGCTCTTTCGCGGCCTTCGAGGGCCGCGTGGGTCTCCGGTACTTCGGGCGCAGCGTCGCCTGGCGGATCAGCGCCACCAGCCGCGCCAGCGCCTCTTCCCGATTCGCCAACTGGCTGCGGTGCTCCGTCGCAGTGATAATAATCACGCCGTCTACCGTGGCACGCGAACCCGCCAGCGACAGCAGCCGCGTGCGGACCGACTCCGTCAGCGCGGGCGATAGCGACGCATTGAAGCGGAGCTGTACCCCCGTGGAGGTCTTGTTCACGTTCTGGCCGCCGGGACCGGAGCTCCGGATAAAGCTCTCCTGAATCTCGTCGTCTTCGAGGATGATATGGTCGGTGATGGGGATCATGGTGTTGGGCTCGGAAGTCGCGTTGGTGCTATGAATGTAGCGCAACCGGGGGCGTGGTGCCAAATGGACGCAATAGGGACGGTGGT
>JBIJDL010000493.1:0-4853 GCA_044344195.1 Candidatus Hydrogenedentales bacterium
GGCATCGTGGGGCGCGGCGGGCCCGAAGGCTCCCGTGGCGCAGGCGTAATCCGGATTGAAGAGTCCCGGCGGATTCTGCATCCACGCGGCCTGTGCAGCCAGCGCTTCCGCACCCTGGGCATGGTCCCACAGGCCGCTCCAGATTTCATAGCGCTTGGCTTCGCCCTCGTGGGGTGCGTAGGCGGGAATAGCTTCTGTCGGAGAAAACAGCTCCAGGCTCAACGCGCTATCGTCCCACGTGGCGGCGATGGGGTACTGGTCCTTGAAGTTTCTAACAAGGGCGAGCAGGGTGCCCGCGTCACCCGTAAGGGCCATCCAACCTGCGGCCTGTCCATCGGCCTCTGCGCCGTTCCATCGGTATTTTTCCGCCTCGTACTGCGCCATCGACGCGGGGCCATTCGATTGGCTGGCACCTGAGACTACCGTTGTGTCGGGTGCGCCTGGCCAGGGTAGGCGAAGCGCCATACGTGTGACCGAGCGAGTGCCAGGCAAGTCGTGAAAGACGCGAAACTGAAGGCGCGCCACGGGCTGACCCGCGAAGGTCAGGGCACGAAGCACGAAGCGTCCAAAGACTGTTTCGCCACTCTTGATGCGCCCGCGCACCTCCACCTCGCGGTGAATCGGGCTCTCGTCGATGGTTTCCGTGCTCTCGGGATAGAGCGCGGCGTCGGCACCGTCAATCTTGAGGATGCCCGTAGCAGACTCGACGCGCCGGGGCCCTTGCGCGAGGGTGAACTGAAGCGATCCATCGTTGGCCGTGGCTGCTTCAAAGCGGCGACCGTCTTCGGGTGTCGTTGGGGCCACCGCCGCAGGGTTGACGTTCAGCGTCACGCTTTCCAGCTCGCCAGGCAACAGCGCGGTCACAATTGCCGTGCGCACGCTGCCATCGGGCCAGGTGTCCATCGTGCGCGCGGCGATTGGAATGACCACGCCCGCGCTGTCCGTCAATTGGATGTGCGCCGGGTCGGTCACTGCGCCCATGGCAAAGGGAATTCCCGTTTGCAGGGGAACCGTGGTGGCGCACTTCGGCGCATGGCGCAGCGGCAGGGTGGCGGGGAGGAGGCTGCCCTCCAAATTCGCGGATGCCAGGGGCCAACGCTCGCCATGGAGCTTACTCGCACCCGTGACCGATGGCATTGCGCCCGCTTCCACCCCTTCACCAGCGGGCGCGAGTGTTACGTCGCCCACATAAAGGTGGGTCATGAACTTCCAGGGGTCCTCTTCCTTGATCCCGTCCGTATCCCCCACGCGGCGGTGGTCCCCCGGCAGGCGCTCCATGCTGCCCGCGACATCGAGCAGGCGAAACGCAACGCGGATGGTGTCGCCCGATTTGACGCTTTCGGGCAGATCCACAGAGAAGTGCGTGGGCAATGCGACGTCCGTGGCATCGGCCACATCCTGCTGCCACGCGACTTCCCCATTCACAAGCAATTGCTTGAAGCGATGACCGGGCAGATTGATCTGGCCAAGCCAGCCCTCCGTCACGGGCTCGGTCGCACCGTCATAGTCGTCGGTCATGTAGAAATGAAGACGCAGCGGCCCCTCCCACGTAGCGGGGATGGTGGTCGATTGCTCGGCTATGGCGGCGAAGTCTTTCTCGGAGACCTCCCAGGGATGGTGCAGCACCAGCAGGCCACGCCGGTCGGTCCACGATTCGAACTTGCCGGTGTTGGTCAAATGCCACGCGGCGGGGTCAAGGGGGAGCGGGGTGGCCTGGGCACACAGTGTAACGAGGAGGGCGGCGACGAGGGCCGCAAGAGAAAGAATCGAACGCAGATTCATGGTCCGGGAATCGCTTTCAAGGTCACAGGGACATCAGAGACAACAGGGACGGCAGAAACAGGGCTTGACGGAACCTCTGTTGCCTACGCCGCCCCCGTAGACTAAACGTCACGACCCTCCAATTCAATTCGCGATCCGGGCGAACTTCTCATTCTTGAAATACTTGATGACGAACCACGTGGTAAGCATCGCCGATGCGGTGAAGATTCCGTGCACGAGGATCAGGGAAGCGTGATGGCCAAACATGGCCTCAAAACGCCCCACGCCATCTTCGGGAAAGAACAACCCCTTGTGCAAGAAGGAACGTGCGCAGCCGGAAAGGTAGCAGGCCCACACGGCGAGTAGCAGGAGATTCTGCACCGGGCGCGGTCGATTCATGAAGTAGTAGACGAGCACGCCGATGACTGCGGCGCATAATAGCGGGATAATCTGCTGCCAGGATTCCGCCAGGGTATACCCAAAGGCGTCGGGCGTGCCGAGGTCGCGCGTGTAATCGAGGACGGTGTGGTAAACGGTCAGTGTAATCGCCGCCTGCAATGCCGCATGGCGCGAATACATACCAAAGATGCAGGTGACCGCGCCGATGCTCATGAAAATAAACAGCGCCGATAAGGTTTCCGCAAGCACGATATGATCGTCGCGAAAGCCATCGGGCAGGGCGCCGTACAACCATCGCCCTCCAAGTGTGATGAAGACGAGATAGGCGAGAAAGGCCAAAAATACCGGCCAACTGGGTACGGGGGCGTCACCTTCCTGGCCGGCCCTTTCCAGGTGTTCGCGGTTGAGCCACGCGCACCAACCGAGCGCGGCGCCAAAGGCAAAACCGAAAGAGAACTCCATCATCTTCCACCAGCCCACCCACTGCCAGCTATTGGGGCCGAAGGCAAGCCAGAGGCAGCCACCGCCGAAGCCGATGGCCCCGCCGAGGGCGCCCCATAGGGAGAATTGCAATGGAATGGCGAAGGCCTCCTTCGGGCCAAGGGCGCGGAGTACAGCCAGGAGCGCGATCGGCGCGAAGAGCAGTCCGGCCCACGATTCGCCGCGCGGTGGATCTTCGGGCGTCCCCACGGGGTGGGAGAAATAGAGCCACGGATACTTGGGCTCGTTGATGAAATTGACGGCGATGATAAACACAGGGATCGTTATCAGCAGCGCGGCGATGACGGTCGAGCGCTTGTATTGCGTGCGGTCCAGGCCCAGGCCGAGCACCGCGCCGCCGAGCAGTCCCCACACGCCGCCTTTCACGATGCATCCAAGGACGCCCCACGCGCGCGTGTCCCACCCCTGAATTTCTTTGAACCGGTCCAATTCCCTTATTAATCCGAGGGTCTGTCCGTAGGTCTCGGTTCCGCCCTGGCCCACGCCCATGGCACCGAAGACGGCTGCGATGACCGCAGTCTCCATCTTGTAGCCCAGCAGCAGGCAGATGGAGAGGGCGACGAAGACACCCGGAATCATTGCGCCCCAGGTGCCGCCGCCAATGTAGCCGCGCAAGCCCCAGCCGAGGAGCATGGCGGTAGCGGGTAACAACACATAGAGCCAGGCGGGATGGTTTGCGCGCGATGTCGTCATGTGGGTTGCCTTTGCGTTATACGGTGGCTTTCGTTGCTCCGGTGGAAATTCCGCCGTCGACGAGGAGTGTTTGTCCGGTGATATAGGCGCTCGCGTCCGACGCGAGGAAAACCACGGCACCGTCCAGATCGTGGGGCTGGCCGGGGCGCTTCAAGGGGATGCGATCACAAATATACTCGACCCATGCCTCGTTTTCATAGAGCACCTGATTCTGGGCCGTCTTGAACCAGCCGGGCGCGAGGCAGTTCACCGTGATGCCATGGGCGCCCCAGTCGTCCGCGAGGCTCATGGTGAGCTGGCGCGTGCCACCGCGACTGGCGCAGTAGGGCCCGAGACCCGCGTAGCCAAAGACGCAAGTCACCGAGCCGATGTTGATGATGCGCCCGCCACCTTGATCGATCATTTTGCGGGCGACCGCCTGGGCCACGAAGAAGGTTCCGCGCAGATTCGTCTCGAGGACAAGGTTCCAGTCGTCCCAGGTCACGTCGAGAGCGGGCTTGCGCGCGTTGCAGCCGGCGTTGTTCACGAGGATGTCGATGTGGCCGTAGTGGTTGTGGGCGGCTTCGATGGCCTGCTGGATGCTTTCGTGATCGCGCACGTCCAGCGCCACAGGGAAAGCGCGTCGACCGAGGGCCTCGATTTCGGCCTGAAAGGGTGCGAGGGTACTCGCATCGCGGCTGGTGATGACGAGATCGGCCCCGGCGCGGGCGAGGGCGCGGCCCATGTACTGGCCGAGGCCACGGCTGGTGCCGGTGACCAGGGCGACTTTGCCGGTGAGGTCGAAGGGGTTGGTGGTCATGTGATATTCCTTGATTAAGCGAAAACCTGTATGATTGCCACGGCCTGTGGACTTTCCGAAGCGACCTAATGGAGGTTAGGCTTTCAGCCTGACACAAAGCCCACGTTGTCCATCAATGGGCCCGAGCTTCAGTACAAAAACTTGGTATGAATCACAACAATGACGAGGCTGTCGGAAATCGAAGTGGCCGTTGGGTCAGGCTGAAAGCCTAACCTCCGTTTGTGCTTCCTTTGATGCAAGGGCCTCTGCAGGATCCAGATCGGCCAATCATTTCCGGGTTCCTTCGGGCTTCAGCACCACCTTCATCAAACCAGCCTCCTTATTATAGAGGCGCTCGAACCACGCTGCGCCTTCGGCCAGGGGGGCCACGGCACTCATCAACGGGGACACGTCAATGGCGCCGCGGGCGATCATGTCGAGGCAGGCGGGGTATTCGCCTTGCGAAGCGCAGACACCGAGCAATGTGATTTCGCGGGTGACGGCGAGTTGCAGGGGGAAGTCAATCTTCGGCGCGAGGTTGCCCACGAGGGTGATGGAACCGCCCTTGCGCACACATTGAAAGGCCGAGGCGACCGTTGCGCCGATGCCGACGCACTCGAAAGCGCGATCCGCGCCGCGACCGTGTGTGAGCGACAGCACCTGCTCCGCGAGCGTTTCGGAGCCCGCGTTGATGCCGTGATCCGCACCGAGGGTCTTCGCG
>JBIJDL010000494.1:0-4847 GCA_044344195.1 Candidatus Hydrogenedentales bacterium
GCAGAGGCGGCGACTTCCCGATCATCAAAGTGAATCGTCTTGTCGGCCAGGATCTGGTAGTCCTCGTGGCCCTTGCCCGCGATCATGACGAGATCGCCTTTCTTCGCCAACGCAATCGCATGGCGGATAGCCTCTTCGCGGTTTTCAATGACCAAGTAGTGGTCTTCCTTGCTTTTTCCAGCGCGCTGCAGGCCCACCTCCACGTCCAGCAGGATCCGGTGGGGATCCTCGCTCCGCGGGTTGTCCGAAGTCAGCACGCAATAGTCACTTAACGTTCCCGCCGTCTTCCCCATCTTCGGGCGCTTGCCCCGGTCACGATCACCACCGCAACCGAAGACGGTGATGATCTTGCCCTGGCACAACGCGCGCGCCGCTTCAAGCACATTCTTCAGGCCATCTTCGGTGTGGGCGTAGTCCACAATGACAAAAAAATCTTGACCGCAATCTACGGCGTCGAAACGCCCCGGTACGCGGGCCACCTTTTCCAGGCCAGCAGCTATGACATCGAGGTCGAGCGTCATGCCGTAGCCAATGGACGCGGCGCAGAGGGCGTTTTGCACGTTGTGCAGACCGAGCAAATTGATCGACACTTCCCGGCTGGCCTCTGGGGTGGAAAGCGTGAAGCGGGTCTTCCCCATGCCGAGGTGGATGCCTCGGGCCTGGATCGTGCCGCCTTCGCCGAAGGTGATGGTACGGACGGCGGAGGCCGCTTGAAAATGAGGGGCCGCGGGGTCCACGTTGTTTATCACCGCAAAGGCGTCATCGCCCGAAAGGCGCTGAAACAGCTTCAGTTTGGCGTCCCGGTAGGCCTCCATGCTCCCATGGTAGTCGAGGTGATCCTGCGTTAGATTGGTAAAGGCCGCACCGCTAAAGTGAATGCCCGCGACGCGCTCTTGATCCAGCGCGTGGGAGCTGACTTCCATCACCACATGCGTGTCGCCCGCATCGGCGGATTGCTTGAAGAGTCCGGCCAACTCGTGGCCGAAGGGTGTGGTGTGATCCGCGTGATGCTTCACGCCCCCAATTTCGTAGCCGAGGGTGCCGTAGTTGCTTGCGGGGCGACCGGCGTGTTGCAGGATAGATTGGGCAAGCAGCGCTGTGCTGGATTTGCCATTGGTTCCCGTAATGCCGATAACGGTCAGGTGGGTCGTGGGATCGCCCGCGAGTTTGTGGGCGATCAGGGCTGCGGCACGGCGCGGATTTTCCGCATAGAGGTAGGGCAGATTTTCGAGGGAAGCCACGCCCGCGCGGTTTCCCAGAATCGCTACGGCGCCCGATGCGGCGGCGCTGGCCGCAAAAGCATGACCATCGGCCTTGTCGCCCGCCACCGCCACAAACAAGTCGCGGGGTGCTACCTTGCGGGAATCCTCCGCGATGCCCAGCGCGACAAAATGCGAAACCTCGCCAGCGGGCAGTCCCAGGAGTTCGCACAGGTCATGACTGGTCATTCACGTTTTCCAATTCTTTTGATGCTTCGCCCGTTGCGTCCGTCTCGGCAACTTCCAGGGGGCCTCGGGCAAACTCCACGACGCACAGGGTTCCCTGACTCGCGGGCGTGCCCGGCGCGGGGCTCTGGGAGACGACGCGGCCCGCACCTTGTGGGTCCCAGGGGATGCGGAGGTTTCTCAACTTTTCGTGGACTTGGCGCTTGGTCATTCCAGTCAGATCGGGTACCACCGGGTCACCAGCCTGTACA
The DNA here is from genome assembly GCA_044344195.1 of Candidatus Hydrogenedentales bacterium. GTDB lineage: Bacteria > Hydrogenedentota > Hydrogenedentia > Hydrogenedentales > JAEUWI01 > JAEUWI01. The sequence goes on from JBIJDL010000494.1 coordinate 1,697, forward strand.
TCCCCGGATGGCGTGGTTAGTTCCAGGCCGTCCAGGCTTTCCATCTGATCTTCCATCGCCAGCATGAGTGATTCGATTTCCTCTTCGCTCAGGCGTTCGACCACGGTGTCGCCGTCGACGGGCATTACCTCATCCGAAGTAACGGTCTCTTCGGGCAGCGGCACGGGCATGGCCTTGGCCACCTTTATCTCTTCCCCGCCCTCGGGCGGATGGTCGGCCGGCACATTCAAGCGCACTAGAGCGTCGCGCACCACGTCCTTGAAGACGGGACCACAAACATAACCGCCATAGCGGAAATTGCGGCCGATCATGGGCTCTTTGATGACAATCACGCAGACGAGCCTGGGATGATTGACCGGAGCGAGGCCGGCGAAGACCGTCGTGTAGCGGTCCTTGTCATACCCTTTTCCAGTGGCGCTGGCCATCTGGGCCGTGCCGGTCTTGCCGCCTACGTCATACTCTTCAATGGCGGCGTCATCGCCGGTGCCGGTTTGCACGGCAAAGCCGAGGAGTTCGCGCATGGTTTTCGCCGTCTCTTCCGATATAACGCGTTTGCGAGTGTCCTGCTGGTGCTGGTAGGTTACCGTACCGTCCTTGGCAACGGCGCGGTCCACGAAGTAGGGCTCCACCAGGAATCCGCCATTGGCGATAACGGCAAAGGCCCGTGCGAGCTGTGGCATCGTCACCGCAATCTCCTGGCCCATGGGAAGCGAGCCCATGGAAAGCCCATTCCACTGCTTGCGTGGGCGAAAAATCCCCCGGCTTTCGGCACCCGCCGGGAAATCCCGGCTGGTGCGAACACCAAATCCGAATGACCGGATCCACTGCTCGAAACGCTCCGGGCCGACCATCTTCGCCACCTTGATAATGGCGACATTGCTGGATTCCGCGAAGCAGTGCTCGAAGGGCTCCACGCCCATGGGGTGGTGATCCTTGATGTAGTGGCCGTAGGGGTTAAAGCCGCCATTCTCGCAGTTGATCATCGTCTGGCGCGTGATCAGCCCCTCTTCCAGCGCTGCCGCGGCCGCAACAATCTTGAAGGCCGAGCCCGGCTCGAACACGTCCACTATAGCGATGTTCTTGCGCTGCTCGTCGGTGTAGGATTCGTAGAAGTTCGGGTCGTAGGCCGGGCGCGTGGCCATGGCCAGGATCGCGCCCGTGTGGGGATCCATGAGGATACCCATGCCCTTCGAAGCCTTGCAGTCAATCAGCCGCTGGTCGATGACTTCTTCCAAGTGATGCTGGATATTCACGTCCAGCGTGAGCTGGAGGGCTTCACCCGCCTTCGCGGGGGTGTACTCCAGCACGCGCGATTCCAAGAGTCGCCGCGCCGTATCGGTGCGGGCGCGATAGACCCCCTGCTCGCTGCTGAGGTGCTTGTCGTAGCTCAACTCGACGCCTTCGGAGGCCTCGTCGTTGCGGTTCACAAAACCAAGCAATTGGGCGGCCGCCGTCCGCTGCGGGTAGTGGCGCAGGGACTCATAGCGCACGTGGAGCACCTTCTCCCACTCCATCAGCAGGTCGGCCAGGGCCGCCTCTTCCGCGGGCTCGGTCACCCAACGCTTCACCCATTTGAATTTGTAAAGTTTTCCGTCGGGGTTGCGTTCGGTGAGACGCCTGGTGAGTTCGTTGGCCTCCAAACCAAGCGGCGGCGCCACGGCGGCGGCGAAGGATGCGGGGTCTTCGAGCGTGGTGGCATCTACCCATAGCGACGGTACGCTCCGGTTCGTGGCGAGGCGGATGGCATTGCGGTCGTAAATATCGCCCCGGGGCTCCCGCAGGGTAACTTCGCCGATGTGCTTGGCCTCCTCCACGTTCAGGGCCTTGTTCGGGATGAGGTGGACGAAGTGGAGGCGCAGCGCGATTACGGCAAAGACGGCCAGGAAGGCCGTCATCATGAGGCGCGCACTGCGCTGCTGCGGGGAGCTCAACTGGTCACCGTAAGGCGACAGCTCTTCTTTTTTCGCGCCCGATCTCGATCTGAACATCACGTTGCTCCCAACCTCGGGCGCGGTATGCGGCCCGGATAATTCTCATTCCATCGTGCGACCGGGTCGGATCCTCCTTCCGATCGCCGGAGGGGACCGGAGTACGCCGGCGGGACTTAAAGCGACTCCAAGGATTCCATGGCCGATTCGAGATCTACTACGTCCTCGGTAAAGGGCTCCTCAGGCAATTCGAGCACCACGCTCGTGACCGCAGTGTCCGGCGCGGTAGCCGGAGGCGCTACCAGCGGCGCGGGCTCGGAAACGGGAGCGGGAAGCGTGACCGGCACAGGTTCTACCGCCGGAGCTTCCTGGCTCACTACGGGTGCCAGCTCGTCCGACATCGCCGCCGTACCGTCCACCATGGGAGCGGACGCCGGGATCGCCTGGTCCGCCAGGGACTCTGTTGTGCCGAGATCCACCTGTTTCCCGTCTACCCGTTGGGCGACGGCGAAATTGGCGTCTTCCGGGGCAACGAGGGGAACGGTGGGATCGTAGTAGACCATTTCACGCTGGCCGGGGCTGGGCTGTACAAAAGCCAATTGCTCCGCCTGTTCGGCGAGCATGGCGGGATCTTCGTGGATGGTCTCGGCCACGCCCGTGTGGTTCAAGCGGTCCGCCCATTCCCTTGCTTCGCTGTCGAGTTCGCGCAGCACGTAATCGGCGCGCAGGATCTGGATGTTCAGCCAGGTATGGAAAAACAGAATCGAGAAGGGGATCGCCACCACCGGCACCCACTTGACCCAACCCCGCAACACCCGGCGCTGTTTCTTCATGGTCGATCGTTTCATGATTCCTCTTTCCGCGGCCCTCAGCGCCGCTCCCCGGCTCGAAGCCGGGCACTCTTTGCGCGCGGATTGCGCGCACACTCCCCCGCGCCCGCTTCCACGGGTCCCGGGGTCAATACTCTTAATCGGGCCGCTTCCGTGGCCTTGACTCGTCCATCCGGATGGAGCGTGTGACGCTTGCGGGAGGCGTCCCGCATCACCTGCTTCACTATCCGGTCTTCACCCGAATGGAAGGCGATCACCACCAGCCTACCGTCGGTTTTCAAACAGTTTATCGCCGCATCCACCCCCTGGCGCAGTCCGGAAAGCTCGTCGTTCACCGCTATCCTGATCGCCTGAAAGACGGTCCGGACCTCGTCGGGCATTTCCGAAAGAAAG
>JBIJDL010000495.1:0-4828 GCA_044344195.1 Candidatus Hydrogenedentales bacterium
TTCCATGCATAGTCAAGGTGAGGCGTCAATCCTGGGCCAGAAACTTGGCCCCTATTATGTGAGCGACCGCCTGGGACAGGGCGGGATGGGTGCGGTGTATCTCGCCCGCGATCTTGCGCTGGACCGACCCGCTGCGCTCAAAGTCCTTTTGCCGCGCTATGCCGACGACCCGGAGTTCGTGGCGCGCTTCCAGCGCGAGGCCCGAGCTTCGGCCAAATTGAGCCATCCCAACATCGTCCAGATCTATGCCGTGGACATTGAATCCGATCCCGCCTACATGGCGATGGAATATGAGGACGGCGAAACGCTGGAAGCGCGACTGCAACGTGCGGGCGCCCTCACCTGGCAGCATGCGCTCAATGTCGTCTCCCAGGTGGCCTCGGCACTCGCCTGCGCCCATGCCGCGGGTATTATTCATCGCGACATCAAACCAGCCAACGTTCTCATCGATAAGAGCAACCGGGCCCGTGTCGCGGACTTCGGCATTGCCAAAGTAATGGGTTCTCAGACCAAGTTGACCAGTGCCCAGCACACCGTGGGCAGCCCTTGCTACATGTCGCCGGAACAGTGCGGCGTGGGGGAGGTGTCACCCGCCAGCGACCTCTTCTCGCTGGGCATCATGCTCTACGAAATGTTGACCGGTACTGTCCCCTTCAAGGGCGAGAGCGGCCTCGCCGTCATGCGCCTGATCACGACGGAGGATCTCCCTCCGGTGCTCCCGCAGGTCTCCGGACTTCCCCAGTCGGTGCAGGAACTGCTCAATGCGCTCGCGGCACGCGATCCCGCAATGCGTTATGCGACCGCCCAGCAGGTCCTTGAGGACCTTCGTTCACTGCACGCCGGAAAGCCCATGATGCACGCCCGTGGGCTGGCCCTGAAGCGCGGGGCCAGCGGGCCACCGACGGCCTCCGCGGCGCACCTTACGCGGAGCCCCACCGGACCCAGCCCGGCCCTCAAGACCTCTCTGGTTTCGGACTTGCTCGACGACGCGCCCCGGCCCGCGCTCAAACCCCGGCCCCGATTCGATTTTGATATCCCCTGGACCGGGATTCTGATGGCCGGCGTGGCGCTCGTCTTCGGAATATTGATCACCCTGTATTTCAAGGGAACGCGGGAGTTCCAGCCGGCACAGCCCCAGGGATTTCAGCCGCCTGTCCCACAGGCACAGCCCCCGATTGGACCACCGCCAGGGCCGGATGCCGGCATGGCGCCGCAACCCCGGGGTCTGCCTGGACAGCCCTTCCCCGAAGGTCGCGATCCACGCCGTATGGAGCGTCAAGGGCCGGGGGGCATGAACGGCCCTCGCGAGGGAGAGAGGCCACGGGATCAAAACCGCCAGCGCCCACCGATCAGCCCGCGAGAAACGCCGCCAGCCAATTAGCATCCCCCTCGGGGACTGTTTTGATATTGTTCCACCTCAGATTGGGAAGTTATGGATACCTGCACTGTTCAAGAGTTGCAAGAAAAACGAGATCGGGGCGATGCCTTCGTTCTCCTCGATGTGCGCGAAGCGGAAGAGCTGGAAATCGCGTCGATTCCCGGCGCGAATCACGTGCCCCTTGGCGAGCTGCCCATGCGCAGCGCCGATCTGACCGAGTGGAAAGATCTGGAAGTGATATGCATGTGCCACCACGGCATGCGTTCCGCACGCGCCCAGCAGATCCTGCAACATGCCGGATTCACCCGCGTCCGCAACCTAACCGGGGGCATACATGCCTGGTCCGTACTGGTGGATCGATCCGTGGCCCAGTACTGAACAGTCATGCGCAGACTTAAGATCTGCATCCCAGGATGACACCGTTACGTGCAGGGGAGGAATGTAACGCATAAGCGTAGTCCTGTGCTCAAGTGGTGGGAACCAAATGGAGTACCTGAAAGGCCCGAATCGCTGCGTTTTTTTGAAGTACTGCATTCTGAGCCATTCCAGTGTCCCCCGATCATGTTAATGTGTCGCCAGGTTGCCCGACGGATGCGAAGTGTCCCGATTCCATTGCTCCATCCTGGGATATCGTCGTCGTGGGGGCTGGCGTAGCGGGCGCCACGGCCGCGCGCCTCTTTGCCCGAGCCGGTCACCACGTGCTCCTCGCGGAGCGCAGCGCCTTCCCACGCTACAAAGTCTGCGGCTCCTGTCTCAATTTGCGCGCGACAACCTATCTCGCTCTCGGCGGAATTGATGCCCGCCTGATTGCCCAGGGAGCGGTGCCGCTTCACAAAGCCCGCATTGCCATCGCGGGGAAGTCCGCGGCTATTCCACTCCCCGGCGGATTCGCCGTCTCGCGGGCACTGCTGGACAGTACACTTGTCCAGGCCGCGTGCGAAGATGGCGTGTGTTTTGTTCCCAGGGTCACCGCGACGCTCGGTACCTGTTCCACGCGGGGGCGCAGCGTTGCTCTGACCCAGGGCACCAGCCAGTACACGATCGAGGCGAAACTCGTGATTGCAGCCGACGGGTTGCACGGGGGACTGCTCCAGCGTGCGGGCGAAACCGAGATGCGGGTGTCGCCCACATCACATATCGGCCTTGGGTGTGTCAGCATGGAAGGCAGGGCCGGCTACGAGCCGGGAAAGATCTACATGTGTTGCGGCGCCTCGGGCTATGTCGGCATCGTTTGTATTGAAGGAGGCGGGCTCGCCGTTGCTGCGGCAGTGGACCCCGATGCCTTGCGAAACGCGGAAAGTCCGGGACAACTGCTCGCGGGCTGGATTCAAGAGGCCGGTCTTCCGCCGCTTCCATCCATCGCGTCCGCGGCGTGGAAGGGAACAGCACCGCTGACACGGCAGGCCTCCCGCTTTTCCGCAGAGCGGGTGATGGCCCTGGGGGATGCCCGCGGTTACGTGGAACCCTTCACTGGGGAAGGCATGGCCTGGGCCCTCGAGTCGGCCCACCAGGCGGCCGCACTTGCCGCAAACGCGCTGGATCAATGCGGTCGGGGACTCGAGGAGCGCTGGCAGGCCATGGCACAACGCCAGATGCGACAACGTCCCCTGTGGTGCCGTGCCGTCGCCCGGACCCTGCGCTCACCAAAAGCGACGCGAGTCATCGTATCGATGCTCGATTTCTTTCCGGGGCTCGCCAGCCCGATTGTTGCCCGCATGAACACCGATACGAGGAGTTAATTGCATGATAATCGCCGGACTGGGAACTGCCCTGCCCCGCCATTCCATAGCCCAGGGGAACGCCGCCGCATTGGCGACCGGTCTCTCAAGCTTCAGCGACGAGCAGGCGCGGCGGCTGGAGAAACTCTATCGGCTGACGCGTGTGGAACGGCGCTACAGCGTGTTACTCGAAGATCAGAACGAAGATCGGGGGAGCCAGACCTTCTTCAATATCGACGGCGATTTCACGGGGGGCGGGCCCGGTCTGAGCGCGCGCATGGAGCGCTACGAATCCGAAGCGCCCCTGCTCGCCTGCGCCGCTGCCCGTAATGCCCTCGATCGCGCGGGTACGTCGTCGCACGAGATAACCCACCTGATCACGGTCTCCTGTAGCGGATTCGCGGCGCCGGGGACCGATATCGCGCTGATCAAGGCGCTGGAACTGCCCCCGGGCACCCAGCGAACGAACGTGGGATTCATGGGATGCCACGGCGCTCTGAACGGATTGCGCGTCGCGCGAGGCTTCACCGACAGCGATCCCCGCGCCTGCGTGCTCCTTGTCGCGGTGGAACTGTGCAGTCTGCACTACCAATACAGCCTGTCGGATGAGACCAATCTCGCAAATGGCCTGTTCAGCGACGGGGCGGCCGCGCTGGTCGCCCGATCAGACACGGAGCTCGGGACTGATGCCTGGTGTGCCTCAGCCACCGGTTCCTTTATTCTCCCCGAGTCGGAAGCGGCTATGACTTGGAAGGTGAGAGAACACGGATTTCAGATGACCCTGGGGCGCGAAGTTCCGACGCTAATCCACACCCATCTTCCAGCCTGGATGGAATCCTGGCTTGCGGCGGAGGGGCTTGGAATCTGTGACATTGCAACCTGGGCCGTACATCCTGGAGGCCCCGCCATTCTCAGTGGTGTTCGCGAAGCCCTGGGACTCAAGAACGAACAGCTCGAAGCCTCCTGGGAAGTATTGAAACGCTACGGAAACATGTCTTCACCCACCATTCTCTTTGTGTTGGACTATCTGCGCGACGCCGGCGCGCCGCGGCCCTGCGTGGCCCTCGGTTTCGGACCGGGCCTCGCCGTCGAAGCGGTGCTGTTCCGTTAGACCGGCGGCGCACAGGAAAGGGGATACGATGTTTCAATCCTTGGCCACGCGAAGGCCCGCTCTGGAAGAGATGGACCGTCCGGATATCGCGCCGGCCGCCCTCGAACATGCCCTGCGCGCCCTCGTGCGTATGAATTCGGTGAGTCTCGGGGCCAACCTCTTCTGGCCGTCCCTGCGTGAAGTGGCGCGAGAACGCGGCCCCGGTAGCACCCTCAACGTGCTGGATGTGGGCTGTGGCGCGGGAGACATGTCCCGAAGACTGGAGCAGCGCGCCGCTCGTGAGGGCTTTTCCCTGAAGGTGGACGGCTGCGACATGAACACTATAGCCGTGGCCATGGCCAACCGGGAGGGCGATGCCGCGGGGACCCGCGGGAAGTTCTTCATCCTCGACGTGATAGAGAACCCCGTTCCCGAGGGCTACGACGCCATTATCTCCTCCCTCTTTCTGCACCACCTGAGCACGGAAGACGCGCAGTGCGTGCTGGGCCATATGGCGGAAGCCACTCGCTGCCTGGTGCTGGCCAGTGACCTCATTCGCTCGCGCGCGGGTCTCGCCCTGGTCTACCTCGCCACGCGTACCCTGACCCGATCGCCGGTGGTGCACCGGGACGGCGTAACCTC
>JBIJDL010000497.1:0-4814 GCA_044344195.1 Candidatus Hydrogenedentales bacterium
AAGTGCCTGCCGCGACGATCACAAGACTCCTGGACTTCCACGCGAACTTCTGCACAAATCTACAGATTTTAAGCGTCAACGTTTTCAAAACAATGGCCCTTTTACACGCGTTTTTAATGACTGATTACAAAAAACGACTATGCCTGCGTTCTAACCAATTGACATCATTCGATTAACGATGGGACAGCAGTGGGGGGCGGTAATACCAGTACCTGCGTGGCCCGCTGCGCAAAATGGTCCCGTCCCACCCGTGTCTCAGAGCAATCGCACCAAGAACACGTTGCAAGCACTAAAAAGATCGCGAAAAATATGGAGAGGAGGCATTCCTGCCCCCTTTTTTCATGGGATGCTTCTTGCGATGAAAACGCCTTCGTCTCCTCCGCGAAACTTCGTTCCGGGGGTCGGGGGCTGGAAAGCCCCCGCTCCACGCTCCCTAAAAATCTAAAGTTTTGATACGATTGCCCGTCCGTTTGCCTTGCCAAGACACCCGACACCCGATATACTGTATCAAAGTGGCATTGGGTCGATTCAGGAAGACGCTAAGGGAAATCTCATGGGCAAATGTACCGCCGTGTTCGTTATCAAGGCACTATCGTGCGCGGCTGCGGTGCTTTACGCCGTCCAGGCCCCCGCGGCAACCCTTACAGTTTCCTCTCCGGCATCCTCCGGGGCTGGGTCACTCCGTGAGGCCATCGAGACATCAAACAGCAATGGCGAGGCCGACACCATCGCGTTCTCCCTGGCCCCGGGCTCCGCAATACTCCTCGAGAGCGTCCTGCCTCAATTGACCGAAGGCAATACCACCATCGACGGTGGCGGCGTCGTTACGCTCAGTGGCGAACTCCTGTCCGGCGGCGAAATCGGCCTGATGATCGCCTCCCCTGGAAACACGATCGAGAACCTCATCATTGTCCAATTCCCCGCTGACGGCATCGCCATTGGCGGCGTCACCGCCACCGGCAACACGGTGCGGGGCTGCGCCATCGGCACGGACGGCACGCTCGCGCTGGGCAACGGTCGCGACGGCATCCGCATCAGCCAGGGCGCATCGGACAACAACATCGGTGGCAACAGCCCTTCAGTTCGCAATATCATTTCTGGAAACGGCCGCCACGGCATCTTTATCACGCGAGAACGCGGTACGCTCGACGAATCTTCGAATAACCGAATCGGTGGCAACTACATCGGCACCGACGTCTCGGGTACGGTAGCCGTGCCCAACAGCGAATGCGGAATCCGGCTGACCGGCGGCGTCCGCGGAACCCTCATCGGTGGCCTCCTGTCGGGCCAGGGAAACGTCGTGTCCGGCAACCGTGAGGATGGTATTCGAATCTCCGAAGCGGGCGCCATGCTCAACCTGATCCAGGGCAATTCGATCGGGGTCAATCCGAGCGGCAACGCCGCCATCCCCAATGGCGTGGCGGGCATCCGGATCGGCGGCGGCGCTTCGGCCAACCTCGTGGGCGGCGCCGAAGCCGGCGCGGGCAACATCATTTCGGGCAACGAACGCGACGGTATCGCGCTTCATGGCCGGGGCACCGACCTGAACGCAATTCGGGGCAACTTCATCGGCCTGGACGGTTCTGGCCAGGATCCCATTCCCAATGGCGCGCGCGGTCTGGACATCACCTTCGGCGCATCCCACAACCTCGTGGGTGGGTCCGAATCGGGTCAGCGCAACGTCATCTCGGGCAACGACGGCGAGGGCATCCGCCTGCAGGGAAGCGCCACCACGGGCAATTCCATCCAGGGCAACCTCATCGGCCCCAATATCGACGGCGGAAGCCTCGAGAGCAACGCGGTGGGTATCCTGATCCGCCAGGGGGCCTTCGGAAACCTCATCGGCGGCTCCGCCCCCGGCGAAGGCAACACGATTGCCAACAACAGCAGCATCGGCGTCGTCATAGACGGACCCGACAGCGTAACGAATCGAATCTCCCGGACAAGCTTTGAAGGGAACCGCCTCGAAAGCATCCGTCTCGTAAACGGGGGTAATCTCGGGCTGGCGGCTCCGCTCCTGACCGGTCTGGCTCCGGTTTCCGGCAACGTGCCCGTCGCGGGTACCGTCGAGATCTTTGCCGACGAAGAAAATGAAGGCGAGACTTTCATCGCCGCACTGGAGAACGCCGGGGGCAACTTCACCGCCGAGATCGACCTGCAGCCCTATGAAGGTCTCAACCTTACCGCCACCCTTACCGACGTCAACGGCAACACTTCCCCCTTCAGCGCGCCCTTCACCATTCCCGATTCCACTCCCCCGCTGGTCACCCTGAACGGCCCCGAAACGCTGAACCTCGAGTGTGGCGTGGCCTACCAGGAGCCCGGCGCCACGGCCGAAGACAATGTGGATGGCGAGGTGAGCAGCCTCGTCCAGATCTCCGGCGGCGTAGACGAATCAAATCCTGGTCAGTACCTCATCACCTACAGCGTTAGCGACGCCAATGGCAACAACGCGCAGGTTCTCCGTACTGTGAATATTGCCGATACCACCGGTCCGGTTCTCACCCTGCAAGACTCTCCTAACCTCTCCGTGTCCATTGGCGGCTCCTACATCGAACCGGGCGCGCTGGCCGACGACGCCTGCGAAGGCGCCCTGGACGGCAGCAGTATCGTCGTGGGCGGCGATACCGTCGATCCCAATACGCCCGGGGTATATCTCGTAACCTACACGGTGGAAGATGGCGCTGGAAATTCCACGCAGCGCACGCGAACCGTAACCGTCGTCAATGGTATTCCGCCCCTCATCACCCTCAACGGTGACACCGAGATTTTCGTCGAGTGCAGCGTTGGCTTCTTTGAAGATCCGGGCGCTACGGCGGAATCCGGCGGCTCCGGCGATCCGCTCGGCGGTGTCGTCGTAGTCGGCGCCGACGAGGTCGATGTCACTCAGCGTGGCACCTATATCATCACCTATGACATCACGGAAGACAACGGCTTCGCACAGTTGCCCGCCACCCAGCTCCGCCGACGTGTCATTGTCACGGATGAGGGCGCCCCCGGAATTACCATGAACGGCCCGGACGTGATCGAACTCGAATGCGGTGACCTCCTCGAAGACCCCGGCGCTACCGGCTCTGACGACTGCGACGGTGAAACCACGGTGATCTCGACCATCACCGCTGCGAATGGAAAGCGCTACGACAAGGAAATCGTCGAACCCGGCGAGTTCACCATCACCTATGAGACCTTCGACAGCAGCGGAAACAGTGCCGATATCGTCACCCGGACCGTCCTCGTCGGCGATACCGTGGCCCCGGAAATGGATCTCGTCGGCCCCAACCGCATTACCGTGCTCGCGGGCACCCCGGTAACCGACTTCGGCGCCGTCGCCGAAGATGAGTGTGGCGGTGATCTAACGGATAACGTCAATGTAGGTGGCGACACCGTTGATACCAATACGCCCGGCGTCTATGAAGTCACCTTCGGCACACAGGATGGCGCCGGAAACACCGCCCCCTCCCTCGCGCGCGAAGTCGTGGTGCTGGAGGAGCTGAAGGTCGATGCGGCCGAGCTAGAAGCACCCGATCCCCTAGGTACCGCTGCGCGACCTTTCGGCCGTGTGCGGGACGCCATGATTCTGGCGCAGGAACTCTTCGACGAGGATCGTGAAATTGGTGTGCGGCTCGCCCCGGGCAACTATGCGGAGTCGGTCGAGTTCACCCCCAATACCCGAATCGCCGGTGCGGACCCGGGCACCCCGGAATCCACCGTGATCGAGCCCGACGCCGCCGCATTGGATGATGTGGGCGCGGTCGTTCTCGATGCCACCGCCGGCGGCACCCTCCAGGATCTGACCATTCGCATGCCACAGGATGGCCCCCTCGACGGCGCCATCCTCGTGCGCGCCGACAGCGAAAGCCTCGTGCTCAATAATGTGATCGTGGATGGTCGTGAACCGGGAACCAACCTCGGCATCCAGGTCACCGGCCTCGAATCTTCCGCCTCCATATTGCAGAACTGCACCATCGAAAACGTGAGTTGCGGTGTAATGACCCAGGACAGCGCCGTAAACATTACGGGCAACACCTTCCGGGGTATCGCCGGTGAAGCCATCCGGGTCCTCGCTCCCACGCTGAAAGGCGATGTCCTCGCGCCCCTGCCCGTAATCGGCGATGTGAACGATCTGGAGAACACCGGCTCAAACACCTTCGAAGCCACCGATGGGAAATACATCGTCAACGAGTCGGGACAGACCCTCAAAGCCGAGGCCAACGTCTGGGGCACGGATGACTACTTCGAGATCGAGGCCGGCATGGAAGGGCCCGTGGACTTTACGCCCTACCGCCTCACGGCAAATGCCACCCTCCTTACCGTAACCATCGCGGTGGCCGTGGAGAATGAATCCAACCAGACTCCGGTCACCACGGCAACGGTCCGTGTTGATCCACCGAATTTCCCGAACATCACCCAGAATGACAACGGCGTGTATGTGTTTCCCGCCCTTCCGCCGATGGACTACACCTTCTTCGCCACCGCAAACGGCTTCGACGAAAACTCCGCCGAGGTGCAAGATCCTCAGCTTATCGATGAGGCGACCATTCTCCTGTCCTCGAACGACGCGACACCGCCGGTCATTACAATCCTGAACAACAATGAAGCGGCCAACACCGTGAGCTGCGCTTCAGGCCCCTACGCCGATCCCGGCGCAACGGCCACTGATGAAGTGGATGGCGCGGTCGAATTCGTGACCAGTGGCGCTGTGAATACCAGCGTTCCCGGCGAATACGTCCTGACCTATACCGCGACGGATCTGACCGGCAACGAGGCCGTTGCCCAGCGCACTGTGGTAGTCCTTAATAATTGTGGTGGTGAAG
>JBIJDL010000498.1:0-4813 GCA_044344195.1 Candidatus Hydrogenedentales bacterium
GTCGCAATCGCGATTCATTGTTGGACTTGAATCGTTGGTTCAGCCATTTTACAGATTCGGAGTGGCGAGACGGCCTGATGGTTGAAATGGAGAACAAGGGCTTTCTTGAGAAGATACGGCAACACACCCGAAACGGAAGGCCTCTCGGTGACCGGGCCTACTTCAAGCGCTGGTTACCCGACACTTGATTGTGGTTGAGGGCACGTAACAGCGAGTGGGAAAGGACGGAGGGAAACCGTAAGTTCACGTCGTGACCTTACATCCCCAGTGGATGGGTGGGGTGGCTTGGGTTATCGAGTTGCCTCTTGATCGGTGACTTCGAGGTCCGCGTCGCGACCTTACATCCCTTGGGACATGCCGCCGCGCTTTGGCGGGCTTTGGTCTGTTGAGGTCGCGATCTTCGGCTGGGTTCGCCTTGATTTGGCCCAGGACCCTTGCGGCGGTACGTCCCCTCGTGGGGACGGACCCGCGCCCGAGTGACGTCATGTAGCGCGAAGAATTTGGTACAGCAAGAGGCGCGTGCTATAGAAGGCGCGTGTACGATGCGTGGGCCTGTCCCAGTGGATGGGTAGGACGACGGGGGCAGAAAAGGCACCCCGATTATGGCCCTCAACGCACCGCGTCGCGACCTTACATCCCCAGGGACATGCCGCCGCGCTGTGGGGCGCTGCGCTTGTGGAAGTGGCGAGGGTGGTCGAGGGTCTCTTGCTCACGCATAGGGCGCTTGCGGCGGTACGTCCCTTTAATTCCGGGCCTTCTCCGACTTCATCATGTCGGTGAAACGTTCGAAGAGGTAGCGGCTGTCGTGGGGCCCGGGGGAGGACTCGGGGTGGTACTGCACGCTGAAGAGGGGCTTGGTCTTGTGGGCCATGCCGGAGCAGGTATTGTCGTTCAGGTGGGTGTGGGTGATCTTCACTTCGTCCAGGTTGAGTGAGGCGGGATCGACGGCGAAGCCATGGTTTTGCGCGGTGATTTCCACCTGGCCGTTCTCGTGAAACTGCACGGGCTGGTTGCCGCCGCGGTGACCGAATTTCAGCTTGTAGGTCGAGCCGCCCAGGGCGTGGGCCAGGATCTGGTGGCCCAGGCAGATGCCGAAAATCGGCTTGCCGCTTTCAATCAGTTTTTCCACGGTCGGGTAGATATAGGGCAGGGCGGCAGGGTCGCCGGGGCCGTTGGACAGGAAGATACCATCGGGATTGCGCGCCAGAATGTCCTCGGCGGAAGCGGTGGAGGGCACTACGGTGACCTGGCAGCCGGATTCATCGAGCAGGCGCAGGATGTTCTGCTTCATGCCGAAATCGAGGGCCACGACCTTGAACTCTTTCGCGCCGGAGCCCTGATATTCATAGGCTTCGAAGACGGTGACTTCCTTCACAAAATCGGAACCAGCCATGTCGGGCGACTGGCGGGCAATCTCGACGAGGGCGGCGTGATCCATGGTCACGGTGCTGATGGCGCACTTGAGCGCGCCTTTCGTCCGGAGGATCTTGGTGATCTTGCGCGTGTCCACGCCGTCAATGGCTACAATATTATTGGCCTTGAGGTAGTCCGGCAGACTCTGGGTGGCGCGCTGGTTGCTCGGCTCGAAGCAGCATTCCCGCATGACGAAGCCGCTGACGAAGGGCCTGCGCGATTCCACGTCCTCTTCATTCACGCCGTAGTTGCCGATGTGGGGGTAGGTCATGGTGACCACCTGGCCCGCATAGGAGGGGTCCGTCAGGATTTCCTGATAGCCGGTCATACTGGTGTTAAACACGAGTTCCCCCGTGGATTCGCCTTCGGCGCCGACGGCGCGACCTTCGAAAACGGTCCCATCTTCCAGGGCAAGCAGGGCTTTCATAGTAGACTCCAGGGCGGGGGGCTGCGGGTTTAAAATTGCGCTAGTATAGCAAATGGCGTCGGGGAATTTCCTGCTTTTCGCGGAAAAGCGCTTGCGAGCCGGATAGGACCGATTGATCAATCCGACCTATCGGTCGTATCGGTTCGATCTTGCTATACTGTTGGCGAAACGGAGTAAAAAGGAGTAAGCCATGACGACCACACACCACAACGCCCCTGGATGGAATTTCTGGATCGATCGTGGAGGCACTTTTACCGACGTGGTCGCCCGGGATCCCGATGGCGCGGTCCATGTGCGGAAGTTACTGAGCGTCGATCCCGATCGCTATGCCGATGCGCCCCTCCACGCAATCCGGGGACTCATGGGGCTGCCCGCGGACGCGCCGATCCCGGCGGGTTCCGTTCGGGCGGTGAAGATGGGCACGACCCTGGCCACGAACGCCCTGCTGGAGCGCACTGGCGCGCGGGTCGCTTTTTTCGTGACCAAGGGCTTTCGCGACTTGCTCAAGATTGGTTATCAGGACCGGCCCGACCTCTTTGCGCTCCACATCCAGAAAGTGGAGACGCTGGAGGCCTGCACGGTGGAGGTCGAGGAGCGAATTCTCGCCAACGGCGAGATCCGTACGCCCCTGAACTGGGACGCCGTCCGCGCGGAGCTGGATCTTCTGCGGGCCGAGGGCATCGACAGCATTGCGGTGCTGCTGATTAACAGCTACGTGAATCCGATACACGAGTTTCGCATCGGCGAGATAGCCCGGGAGCGGGGCTTCACCCAGATCAGCCTGAGCCACGAAGTGGCCAATGAAATCAAGGCGGTGGGACGCGGCAGCACGACGCTGGCGGACGCCTACCTCACGCCCATTATCCGCGACTACATTGCCCGCGCCCTATCGGCCCTGGGTGATGGTGCGCCCCTGCGCTTCATGCAGTCCAACGGCGGACTGGCGAGTGCGGGGCGTTTTTCGGGGAAAGATGCGATTCTGTCCGGCCCTGCGGGCGGCGTGACGGCCTGCGCGGCGGTGTGTCGCCAGGCGGGCTTCCCGAAGGCCATCGGCTTCGACATGGGCGGCACTTCGACGGATGTGAGCCGTATGGATGGAAGTCCTGAGTTTATCTACGAGAAGCAGGTGGCCGGTGTGCGCATCAAGGCGCCCATGCTCTGGGTGGAGACGGTGGCGGCGGGCGGTGGATCAATCCTGACCTTCGACGGGCGGCGCTGCACGGTGGGGCCCGAGAGTGCGGGAGCCCAGCCGGGCCCGGCGTGCTATGGTCGCGGTGGCCCGGCCACGGTGACCGATGCGAATCTGGTGCTGGGGCGCATTCAGCCGCGCTATTTTCCCAAGTGCTTCGGGCCTCAGGCGGATCAGCCTCTGGATGCGGGGGCAGCTCACGAAAGGCTTTCGGAACTGGCCCGGGCGATGAGTGAAGCCACGGGACGATCCCACACGGTGCAGGAAGTCGCGGCGGGCTTTATCCGCATCGCGAATGAGAATATGGTGAAGCCCATCAAGGCTATCAGCGTAGCACGGGGCTACGACGTGCAGGAATATGCGCTGTGCTGCTTCGGCGGCGCGGGCGCGCAACATGCCTGCGCCGTGGCGGAAGCACTGGGTATTCGCAGCATCGTGATCCATCCCCTCGCGGGGGTGCTCAGCGCCTTCGGCATGGGCCTGGCCCGCTTCAGTCACACGGAAACGCGCCCGCTGCTTGTTCCCCTCGATGAAAACGCGTACGCGCGCATGACGGGGAGTTTCCGCGATATGGAAGGGGCCGCGCAGGCCGCACTCGCCGGCGATGGCGTGGCGGAGGACCAGATTCACTTTACGCGCAGCGTGGAACTGCGCTATGCGGGCGTGGACGCGGCCATCGATGTGCCACTGCAGGAAGGGGAGAACCTGGAAGAGTCGTTTCTGGCCCTGCACGCGCAGCGCTACGGCTTCATCAAGCCAGATCATGGCATCGAAGTGGTCAATGCGCGCCTGCTGGCGGAGAGCGGAACCGGCAACGTGCCGCGATCCGCCCTGCTCTGTCCCGACCCGGAATCCGCCGGGGTCGGCGACGCGGCGGAGCGGCCCGACGTGAGCCTGTTGGTGGCGGAGCGCCTGCCGGTCGCCTTTGAGGCGGGTGCGGGCGGTGTGACGGTGTTGGAGACTCCCGTGATTCGACGGGGCAGTCTCTTGCCGGGTCATCGCCTGGAGGGGCCAGCCTTCATCGTGGAGGACGCCTCGACCGTAATCGTCGATCCCGGTTGGTCGGCGACGGTGGACGAGTTTGGCAATCTGATCCTCGCGGCGTCGAGTGCGACGCGCACCGAAGGCATCTCGACCGAGGCGGACCCCGTGATGCTGGAGGTGTTCAGCAATCTTTTCATGTCCATCGCCGAGCAGATGGGCACCTGTCTGGAGCGTGTGAGCCACTCGGCGAATATCAAAGAGCGTCTCGATTTTTCCTGTGCGCTTTTCGGGCCCGACGGCGCGCTCGTGGCCAATGCGCCCCATATCCCCGTCCACTTGGGCGCCATGGGCGAGAGCGTGAAGGCTGTGCTGCGCGACCGGGGCGACGCGATGAAACCGGGCGACGTTTACCTCACCAACGATCCCTTTCACGGGGGTTCGCACCTGCCGGACATGACGGTGATCACGCCGGTGTTCTCGTCCTCGGGCGAGCGGATTTTCTTCGTGGCGAACCGGGGACACCACGCGGACATTGGCGGGATCGCGCCGGGCTCCATGCCGCCCTTTTCCACGAGCATCGACGAGGAGGGCATCAGCTTTCACGATTTCCTGCTCGTGTCCGAAGGTGCCTTTCGCGAGGCGGAGGTGCTGGAGGCGCTGTCGGCCGGGCCCTGGCCCGCGCGCAATCTGGAGGAGCGCCTGAGCGATCTCCGCGCTCAGATAGCGGCCAACGTCCTGGGTGTGAAGCTGCTCGAAGGGCTCTGCGCGAAATACGGCACGGACGTGGTCCAGGCCTATAT
>JBIJDL010000499.1:0-4812 GCA_044344195.1 Candidatus Hydrogenedentales bacterium
G
Source organism: Candidatus Hydrogenedentales bacterium (assembly GCA_044344195.1). Classification (GTDB taxonomy): domain Bacteria; phylum Hydrogenedentota; class Hydrogenedentia; order Hydrogenedentales; family JAEUWI01; genus JAEUWI01. The sequence goes on from JBIJDL010000499.1 coordinate 2, forward strand.
CAATCGATATGTGGATCGTGTCGGACAATCTGCTGAAGGGCGCGGCGTTGAACGCGGTGCAGATCGCGGAACTGCTGTAAGAAAAATTTGAACACGTTCAGGCGCGTCCTTCGGGGCGCGCCTTTCTCACATCTGAACGGTGGGTCAGGCCGCCGCAGACTCCACGTGCTTCAGCACACGTGCCGCCGCTTCGCGAAACCACACGGTGAAATGGTCAGGATGGGCCGCAATCTCTTCCATCAGGTCCACACCGTGAACCCAGCGCCATTCGCACACCTCAACGGGATCCGGGGCCGGGATGCCCTCGAAGCTGCCGACAAACACATGATCCAGCTCATGCTCAATGAGGCCGTTATCGAAGCGGGCGCGATAGAGAAACTGGAACAGGGGTGTGAGTGGCGTCTCGATCCCCATCTCTTGCCCGAGTCGGATCCGGGCCGCTTCCGCCGTTTCCTGACCCGGTTGGGGATGACTGCAGCAGGTATTGGTCCAAAGGCCACCGGAGTGATACTTGCCGGGGTGCCGCCGCTGCAGCAACCAGCGTCCCTGTCCGTCAAACAGAAAGACCGAAAAGGCACGGTGCAACTCGCCCGTCACATGGGCCGCGAGCTTCTCGCAACGCCCCAGGGGCATGTCCGCACTGTCCACCAGAATCACTTCACCAAACATCGCTAATTTCACTCCGCGTCATAACAGTGGCCTAGTCTACCCTTTTCCCTCCCAAGAACTGTAGCAGGACGTCTATGTTTTGTCAAAATAAACCTTGACAAAATATCACATGACAGCTAAGATCAAAAAAGAAGGTCGTGAAATTATCGACCAATAATGTACCTCGGCGGAGGTGCCGTCTCGCGCACCACGCCCGAAATTATAAGGTAATCGCGGTGGCGAACCCGGCGGCACATACATTCGATCACCTGCTGGTGGGTGGTGGACTCCAGAACGGCCTGATTGCGTGGTTGCTCTTGAAGCGCGACCCGAAGGCCCGCGTGGCGCTGGTTGAAGCAGGGGACGGTCTGGGGGCAAACCACACCTGGTCCTACCATGCGACTGACGTGCCGGAAGAACATGAAGCGGAAATCGCGCCTCTGGCGCAGTATGCCTGGAACAGCTACCAGGTCCACTTTCCGCGCTTCATGCGCGAAGTCCGGCTGGGCTACCGCTCCCTTCACTCCAGCCATCTGGACCAGCTTCTCCGCCGTCAATTCCTGCGGTCGCCCAACGCGCGCCTCATCCTGAACACCCGCGCCACCGAAGTTCATGGTGACCGGGTCGTACTTGAGACAGGCGAGATTCTTCGTGGGCGCACCGTGATTGAGGCTTGCGGCCTGGCGCTCGATTCCTCTCCTCAAGCCGCCACCGGCTATCAGAAGTTCGTGGGCCTGGAGTTCCAGTTGGGCTCCCCGGGTCGGGTCCGCGTTCCCATCCTGATGGATGCCTGCGTGCCCCAGGAAGACGGCTTCCGCTTCTTCTATGTCCTCCCTTACGCGCCTGATCGCGTACTGATCGAGGACACGCGCTTTTCGGAGTGCCCGGACCTTGATGTGGCGGCGCTCGAAGCGAGCGTGCTGGATTATGCGACCGAGCTTCGCTACGACGTGAAAGCGATAATCCGCAGGGAGTCGGGTGTGTTGCCCATGCCCTGGACCGCGCGCAAGGACTGGCCCACCGCCATGCCGATGGCAGCGGGCTATGGGGGCGGTTTCATTCACCCGGCCACGGGCTATTCCTTTCCTGTGGCCCTGCGCGTAGCGCTCCATGTGGCCGCCACCGCACCGGGCAGCCCCCTGGGTCCCTCCTGGGAACAGTTCCTGGCGCGGCACCAAAAGCAATATCGGTTCGCTGCCTTTCTCAACCGGCTGCTTTTCACCGCCTACGAACCCCAGGACCGTTATCACATTTTCAAGCGCTTTTATCATCAGCCCGAGGCGTCGATCGCCCGCTTCTATCGGATGTCGCTGGAGCGCGGCGATATGGCCCGCATGTTTACCGGGCGACCGCCCCGGGGATTCTCCGTCAAACGCATGGTAAGAGGAGCACTTCACCGATGACTGGACCCGCCATCGCCGAATCGAAGACAACCCATGTGGCCTCGGCACCCTCCCGAATCCGGGCACGGCTCCTCCACCAGTTGCGCCTCGAGCTGGATCCCTACTCGCTGCGGCGCCAGGGCGCGGGGAACGGGGTGGTCTTGCCGCGCCAGTACTGGCAGAAAGCCCTGGGCACGCCCCTCCGCGATTTTCTCGGTCGCAGTTCGAAGATGTTTCGCGCTCACATGTCGGAGTGGGCCTGGTCCGCAGCCGGGGGCGAAGGGGAGTTGTGTATCTCGATTCCTCTTGCGGTTGAGGCACTCCACGCGGGCTCACTCATCATTGACGATATTCAAGACAAGGCAAGTCTGCGCCGCGGCGATCTGGCGCTTCACGAGCGCTATGGCCTTGCCACCGCGTTGAACGCGGGTAACTGGCTTTACTTCTGGCCCGTGCGCCTGTTGTCCGAGGCGGGCCTCACTCCCGAGCAGGAGCTCGCTGCGCTGAAGAAACTGGCGGAAACCCAGCACCGGAGCCACCTGGGCCAGGGCCTCGACGTCTCACTAAAAATTAACGATATCCATCAGGAAGATATGGCGGGCATCGTCCAATCCAAGACCGCGTTGAAGACGGGCGCACTCATGGGGCTGTCCGCCTACCTGGGCGCGCTGGGTGCCGGTGCCGCCCCGGAGACGCGCGAGGCCTACGCGCGATTTGGCGAGGGGCTGGGCGGAATCCTGCAGATGCTGGACGATGCGGGCTCGATTACAAGTGAGGATCGTCCGGAAAAGGCGAGGGAAGACTTGATTCAGGGAACGCCTACGTGGCCCTGGGTCTGGGCCGCCCAACGGCTGGACGGGCCCGCCTATCGAGAGTTGGTGGACCTGTCCCACGAGGTTCAGGCGGGCCACGTTGCCTTCACCTTTCTCCGCCAGCGGCTTCGCCATGTGTTGCCGGCGGAACTGCCCGCCCTGCTGCGGGGGGAATTGGAAACCGCGCTCGAGGGCGTGCGGCCCATGATTGTCCGCCCTGCCGCCCTGGAAGCTATTTACCGCGAGTTCGCGCGATTGGAGCAAAGTTATGCCTGAAGTACTCACTGCGGAATCGGCGTATCGGCAGGCCCGAGAACAGGTCGCCGACCCGCGCCCGCGCCCCACGGTGGCCGTCATTGGCAGTGGCTTTGGCGGGCTGGCCTCCGCTATACGTATGCAGGCGGGCGGGATTCAAGTGACCTTGTTTGAAGGCCGGGACAAACCCGGCGGGCGGGCCTATGTCTACGAAGATCAGGGCTTCATTTTCGATGGGGGTCCTACGGTTATCACGGCCCCACAGTGCCTCGAAGAACTCTTCGAAATTGCCGGGCGAAAGATGTCGGACTATGTTACCCTGCTTCCGGTCCATCCTTTCTACCGCCTCCAGTGGGACGACGGCGACACGCTGGATTACACGGGGGATCTCGAAGCGATGCTGGCCCAGATCAAGGCCCGGAATCCAAAGGATGCCGAAGGCTACCAGCGATTTCTCGACTTCACGCGCAAGGTCTTCGTGAAGGGCTATGAGGAACTGGCCCACGTCCCCTTCCTTCGCTTTGGCGACATGGTTCGGGTGGGTCCCGACCTGGCGCGCCTGCGGGCGGATCGGAGCGTGTACAAGACCGTGGCGCGCTATGTGAAGGACGAACACCTGCGCGAGGCCCTGAGCTTTCACTCCCTGCTGGTGGGAGGAAATCCCTTTGAAACGAGCGCCATCTACACCCTGATCCATTACCTGGAGCGGAAGTGGGGCGTCTACTTCCCACTCGGCGGCACCGGAGCCCTGATTCGCGCGCTGGTGCGGCTCTTTGAAGATCTCGGCGGCACCATTCACCTCAACGCCCCGGTGCACGAAGTGACCCTGGAGCAACGGGAGTCGCGCACCGGGCACTGCATTCACTGGCGAGAAGGCAAGACCGCGCCCTTTGACGCCGTGGTGTCCAATGCCGACGTGCACCACACCTACGCGCGCCTCTATCGCTCCGTGCCGTCTGCCCTGCCCATGCAACGAAAGCTGGAGCGCTCCGAGTGGTCCATGTCGCTTTTCGTGCTCTATTTCGGCACGGACCGCGCCTACGATATCGCCCACCATACGGTGCTCTTCGGGCCGCGCTACAAGGGCCTGCTGGACGAGATATTTCACGGTCACCATTTGCCCGAGGATTTCAGCCTGTACCTTCACGCGCCCACCGTCACCGATCCAAGCCTGGCGCCCGAAGGGTGCGGCACCTTCTATGTGCTTAGTCCCGTACCCCATCTGGGCAATGCGAAACTGGACTGGGAATCGATCGCACCAGTTTATGCGGACAAGATCCTGGCCTATTTGGAGCGGACCATGCCCGACTTGCGCCAGCATGTGGTTACCAGACGCTGGATGACGCCGGTGGACTTTCACGATACGCTTCACGCCTACCATGGCTCGGCGTTCTCCCTGGCACCGACGCTGCGGCAGAGCGCCTGGTTTCGACCCCACAACCGCGATCCGAAGATTCCCGGTCTGTACATTGCCGGGTCGGGCACCCACCCAGGCGCCGGCGTTCCCGGGGTGGTGAACTCGGCCAAGGCTACCGCGGGCCTCGTCCTGGCCGATCTCGGCGTGGGGGCGCGCTGAGTGGCGGGGGAGAATCAGAGTGTTTTCCGGGACACAATACAGCAGCACAGTAAGAGCTTTGCCTTTGCCTCCGCGCTGATTCCCGCAGGGGCGCGTCACCCGGTGGAGGTGCTGTACACCTGGTGCCGCCGGGCTGAC
>JBIJDL010000500.1:0-4809 GCA_044344195.1 Candidatus Hydrogenedentales bacterium
CGCTGACGGCGGGGAGGGAGGGCCCAGGCCATCATTTCCTGGTAGGACGCACAGGTAAGATAGGTGCGCCCGATGGGCCGATGCTGCTCCAGGTACTCGGAATAAGTCACACTGCGCAGCCAATCCTTATTGTCCGTCAGGGCGGTGAAGAAGGCTTCCAGCCAGCCTTCCTCATAGACACTGTGATAGGTTCCGGGCCACGCGCCGAACTTCTCGCCGTCGTCATGCAGCACCGCGCAGCGCTGTCCGTCTTCCGTCGCGAGTTCTCGCAAGTAGGTAATCGTCTCTTCGACCCGATGAAAGGGCACCAGATAGCGCAGTTTCTCCAGGATCGGGAATACCCGAATCGCCTCGCCCTCTTCCTCGGTCATGTAGCAGCCGTAGAGATCTTCCGGACCCAGGCCCGAGCACAGGAAATGGGAATCATCCAATGCGGTATAGGTGACACCGGCCTGGGCAAGAATTTTTGCCATGTGGGGTTCCCAGACTCGCTCGGCCAGCCACATGCCTTTGGGCTCCGTGCCGAAGTGCTCCTTGCAGAAGGCCTGCATCCGCTTGATCTGGGCCGTGGCGTCCCGTTCGGGAATGGCGCAGAGCATGGGCTCGTAATAGCCGCCACCCATGATCTCCACCTGGCCGACCTCCACCAGCGTCCGAAGGCGCTTCACATATTCGGGATGATGCTCCACAAACCAGTCCCACAGGGGCCCCGTGTAGTGCAGCGTCACGCGAACGGCGGGAAAACGCTCCAGCACGTCGATGAAGGGGACGTAGGATTTGTCGTAGGCCTCCTGGAAGACAAAATCAAAATTGCCCACAGGCTGGTGAGAATGGCAGCCTAGAATCAAGTTTATGCTTTTCATCGCGGGGGAGCGCCTTCGTGCTGGCCCGATGCCACGCCCGTGATTGCCGCCATGAGAAGCAGGCGGCATCGGCATGGCGTCGGTGGGCCACGGTCAATTACTGCGGTCGTTAATAATCCCAAGAATTCGATTGTTGAACTGCTCGGCTGGGTTCATCCCCAACTCTTTCAGGCGGTGGTTCAGGGCCGCCACTTCGATGATGATTGCTATGTTGCGGCCGGGACGAACCGGAATGCGGAGATGGGGGATACGGACGCCAAGGATATCCACGTGCTCTTCGGTCAAGCCCGTGCGGTCGTAGAACGCATTCTGGTTCCACTCCTCCAGCTCCACGATGAGTCCGATCCGCTTTGTATTGCGCACGCAACCCACCCCGAAGATCGCTTTCACGTCAATGATACCGACCCCGCGGATTTCCATGTGATGCTCGATGACGGGGTTCGTCTCGGCATAGAGATTGTCTTCCCGGAGTCGCTTCAGCGCCACCACATCGTCCGCGATCAGCCGGTGCCCGCGCTCGATCAGTTCCAATGCTGTTTCGCTCTTGCCCACGCCCGGCGTGCCCACGATGAGACAGCCCACACCGTAGCAATCCACCGCCGTCCCGTGGACCACCGTCTCGGGCGAGAATTCCTCCGCGAGGAATAGAATAATCCGGCTGATCACCTCATCCGTGGACTTGGAGGTGCGCAGCACGGGAACCCCCCGATGATTACAGAGATCGAGAAACACGTTCTGGGGGGACAGGTTTCGAGAAAGGACAAATATGGGAATTTCAAAGGAGAACATGGCCGTCAACCGCCGCTCCAGCAGGGCGGGAGGGAGCTTCTCCATATAGTGAATTTCCGTATTCCCCAGCAGTTGGACGCGGTCGTTTGCGAAGTACTCCAAGTAGCCGCTGAGGGCCAGCCCCGGACGGTTGATGTCCGAAGTGAAGACCGGGCGCCCGATGCCCTGAAACCCCGCAATGACCTCGATATCCAGATCGTCCGCCATCTTGTCCAGTATGCGGGCCACCGGAATACTACGTTTCCGGTTGACTGGGAGGTCCTGGGTGTCCATAGGCGCCCTCGTGGGGTAGGCTGGCCGGGTAAGGGAGGAAAAATAGCGGGCTACTACCTCGGCAGTAGCCCGCTACCGCAACTCAAAACTTGGGTTCAATCAGCCCGAAGGTGCCGTCCTCACGAGAGTAGAGAACGTTGACCTCAGACGTATCGGCGTTCGAAAACACCAGAAAGGGCTGGTCCTGCACCAGCTCGAGCTGCATCATCGCTTCGTCCACACTCATGGGCTTCATCGAGATCTTTTCCCGGTGAACCACGCGATGGGAGTCGTAGCTGGCGTCGGCATTGGTATTCTCTTCCGGAAGCTCCGGCGAAAGAATCGCATGGTGATAGTCGCGCGCCTCCCGCGCCGTGCGGGGCTGGTGCCGGTTAATCCGGTCCTTAAACTTCCGGATCTGCCGTTCCAACTTCACCATGGCCGCATCCACCGACGCGTACATGTCGCTGGAAGCTTCCTTACTGTGGATACGGACGCCGTTCGTTCGCAAATTGACTTCCGCAATATGCCGGTGTTTTTCCACATCCAGCACCACATCCGCTTCGAACGCGTTGTCGAAGTGCGCCTCAACCTTTTCCAGACCATTCCGGATGTAGGCCTTGAGGGCATCGGTCATTTCCATGTGTCTGCCCGTCACGGTAATATTCATAAAAGTACCTCCATTGCTCTAATTCCAAGGATAGTGCGATCATAGCACTGCACTGGAAAGCCTGTCAAAATATAACTGATACCACGAAAATATCGCCAAAGCCTTTTAGTACAGGATGATAGGTGGGGTGAAGCCCCTCTCGGAGTCCTGCCTGGCCGACGGGCAATACCACGAGGAACGGAAAATTCTTGTACTTTAGTCAATAATTTACTATACTGAGCGTGCCGTAAGGAATTCGGCCCCCAGGGGCGATAAACCAGGACACACTCCATGGTAACCCAGGCACAGAAGAAGCACGAACGCATCGTCGAGGCGGTGCGCCTCGGACTCGATGGCGAGGCGGCGGTGGACTTTGTCCGCCAGTCCGGTTTCGCCCTAACCACCACGGGCATAGCGAGGCATCTGAGAAAAATGGGAGGAAGAGGCAACATCGTGGCGTTGATCAACGAAGGACACAGCAACTGGGAAATACTTCAGGCCGCCTACCCCGAGGAGCGCTTTGAGCACATCACGGTGCTCCCCCCGAGCCAGGGCGACCTCTTTTCCGACAATTCCCCCAAGGTTCCAGATAACCTGTTGCCCTTTCAGGACTTATTCCAGAGCACAAAAATCACCCTGACCCTGCCCAACGACCTCCTGGAGGCCATACGGCTGGCGGCCCGCGCCGAAAAGACTACCCGGTCCCAACTCATCATCGATATCCTCACGAGCGCCATGTCCCGGGTGCCCGAGTGGCCGCAGGGAGATGGGGAGTAGGGTGCAGTTGGCGGCGTTGTTCTGTGTCCTTACCATTCTATTCAGCGAAGTAGCAATCTTGATGGATCAGTTCCGGTGTTCGAATTTCGACGCTCCGCCTTCTCGCGGTTGATACAACTGGATATCCAGGAACCGAGCATAGTTTATGAAGTCTTTGTCTGTTGTGAATATCGGCAAAACACATCGGCTGGCGACTGCACAAATCAAGAAGTCTATATGTGACCCCTGGACGCCCTTTCTTCTGCAAATATTATAAGCTACTGCCGCCGCCTCGTAGTCACGAGCAACAATCTCCAAGTCGTCGAAATCGGTAAGGTGTTCACGGACCCTTTCGAAACTCTTTGAATCTGGCAGACCGGAAAGAATTTCCTGTCGAATCGGCCCGATTAGAGACGCTCGGCCTTCCTCAACGAGTTCGGAAAGCTCCCTTATCACGCCGCGATTGCGATCCGGCGCGTGGGTCCGGCGAAGCGCGAGAGACCATACCGTAGTGTCCACGAGAACAATCAACGGCGGTTTCTCCCCTTCTTGTGATCATAGGATGGATCGAAGTCGATCGTTCCAAACAGCGCAAGAATCTTTTTTTGTTTTCGTTTCTGGATATACTCGCGCAGCGCCTCGTTGACGGTGTCTTTTTTCGTTTTCAGGCCGCCTTCCTTAAGTGCCTCAGTGAGGAGCGCGTCGTCAATCGCAAGATTCGTAGCCATGGTTTACACCTCCTTTTACACAAAGAATAACACAGAACGTCTTGTCGCACAACCGAAGAATTCCATTGAGGACGTCCAAAGTCGCCATTCCTGGAGACTATTTCAGGGCGCATTCCCGCAGTCGACCTTCCACTGCGCTCCCCGCTCCCTGTACTTCTCGACGCGTTCCGTTCGCGGCTCCAAACTGACAAGGGCTAAACCGCGCTCGTCCAGTTTCTCAACACAACAGTAATACAGAGCTCCAGATTCCAGCTCCAGATACATCATGTAGAACCCGAACTCATAGTCAATTGCTTCAATGCCGGTGAATCCTTTGAAATCCTGTCCCGTGAGTCGAAGAATTGTTTCGTGTTCATCCCGGTTCGAATTGGGCGAAAGTGGTGGGATGGTGTCTTGCTCCAGTTCCAGCAATGCGCTGTTTACGAAATTGCAAACGTCGTTCCACTGCGGCGAATCGGCGGGATTCACATTGCATCCGTGCAATGTGGCTGCTGCCATCCCCAGCGTCATTAGGGAGACTTGCGTGATGACCGTTCTTCTCTCATTGAGCCAAACCCTTATCTGTAACCCACCGCTGAAGTTCATACCGCATCTTCCTTCGTTCGCAGAACCGACGATCTAAGATGAATTCCCAAATGGAATCGGTGAAGTTACCCCCATTTTTTGGACAGTTGGTTAAGCTACACTTGGCGGTCAAGAATGACCGCAAAGGAGTCCAACATTATGGGAAAGTCCCGCAAGCAACACAGCAAAGAATTTAAGGCGAAGGTTG
>JBIJDL010000501.1:0-4800 GCA_044344195.1 Candidatus Hydrogenedentales bacterium
CGGTCAAACGCCCGCTGTCGAGAACAGCGCACCCGTCGAAGACGACGCCCCCATGTCTCAGGCTGAGCTTGATGCACTGCTCGCGGGTCAGACGACGGTGCCGACCCCGACGACGACCTTCACCGATGACGCGCCTTTGTCGCAGGACGACCTTGATGCACTGGTACGCGGGCTGGAAAACGCCCCTGAGCTCGCACCCGAGGCGACGCGCCAAGTAGATGGCCCCCTGTCACAAGACGATCTGGATGCGCTTCTGGACGGTCTGGCGTCGGATACGGCTCCCCTGGTTTCCGCCTCAAGAGCGGGTGGCGGCCCCTTATCACAGGATGATCTCGACGCCCTGCTGGGCAGTCTCGAAAACCAGGCCGCCACAGGGCCGGCGACAGCACCGGACCATTCCGAGCCGCTCACCCAGGCCGATCTGGATGCGCTGCTGGCTAGCCAGCCTGCAGCCCCTGAAGCGCGGCATGCCATACCTCAGGACGATCTGGATGCGCTGCTCGACGCGGCATCGGGAAAGAACGCATCGCCGCCGCCCGGGAGCACGGCTGCCGATCGACCCGTGGCCCTCACGCAAGACGACCTCGATGCACTGATTGACGCTGCTTCGGGCACCCAACCGACACCGTCCGCAGGAAGTGGAGCAGCCGAGCGCCCACTGTCCCTCTCGCAGGATGATCTCGACGCGTTACTGGCGGGTGCCGCGACATCCAGCCCCGACGACCGCACGGTGTCTTCACTGTCCGATGACGATTTGGACAGCTTGTTCGACAAGGTAACAGGCGCTCCCCTGTCGAACGCCGATGACGGCCCCCTGGACCAGACCAATATTGACGCCCTCCTTTCGGGGCGCGGCGAAGAGCAAGTCCTGGACAGCAGCGCCCTGGACTCCCCAATCCTTTCTCCAGGCGGCGCCTACGACGATGATGTCTCGCTGAGCCAGTCGAGCATTGACTCCCTGATGGCCGATCTGGACAGCGGAGGCGCACTCTCCGGCGGCTTGGCCGCGACGGACAGCCCCATCGCGGGTGCAGCGGGCGACGACGATGAACTGAGCGAAATTTCTCAGGACATGATCGATGCCCTCATTGCGAATGCGCAAGCCCAGTCCACGGGATCGGCTGCGCCCGCATCGACGAGCGAGATTGGCTCGGAGAATTTCGCGGCGGCCGCAACGGCATCGGACTCCGGGCCTGAATTGCTCTCCCAGAGCGATCTGGACCGGCTGATTGAGGAATCCCGGCAGCAAGACCGGGCACGAGGCCAGGCGAAGCAACGGGCACTTGAAGAAGCCATTTCGGCGGCCCAGGCCGCGACGCGCAGTCCGGCGGCGCCCGATCTGCTGTCGGAAATTCAGGCGCGGGAAAAGCCCGTGAGCGAGCCGGGCGCGATCATGGCTTTTGTGCGCGAAAACGGTGCCCGGATTGCGGCCTCCCTGCTGATTGGCGGGCTGGCGGCATTGAGCACGGGGGTGCTCCTCCACCTGAACCGCCAGATCATCATGGAAGATGTGCGGCCCCAGGCGGGCACCGAGTTGGAAGTGGCCCTGGAACGCGCCCGGGAAGAAGTGGCCCGCGGAGACTATCCATCGGCCATTGCGGAGCTGGAAATCCCCGTGGCGCGATCCATGCCCGGCGCGACGAGAAACGACGCCCTGTATGTACTCCTCGAAGCGAAATACCGCGCGAACCGTGGCGGATATGGCTCCGACGAGTTCGACCAGTTGAGCGCGCTCATCGAAGAAACCGTCGCCCAGGCCCCCGCCCACGCGCGCGCGCCCGAAGCGCTCGGCTGGCGTGCCGAGATGTTCAAGAGCGACGCGCCCCAGACCGCCCTGGATATATACAAGAACATCTTCGACCAATATGCCGAAGCGCCGGGACTGGACGAGATGCTGATAGACGCGTCGAAGCTGGCCCTCGCCCAGGAGGATCCACTGACCTCCGCGATCTATGCCCAAGACCTCCTGCGACGCTTTCCCTCTTCCCCCTGGGCGGGCGAAGCGATTCTCGCCGTCGGTGACGCCAACCTGATCGCGGGCAATGAGTCGGATGCCCGCTCCACGTATGTCCGCATCGCCGAGTCGGAGCCGGACTCCGGTCTGGGGGCCCAGGCCTTTCTACGTCTCGGCAAACTGGCCTACGATACCGGCGAATATGATCAGGCCATCATGCAACTGGCCAAGCGCCTCGAAACCACCACCACGACCGAGGGCAACGACGAAGTTTATCTCCTCCTCGCCCAGTCCTATCGGAAGGCCGGGAAGCTGAACGAAGCGCGAGACACCCTGAACGACCTGCTCAATATTTTTGAACCCGGCCCCGTTACGCCCCGCGCCTATGTTGAATATTCCCAGGTACTGGAGTCCCTCGGAGAGCGGGAGAAAGCGGTCAAAACCGCGCAGCGGGCCTCCATCGAGTTCCCGGCCAATCCCGAGGTGCAACGCAACACCGGCGAGCTGCTCGGGCTGAGTGGGAATCCCCTCGCGGCCGCCACGTCCCTCATCGCCGCGGATGACGCCGGTGCGGCCGACCCCAATCTCGTCCTCACTGCGGCGCGATACTATCGCACGGCCAACATGCCCGATGAGGCCGAGAAGGCCTATGCCCGGCTCAAGGCCAACTATGGCGGTTCCCAGGCGGCCCTCGCCGGCGGAATCGAAGCCGCCCAGTTGCGTTACAGTCAGGGTGATGCGGAGGGCGCGCTGGACGATCTGGAAGCCCTCCAGGCGGCCACGCGCGGGACGGAGCATATGCTGTCGGCCCTACAGGCGATGCAGGAGATTTACCAGGATCTCGGGCTCAGCGATCATGTCAAAACGATGGGCAAGGAAATCGCCCAGCAGGCCACCGCGCCGGATATACTCGCCACCACGGCCATCAACCTGCTCGACGCCGGCGATCTGGAGTCGGCACAGAATGCCATCGAGAAAATCGATTTCAGTCTGCTCCAGCCCCCCATCGCTTTCAACTTGCTCATGAAGGAAGGTCTCGCGCTCCTCGCCGTGGCGCCACAGCGCGGCTTGGAAAAACTGGAGGAAGCCCACTTCAACTATCCAGAAGCACGCACACGGGAGGCGGACCAGCTCTTGCTTCAGACCTATCTTTCCACGGGACGCCCGGCAGCCGCGCGGCGACTGGTCATGGAGCTGAAGGGGGCCGTGGCGAGCAAACCCTCCGACACGCCCTATCTTGTGGATGCCGCCATCGCCTGGGGAGATTACCTCTATGACAAGGAAGACTACCGCACGGCGGAGTTTGCCTATGCCATGGCGGAAGAGGCCGGATTGAAGCCCGCCGAAACCGTGGCAGGCATACGCAGCCACCCCGACTGGGCGCGCTACCAGCGGGCCAATGCCCTGCTTCGTCTCGCCGATTATGAAGGCTGCGTGGCACTCTACGACAAAATTGCGGCCTCCGATTCCACCTGGGCCGGCGAGGCGGCCGTCAAAGCGGGCCTCGCCCGCCTGGAGCAACGCCAGCGCGGCATCGAGATGGCGCCACCGCCCGAGAAGACGGCCCAGGCCGCGACGCGCACCGGGTGAGCCATGCCCACCCATCCCCTGCCCTACCGCATCCACGATTTTCTGACCCGCCAGATAGCCTGGTCTCAATCAGTCATTGACGAGCTGGACGCCTTTTGCGCCCTGCCCGATACGTCAGACCTCGACGAGGCCGCCCAGCTCCAGCAACGCCGGGAGCGCGAGGCCCGCAGCATGACCAGGGAGTACAACGGATTGCTCCACGAGTGGCGCGAGACTCGGGACGTCGCCCCCGAGATTCGCGAGGCCATCACCCGCCACTCGGACGAGGCCCGGTCCCTGCTCGAAGAAGTAAAAATTCGCTACGGAAATGCCGAGCGGGCGGCCCAGCGAAAGAAAACGCGAAACCACGATGCCCTCAACGACTTGCGCCGGGGCCGTCGCTCTGTCAATATCTACCGGTCGGGGGTACTGGTGTCCCCCGGTTTTGTCGACAAGAAAGCCTGACCACCGGTCCCCTCGGGGCCGAAAGCGCGCATGAAACCACCACAATCCGACGTAGAAGCCCTGGCCCAGGCCGTGGACCTCTTCACCAAGACCACCGCAAGCATGGAGGAGGCCTATCGCCACCTCCAGCAACGCGTTACCGATCTGGATCAGGAGCTGGCGACCAAAAACCTCCAGCTCGCCCTGACCACCGACTATCTCTCCAATTTATTGGAAAGCATTTCCGATGGCGTGATCGCGGTGGATATGTCCGAGACCATTACACGCTTCAACCGCGCCGCAAGCAGTGTGCTCGGTTTGGAAGCCCAGGAAGTCGTGGGGCGCCCCTTCCCCTCCGTCTTCGGGCGCTCCTTCGCCGCTCCCGCCATGCCCGGAGCCATGGAACTGCAGGCACGGAGTGGACGCCGCGTACCGGTCAGCGAAAAAGACTCGACCATCGCCGACCGCGATGGCAACCGCCTCGGCTTCGTGAAAACCTTTCAGGACTTGAGCGAATTGAGCGCCCTGCGCGAACAGGTCCGCCAGATTGATCGCCTCGCCGCCATAGGCGAAATGGCCGCCACCGTGGCCCACGAAATCCGTAACCCCCTCGGCGGGATCCGCGGATTCGCCACCTTCCTCGCCCAGGACACGCCCGAGGATGACCCGCGCCACCGGCTGGTCCAGAAAATCCTCACCGGCACCAGCAGCCTGGAAAAGGTCGTCAGCGGCCTGCTGGAATATACGCGTCCGGTGGAACTCAAGCTCGTGCCCACCTCCTGCGCGGCCATTGCCCAGGCCGCCCTCCGCTATATGGAGTATGACCCGAGCCG
>JBIJDL010000502.1:0-4793 GCA_044344195.1 Candidatus Hydrogenedentales bacterium
CGTAGACCACGCCGTTCAACAGAAAGGCAGCAACGAAGGCCACGGCGAGCCAGGCATTCCGTGTTACGTGGAGCACGGCCATCGCACTCGCCACGAGCGCCAGCCACAGGCTCAGGTCGTAGCTTGTGAGTCCGGCAGCCGGCCAAACGTGGTCCGGCAGTCCGATCCAGGAGGAGGCGTTGTGCGCGAGCACGAGCAAGAGCATGCCCAACGGTGGCTGGAGAATGTGGCCATCGCCTTCCGTGAAGCCCTGCACGAAGCCCAGCCGGTTCAAGCCATCGACCCACATTTTCCATACGTTGACGTCGGCCGTGCCGGGCAACATTGCGAGGAGCATCGCCAGCAACAATAGCCCCGCAAGGGCGATCAGGGATGTACGGCTATAGGGCAAGGATCTACCTCAGGTTGTCAAAGAAAATGGAAAGAAGAGGATTGAACAATCATACCGCAAGCGCTACTCGTTCCGTGAAGTTCCGTTCGACTCCGGCACCTCGTACAGCACCAGCCCTTCGCCTCGAAGGCGCTCAGGCAGGTGTAGCGGATGAAAATCCTTGCTGATCACGTACCGAAAACCGTAGGCATCACCGAGCGCGCGCCATTCCTCTTCCGTCCGCCGCTGCCACAGTTCCCAGTCGTACCAGTGGCCGTCCTTAACCCCATAGAGATCCGCAAAGAGCTTGTCTGTCGTGGCGGCGATGGATTTCATGTAGGACATGAACTGGCGTGTCTCGAAGGTCGCCACCACGGGCCGATCCAGCGCCATCTGCCAGTGCTCTTCCAGCGTCGTAAGCACCATGTCCGAGGGTGCGCTGTGCTCGGCGAGATACTGGGCCATTTCCACCTCGAAAGGCGACACGGGCAGATGCTCGCGCGTGCGCCATTGAGCCGCAAAGACGTGGAGCAGCGTGACCGCACCCAGTCCACAGGCCGCTATGACCCCCGCCCGGGGCATCCACGCTTTCCACTGGATCTGGTCGCCGGCCAGGGCGAGTACGAGCCCAAAAAGCACGGACACCGCCGCGACCTTGTGGTACCACGCGAGGGCGAGCATCCCGACGACGAGCACGAGCATCCAGACGCGGCGAAATTGTGGCGCATCTGCCATACGCCGCCACAAACCAAGAATAGATGAACCCGCGAGGAGGAAGAGCGCCGTCTCCGGCGTGGCGAAATAGCGTGCAGCGAGGTCGGGGTCCATCACGTGGGGCCAGAGTGGCATCGCCGCCAGCCAGGCGAGGGACACGAATGCGACCAGCGCGCCGCCTCGTCCAACGCTCCACGCGCAGACGGCGGCCATGAGCAGCATGGCGACGTGGATCACGAGGCGGTAGGGCATCCAGCTCACGACAATATAGGGCACGTTCGAACCAGTGAGACTATGCACGATCCAGGCAAAAGCAATGGCGGCGGTGGAAAGGGTCGCGTAAGTGAATAGCACAATAACGGGTCCTCGCCGTGTTGGGCCTTTCCACTCGTGCCAGGCCATAGGCAGCGCCAGCACGAGAAAAGCCGCGAGGCCGATGGTGCTGTGCCCGAAGAGACCGAAGCGCGGCCACTCCGTGCGTTTGCGATGCATGTCCTCATTTGTGGTGTACTCCGCCCAGATCGCGCGACCATCCGTTTCCGCGTGATAGGCACCCGCGACGGGATCGGGCACGAGGAAGGGACGCTGGGCGATGGCGAATACCGCCGTGATCGCCAGGCCGATAGCGGCACATGCGATTAATCGCTTCAATGCCGCGCGCTCACCGCGCCACCCCAGCCAGGCGCAGGTCGCGATGAATGTGAGGAGGATCATGGGCCACTGACCGAGGTGGATGAGGGGCATAAGGCCGAACAGCAGCCCCGCCGTGCGCCAGCGGCCCGCCGCCAGTGCGAGGAGCACGGCGAAGGCCCATCCCATGCCCATGATGCCGCTGGTGGCCTTTGTGGCCCATGGCGAGATGGGCATGTAGCTCTGAAAGAACACATCGGCCCCTGCGAAGCTCAGCACCATCGCCAAGTGTACGGGCCCCATCCGTCGCGTCAGGAGCCACGTCACGCCGAAGATCGGCAGATGAATCGCGAGGGTCGCCAGGAACTGCCTTCCGCCGCAGATTAGCGCAACGCTGTCCGTAAGCCAGAGCAGCGTGCCCGTGAGGTAGTAGTGAATGGAGAAGCCGTTAAAGACCCACCGCGCGTGCGGATGCCCCTCCGGATAGGGCGTGATGCCCAACAGCACCTGGGCCCGCTCGTAGCCCTCCTCCCAGCGCACCCCCCGCACGAGCACTGCCAGCAGGCATACCCCGATCCAGAAGGCCAGACCCAGCCAGAACGCGCGGGCTGACGATGGGGATTGGGGCGAAATGGGCATGGTTGCGCGGGCTCCTTCCTGGGCAGAAGCGCCACTCTAGCGCGGGCCGCGTCGGCGATGCAATGCCCACGGCGCAATCGGACAGATCAGACGGATCAGACTGATCGGAGTGATCGGACTGATCGGAAAAATCAGATCGGTCCGATCCGTCAGATCGGTCCGATTCTCCCCCTCACAACATTCGCGCCAGCACCGATTCTTCGACTTCGCGGTAGGCATGCTTCGAACCCGCCAGCCGCAGGCGAAAACGATCATGGTCGTCCCGCGCCGCGAACTCGAAACCGATCAGCGCCCGGCCCACCTGTTCACCGGAGTAGGTGTAATTGAAATAGCAGATGCTCCCGCCCTCCAGCGTGTGGAGGAACTCCCGGAGCGCGCCAGGGCGCTCCGGAAATTCAAAGGTGATCAGGTAGGGGTTTATGAACAGGTGGGGCTCGTAGTGGATGATGCGAAACTCCACGTCCGCCCGCGAAGTTACATCCTCGTGGGGGATGCGCTGTTCCGTCAGCCGCGCATCGAGCAATTGCAACGCGGGCGGCGAGGCTTCAAAGCCGATCACCGGCCACGCGTCCTCGTCCGAGACTTTGCCGTACTGCACTTCGATGATGTTGATACCCTCCAGGATGCTGTCGAGCAAGTGGAGCAGTCCGCCGGGGGTCTCCGGCATTCGAAACCGGTAGTATTTCCGGCGCTCGGCACCAATTCCCGCGTGCTGTGAGATCCACGCCAGTTGCTCGAAGTCCACGTTGGCACCGCAGAGAATCGTGAGCACTTTCTTCCCGCGCACCTGCTCCGCCTGCTTCAATAAACCCGCCACGCCCATCGCACCCGCGGGCTCGGAGATGCACCGGCAGGTGTTCCACAGCGCCTCAATCGCCGCTGCCACCTCTTCGTTGGTTACCGTGATGAACTCATCAATCAACTCCGCGCAAAGTGGATAAGTCAGCGCGCCCGCCTTCTTTACCGCCGTGCCGTCGCAGAACACGTCCACATAGTCCAGCGCCACCGGCTTGCCCGCGCGCACCGCCGCCGCCATACTTGCCTGGTCCACGCCCTCCACACCCACGATGCGGATCTCCGGGTAGTAGGCGCGCAGCCAGCACGCGACCGCCGCCGCCATGCCGCCTCCGCCGATCTGCAGATAGGCCACATCGAAGGCGCCGTGGCCGCTCATCACCACTTCATCGGCGATGGTACCCTGGCCGCCCATCGTGGCGTAGTCGTCGTAGGCGTGGATGAACGTGAGCCCGAGGGACGCCGCATGGTCCAGCGCGGCGCTGGCCGCTTCGCTGTAGGAATCGCCGACCAGCACAATCTCGATGTGATCGCCGCCGTGTCGCCGCGCCTCATGCTGCTTCATCCGCGGCGTGGACACGGGCATGTAGATCCGCGCGTGGACCCCCAGCTTGCTCGCCGCCAGGGCCACCCCTTGGGCATGGTTGCCCGCCGAAGCGCACACCACGCCCGCCGCCCGTTCTTCCGGCGTCAGGAGCGCCATGCGGTTGTAGGCCCCCCGCCACTTGTAGGCGTGGATGGGGGAGAGGTCCTCCCGCTTGATATAGACCTCGGCGTCCAGCGGAAGATTGACCCGCTCCAGCGGCGTCGGCGACGCCACGGCATAGACCCGCTGTCGGGCCATCAAGATTTCCTGAAACAATCGCTCGCGCATGAAATTCCCTCGGGTTCGGTTCCCACCGCACCGATCATACCGGACCGCGCGTGGTAAACGCTTCTAAGGACGGGGGAAGATGCGCATGGGCGATCCAAGTCGTCGTCTTCTCATACACGACCGGAACCTTGATAAACCCCACAGTTCAAGGTCAAGCAAGAAAATTGACCACGGAAGGGCTTAGAGCAGCCTCTGGCCGCAACCAAATTCTTCACCACGAAGATACGAAGCGCACGAAGAAGAAAGAGGGCAGGAAGCGTTCTGCAGTTGTGATTCCTCCCTGCGATCAAGGCAGGACCCAATTGAACTCGCATCCCAATCATCTTTGCGCCTTCGCGCCTTTGCGTGCAATAGATCAGGAAGAATGCCTACCAAGGGTGACTGAACCACCGCCGAAGTCCTGCAAATCCGCAATGTCCGCTCTCTTCGTGGTGGAGAAGATGGATTCAGCTCTACTCCCCGCTGTTCAGCCCGGGCGCGTCGGCGGCCGGCCGGCCGGTGGAGTTGTAGCGCACGATGCCCGATCCGTCCACGCGGAAGAAGCGCCGCCCGGTAACCCCGACGCTGACTGGATCGGCGAAGCAGGTGAAGTCATCCGGCGACACCACCGCCATGTTGAAGCTGTAGCCCGCTTTGACCCGGCCCTCGAACCAGGAATCATCCAGAAAGGCCGTGCCCGCGCCATCCGTCTCCGCCACCAACTCGGCAAAATCGCCGAAGGTCCGGCGGGCGGTGGAGCACGCAATCTGCCCGGCGCAAATCGTTCTCAGG
>JBIJDL010000503.1:0-4774 GCA_044344195.1 Candidatus Hydrogenedentales bacterium
GTTGAATCTCCTCGCCCAGCTCAAGGGGGGGCGGCGTATCTTGGAAATCGGCACCCTCGGCGGCTACAGCACGATCTGGATGGCCCGGGCTTTGCCGGAAGGCGGGACGCTGATTTCCCTGGAGCTTCAGGAGAAGCACGCGGAAGTCGCGCGGAAGAATGTGGCGCGGGCCGGCTTGTCGGACAAAGTGGAGATTCGCGTGGGGGCGGCGCTGGAGTCGTTGAAGGCGCTGGAGGCCGAGGGTGCTGCGCCCTTCGACCTGATCTTCATCGATGCGGATAAGGAGAATATCCCCGGCTACTTCGAAGGGGCCATGAAGCTCTCCCGGAAGGGCACGCTCCTCATCGTAGACAATGTGATTCGGGACGGTGCCGTCCTGGATTCGGACAGCGTGGACGTGAGCATTCAGGGCGTGCGGCGCTTCAATGAAGTGGTCGCCGCCGATGCGCGGGTGACCACGAGCACGGTGCAGACGGTGGGCAGCAAGGGCTATGACGGCTTTGCCATGGTGCTGGTGACGGGGGACTGACGACCCGAGGTGGTGGGGGCGTGGGATCCGTTTTGGGGCTATCATCAGGACAAACTCCGCTGAGCGGGGCGATAGGCATTGCTACGGGGGACCGTCGCAACGAGGCGCTGTTTGGGCGGATCTGGAGATCGAGCAGCTATTTTGTACGGTTCGCCTGTCGGGCAAGGTTATAATGCATGCACGTCGCGAATTGGCTATTCGCGGGCGCTCCAATCACTACGGGCAGTTGGAACTTCTCCGGGGTGAATAAACGCTTACAGAAAGACCATACAGTGCTGGATGATTCCACAACGCAAACTTCCGACCGGGTGCGCCGGCTTGTTGCGCGCGCTACGTCGCGCGCCGCGATTCCCTATGTGCTGTGCGCCGTTTTTTTTGCCGCCGGAATAATATTTACGGGGCATGAGCTTGTACAAAACATGAGCGCGATTGAAGCGTGGATCATGGGGTTGGGGCCATGGGGCCTTGTTGCGTTTGTGACCCTCTTCGTTGTTGCCACTTCCTTTCTAATACCGGACTCCATTCTCTGCATTGCCTCGGGGGTCCTTTTCGGGCCCGTGTGGGGAATTGCCGCCGTATCATTCGGAATTCTGATTGCCGCCACATTTCAGTTTATGCTGGCCCGGAGGCTCTTCAGAGCGCGTATCCAAACGGAGATATTAAAACGGCCAGGCCTCGCCGCGATCCAGCGCGCCGTCGTTCAGGATGAGTTCCGGCTCCAGTTCCTCGTTCGGTTGACCCCTATCAACCCCGCCATTATGAGTTATCTGCTCGGTGCCACCCATGTCCGCGTTACCGGCTTTCTGATCGCATGCCTCGCGCACATGCCGGCCATTATGGTTGAAGTCTACTTCGGCCACGCAAGCACGAACATGGTGAAGATTGCCGATGGCAGTATGAAGCATGCGTTACTCGATGACGCCATTCTCTTTGGCGGCCTGGGCGCGTGCATTGTTGTGCTGGTTGTCGTGTCCCGCATGGCGCGAAAAGCCCTGGTGGAGGCCATCGCGGACTGCGAAGCGGAAGAAGACTGCCCCAATCGTGTTCTGCTGTCGGAAGGCTGACTCGGGGTGCCATCTCCACTGTGATTGGGTCGGCTCCTCAGCGGATTCCGAGCAGCGTTCCGCTGCCTGCGTCCAGCACCAGAGTTCCGGTCGCGTGTTTCTCCACCACCGTTCCCGTCAGAGGTAGGGCGCCGTGTTCTATCAGATCTTCCAGTTTCTCAATAGATCTGTTCACTCGAAGCCTTAACTCCCGTCGCTCGTGGAGGTCATCATTAACTACGATAGCGTAGCGCGCGCCGGTATCTGGATCGACGAACCCCTGTAACGCACCGGGACCTTCCAGCCTCAGTGCTTCAATTTCGCTCCGCTTCAGTCGAAGGAGCAGGTCGGCATGAGGCGCAAGCTGGGCGTAGACCCTGCCAAGCTCTTCGAGCTGGGGCGTGGTGCTGCCGTCGGGATTGGTCAGAGCGTTGGGACCGAGGTCGGTGGGCTGGGTGGCAAGGACCTCTTTCCAGGTCACATTTTCCGGAGGGAGCGTCGAGGTGGCGGGGTCGGGCGCTTCCGGCGCCACGGTATAGCAGACGAAGCCTTTTGCGCCGCCGCGAAAGGTTTCCCATACCTGCCAGCGCATTTCGGCGAGGGTGGGGCAGCGCCAGTGCAGGTAAGAGCCAGGCAGGCCGATGAGGTGGCCCTCGGCATTGTATTCGCGCGGTCCCAAAATGTCGCTGAAGCACATCCCCATGACCCACGCGCTCGCGGGGCCGTCGCCGATGGCCTTCATCATGGAGGCCACGTTGTAGCGGAAGAAACCCATGCTCGCGGCGTCGGTGTGGGGTCCGTTGGGGTCATTGGGTCCAAAGTACGGGTACAAATCCATCACGACGAGCGGAAGCTTCGTTTCGGCGGGGACCAGAGGAGTCTGGGGCCACATGGTGACGGCGGTAGTGAAGCGGTCGGGGTCCAGTTCGCGGAATTTTTTCCGCAACGTTTCGACGCGGAGCAGGTGCTCGGCCAGAGGCTCGTCACTGAGGACCCAGCCGGCGAGGGTATTGGAACCACCGGCGGTGGCGACAAGTTGGGGCAGCAGCGTGTTGTAGTAGGTGCCGTCGTCGGCCCAGCGCCAGTCCACCTTGGCTTCCACCGCGCCCATGGAGGGTAGGAGACGCATGTCGCGCTCTTCGCATTCGGCGATGAGACGGGGCAGATCGGCCTCGTCCATATTGGTGACCCAGAGGAGGTTCACATGGTTCGACGCAAGGGCGTCCAGTCGCCGGTCGAGATCCTCCCAGCGATCGATGCCGTTGGTTTTGGCGCAGGCGGCGACGCGCTCCCAGCTCAGGTAGGCCCCGAAGGGCACAAAGGCTGGTGGCTGATCGGCGACAATGCTCTGGGCCTCTGCGCTCCGGCTGATTAGGGCCAAGGCGGCGACCAGAAGGGCGCTGGACACAATAGAGCAGTAGCGCGAGAATGCGGGGCGGTCGGTCATGGTGGTACCCGCGCTCAATTCTTGTCCTCACTCGTCATTAGCTGTATGGGGCCCAACAGGCCGGAGGGCAGCAGGGGTGATTCGGGCTTGTACGGACTCCAAGTGGTCCAGGCGATTCGCTGATCTTCCGGCAGGGCGCTGTCGCCGATGAGGCGGTTGGGCCAGCGGTTGGCCACGTCGATTTCCAGTTGGTTGGCGGTGGGCTTTACCGCCGCCGTGATGTCCGACCGCCAGGGCGCGCACCACAGCACGCCAAGGTCTTGGCCGTTCAGGCGAATCCGCGCCAGGCCCGGCACTTCGCCGATATCGAGCAACACGGGTCCGGCGTTCGTCGGGCAATCAAAGGTCTTCCGATAGGTGGCAATACCCGAATAGTGGCGCACGCGTTCATCGGAATGCTTTGCCCAGTCGAGCAGCGTATCGAAAACCACAGCGCCGGGGCCGCCGCGTTTTTCATCGAAGACGACCTCCCACGGGCCGTCCAGCGTTGCAACGCTTCGCAGTGTTGGAAAGTCCTCCTGCGGCGCACTTTGTGGCGAGGGTGTGTCTCTGAAGATAACGAAGAAACTCTGGTGAGCCTCGAAACCCATAGTGATCGATGTCCGGCCATCGCTATTCTCCAGCGCGTTGAGCGGGCGCGTCGTTCCGGTGACGGGATCCCAGAGTTCGGCGGCGCGACCCGACACGCGGAAGGTGCAGGTGGTCTCGACATGTTTGTCAGACTGATTTGCGATGAAATACAGGTCCCGGTCTTTCATCCGTCGGTGGGTGTAGCGGATGGGGCCGTCGCTGGAGAAATCCTCGGGCACGCCCGTCCGTTGCAGCACGGCTGCGGTGGGCTCATAATCGGGGTACACCTTCCAGTGGGGCTGAGCGCTGTCATAGGGGTAGGCCGAGCCCGGCTCATCGACGGCGAGATCGCCGCCCCAGATCAGGCGTCCCCTGCCGACGCTGCGCTCGGTTACTGCTGCCGGGGCCTCCAGGCCGCCCCACAGTTTCGTGGCGATGGACAGGACTTCCTGATCGCAGGCGGGATAGCCCGAGAGGCTGGGGGATTGCTTCGGCGGAGCCCCGACAATCGTAGCGCCTGCTTCCAGAAGCGCTTCGATCTTGCGCAGTAGATCAGGCGTCATGGTGTCAAAGGCGGGCAGCACCAGCAGGCGATAGGACGCGCCGCCGGGGAAGACTACGTTCCCGTCGTCGACTTCGGCCAGTTTCATAAGGGTTTCCGGGGCGCTCCCGTCGAAGTTGTAACCGCGCCGGTCACCGAGTTCACCGGCCAGCGAGGAAGGCGGCGGACGGAAGACGTGGGGCGCACCTTCGGGCACGAGGTAGCAGATATCGGCCACGTTAGCGCCCTTACGCAGCAGGTATTGGCAACGCGCCAGGTATTGGTGATAGGCGGATACCATGGGCCACCAGGTCTGGGTGCGGTCCCAGTGAACGCCATAGGGCCCCATGGTCATGCCCGGCTGGCGATCAAGCCAGGGCTGGTGCGCGAAGCGATGAAAGACGATGCGGTTGATGCCGGTGGCCAGAGCCCAGTCCCCCTGGTTCTTCATGAGGGCCGGGTAGAGCTGCCAGGCTTCGCTGTCCGCCGCCGTGAAGGCTTCCGCCGCCACGATGGGTCGGCCCAGCGTGTGGGCGATGGACGTGGACTCGTAGCATGTGAAATTGGAATCGAAGCCATGCCCCCGCGACCAGAACTCGCACATGGGCACGTCAGCCACGCCGCCGAGGGACATATCGGCCGTC
>JBIJDL010000097.1:0-15433 GCA_044344195.1 Candidatus Hydrogenedentales bacterium
CTCTTGGTCCCCCCCGCTTGCGGGGGGGTAGGGGGGGTGGAACCTGCATCAAGTTTCATCCTCTATCGGTGGTGCGAAGTATCATGACTGACTACCCGGAAGAAAAGTGCAAGCACTTCACCAGTTTCCCGTGTATCATGACGATGCGGGCCGGGAAGGTGCCGCACGGAGAATCTGACTATGCCACGCCTGTCTATCACCGCCCTTTCCCTTGTCCTTTTCGCCGCGTCGACCCAGGGCCTGTGGGCACCGCCCGATGGCCATGTGCCCGTCACGCGGCTGGTGGAGAATCTGGAGCAGCAGCTTGCCGCCACGCCGGAGGATCCACACCTCCTCGCGCAACTGGCCCGCGTCCACAGCCTGGTCTATGCCCTGGGGGATGTGGAGCTGCCCGTTTTGGGCAAGGGCGAGAATCCGCAGTACACCTACTATGAGCAGGGTAACAGTTATCCCGCGACGCGCCACAACCTCGACTGCAAGACCATCGCGGATCGAATCGACATACTGATGGAGGCGATTGCGCTCTACGAGAAAGCAGTAAAACTCGCGCCTGGCGAACGCTATATCTGGCTCGGCCTGGGCTATTGCTATGACGAGATGTCCCACGCGGCGGCCACGCTCGCCTGGCCGACCGAGACCAATGGTGCGCCGGTGGAGGCCATCGCCGCGCTGCGCGTCGCATGGGAAGACAAGGCGTTGGCGGCCTACGCCGAGGCCATGGGCGATGCGCCCAAGGTGGAAGAACCCTTCCCGACGCCGCCCGTGGAACTCGAAGCCGGTCGCTACATTCAGGCGATCCTTGAGCCGCGCAAGAAACGCACGGGTCTGGAGAAGAAGCTCCTCACCGCCGCAGAGGCCATGGAAAACAAAGGCGACGGCCCACGCATGTTCATGGTCACGCCCATTATTTTTCCGCTGGACGGTGCCCGACCGCTGGAGAGCCTCCTCGCGACTGGGTTGTCGGTGGGCTTCGATCTGGATGGCCAGTCGGCGGGCGCGAAATGGCCCTGGGTGAAGGGGGACACGGCCCTGCTGGTGTGGGATCCGGAGGGGATGGGTCAGATCCGCAGCGGGCGGCAGTTGATCGGCTCGGTGACGTGGTGGCTCTTCTGGGAGAACGGCTACACGGTGCTTCGCGCGCTGGATGATGATCGCAATGGCTGGCTGGAAGGCGTGGAACTGGACGGCTTGGCCGCGTGGCAGGACAGCAACTCAAATGGCGTGTCGGATACCGGTGAGGTGCGTCCCCTGTCGGCTTTCGGCGTGCGGCGGCTTTCGGCGATGGCGTCGGGGTCGGTCGGCGACATGCCGATGAACGGTGAAGGCTTGGAAATGTTGGATGGACGGGTATTGCCGACCTACGACTGGATCACTGCGCCGATCAAGGCGGGTGCGACGGCGCACGAGTGAAAGCGACAGGGCTTGACTGGAACGGATAATCTGAATCACGGAGATTGCTGGAGCGGCCTCTGTCCGCAATCCAATGCTTCACCACGAAGGCCACGAAGAGCACGAAGAAGATGAAGGAAAGGAAGCGTTCTGCAACCATGATTCCCCCCTGCAACGTCGCGAACGTTGCTCTTTTCGTCCTATTCCGTGGTTCAGCGCTTTGGTTGGAGCCAAGGGCTGCTCCAGGCCGGACGAGTTCATGTAATTTTTTTACTTTCCGGCGGATTCTGGTACGCTGTCCCTCTTTGGGTTGAATTGGGTTCACCAGCAAGGAAAGAGGACAACATGCGAATTTATCGAAGAACCTTCATCATGGCGGCGCTGGCCTTTGTGCTGTGCGCGGGCGCCCAGGCGGAACTGTGGATGCCGAGTATTTTCAGCAGCCACATGGTGCTGCAGCAGAAGCAGGCCAATCCGGTCTGGGGCAAAGGTGATCCGGGCGCGGTGCTGACGATCACCTTCGGCACGGAAGTGAACGAAGTGGCCGTTACCGAACAGCAGCAGGTGACCGTGGGCGCGGACGGCAAGTGGCAGGCCGCGCTAAAGGCAAAACGGGCCGACGGCAAGGTCTACGACCTGCGCGTGTCCCATGGCGCGGAGTCGCTGTATTTTGACGATATCCTCATCGGCGAAGTGTGGGTGTGTTCCGGCCAGTCGAACATGCAGTGGTCCCTGGACCTGGCGGGAAATCCCGAAGTGGAAATCCCCGCAGCGAATTATCCGAACCTGCGCCTTTTCTATGTGACCCGGAAGACGGCCGAGACCCCGCAGGAAGATGCCGCGACAGACCACCAGTGGGTTCCCTGCACGCCGGAAGTGGCGACGAAGTTCTCCGCCGTGGGGTATTTCTTTGGCCGGGATCTGCACCAGGCGCTGAATGTGCCCGTGGGCCTCATTCACACGTCGTGGGGCGGCACGCCTTCGGAATCGTGGACCAGCGCGGAAGCCGCGGCGGCGGAGCCTGCTTTTGCCCCCATCACCGAGCGGTGGAATCAGATAGTGGCGGGTTACCCGGAGGCCTTGAAGGCTTTTGAAGTGGCCACAGCCGAATGGCAGGCGAAGAAGGACAAGGGCGAGGCCACGGATCAGGACAAGCCCCGCCCGCCCCAGGGTCCGGACAGCCCCCACCGCATTTCGAGCCTGTACAACGCCATGATCAATCCCCTCATCCCCTATGGCATCAAGGGCGCTATCTGGTATCAGGGTGAATCCAATGCGGGACGCGCATTCCAGTACCGCACGATTTTCCCCGCGATGATCAAGAACTGGCGCACGGACTGGGCCCAGGGCGATTTCCCCTTCTATTTCGTGCAACTGGCGAACTTCATGGAACGCAAGGCCGAACCGGTGGCCGACGACACGTGGGCGGAGCTGCGGGAAGCCCAGTTCATGACGCTGAGCCTGCCAAACACGGGGATGGCCTCGGCGATTGACATCGGCGAAGCAAAGGATATCCACCCGAAGAACAAGCAGGAAGTGGGCCGCCGCCTTGCGCTGTGGGCCTTGAAAAACGACTACAAGAAGCGCAGCACCGTTCCCTCCGGCCCGCTTTATAAGTCCCACGAGATCGGCAAGGACGGCAAGGTCACGATCAGCTTTGACTATGCCAAAGACATCCAATTCCACGGCGAGCCGGTGGGATTCCAGATCGCGGGTGAAGACAAGCAGTTCGTCTGGGCGAATGCCGAGATCAAGGGCGGCAAGGTCGTGGTGTGGTCCGATGCCGTGCCGGCACCGAAGTCCGTGCGCTACGCCTGGCAGGCCAATCCGGCTGTGTCGCTGTACAACGGCGCGGGCCTGCCCGCCAGCTCCTTCCGCACAGATGACTGGCCGGGTATGACGGTAAACGAGAAGTAGTCTGAGTCAAATGCCAATCGGGGAACCGCCGGGTGTGTGGCGGTTCCTCGATTTTTTGTTGACTGCGGATCCGGCGTCAGCACAGTACGAGCTTCGGGGCATACACAAGGCACTCCATTCAGTGGCGTGGACCGTACCCCTGGTTTTTTTGGATAGATAACCGAATCGCCCCGTTTCCGCTACAATGGCGCCCGGAGGAGATTGGCCATGACTCGGACCCTTGTCCCGCGCGCATTTTCCAGCTTTGCGCTGCTTTGTCTCGCTGGCATCACGCATGCAGAGCCCGCCTTCGAGCTCACGCTCGTCGATCCGGCGGTCACGGGCTATGCGACCTTCCAGAGTCACAACCAGAAGGTGGTGGCGAATCAACATGGCTATTTTCTGAGCTATATCCAAACGCGGGACGAGCCGTTCATGGCGCAGCAATGGCGCCTGATGCGGAGTGTAGACGAGGGCAAATCCTTTGGGCTGGTGTATGAGGCGGTTCGGGCGACAAATGCCCCGCCGATCGACACGGACGCCGAGGGCAACATCTATCTCGCGTGCACGGATTTCAACGACGGCAATGCCTATCTCTACCGTTTCGACGCGGCGAAAGAATTTCAGGATCCCGCCATCAGCACCATTCCCGGCGGGGCGGCGGGCAAGGTGGCGCTGCTGCTGGATCCGTCGGTGCCCTGCCTGTATTTCGCGTCGCACAACAACGAGTTTTACACGCTCGGACTGGATGGCGCCGTGCTGGAGCGGACCACGCTGCTGCAGGCCGGTCCGAAGGCCTACCTGCAGTATCCTTCCCTTCGTCTCGATTCGGCGGGTGCCCTGCACTATGCGTGGACCACGGTGCTCAAGGACGCCTACCTGTACCGGGACATCCACCACATGATGCGGCCCCGCGGCTCGACAATGTGGCAGAACCTCGACGGGACGCCGCTTGCGGTGCCAGTGGTGGCCGATGACGCCGGTCCGGCGACGCGGATCACGGGGGACGACGAGTTCGAGGTGCACACCTGGCTGGCAAGCTTCCTGATCAAAGGTGGCAAGGCCCACTTCCTCTATATGAACCAGGGCCCTCCGGCGAAGGAGATTTACGTGCGGCGGGATGCCCAGAGCGGTGCGGAAGAACTCCGTACGACACTGGACACCGTGCTTTCGCTGAGCGGGCTCTTTGCCACCGCCGATGATTCTCCAACCTCGCCCCTGTACTGCGTAAGCTCGAAGGACCAGCATCTGGTGGCGCTGATTTCGCAGGACAACGGTGGCACCTGGACGCCTTTCGCGCGGACCGCAGAGACGTTCCATGAGTACGCCCTGGGCGGTTGCAATACGATGTCACCTGAAGGCTGGATCATCGGTAGCTTCACCGACCAGAAAGGCACCAACCGCGCCGGGGAGATGAAGTCCAAGGTCTACTTCTACCGGCTGAAGGCGGAATAGGTCTCAGTATTTCCAGTGAAGCATTGCAGTAGACTGGCGTTGGCTCAACCGCGTTGGGAGCATGATCTGCGATGACCACGGCTGTAGAGAACGAGCATTCCGGACCCGGCCCGGATTTTGATGCACGCTGCCGCGCCTACTACTTGGCGCAGGATCGGAGCGTCTACTACACGGGGATGGTGTTGCTGTCCATGCCCATCCTGCTCTTTTCCTATTCGGATTACCTGCTCTACGGGACTGGACCGAAATTTGAACTACTCGCCGGGGTGCGCCTGAGCGTGCTTGCCGTTACCGCTAATATTCTCCTGTTGTTGCCACGGGTAACGCGCCGTCCTTCGGAGGGCCGGTTGATCGCAAACTGATGCCTTTACTTCTCGGGTGTGGTGATTTTCATCAACAGCACCCGGCCCCCGGACTACATTCAGCACGCGATGCTCGACGTGCTGATTCTCATGACGCTCTACTTTCTCTTTCCCCTTCCCGCGCCCTTGCACGCCATCGCCCCCATCGCGTTCAGCCTCGGCAACCTGATCATGATCTTCGCCGTCAAAACACCGGTTTCCCCCCTGGAAACCAATGTGCTTGTCATCACCTTTGTCCTTGGCAACGCCTTGGGGCTTTTCACAGTACGACGCATGCAAGGCTATCGTCGCAGCCACTTTCTGGCGCTGGAGCAGGAGCAGCTCTTGCGGGCGGAATTGGAGGCGGCGATGAGCAACTTGAAAACGCTTCAGGGGATGCTGCCCATCGGCGCTCACTGCAAGAAGGTGCGGGATGACCACGGATACTGGACAAAAATCGAGGAGTACATACGCGCCCACTCCGAGGCGGAGTTCACCCACGGGATCTGCCCGGACTGCATCAAGGAACACTATGGGGATGTGGAACTGGAGGAGTGAGGTGGTTGCGGAAATCGGAGATTAAACTGGCGTGTCCGAAATAAATGAGCGGAACCGCAAATTTGCGCAGATTTTCGCAAATCATGAAGCGGGAAGCGAAAGAGAACTGAACCGCGAATGAACGCGAATTCTGGGTTCTTTCTGGGGATTGGCCCCCTGCTATCGTGGCCACCCCAAAAAGCAGACCGACTTTTTCCACGGTGTATTTATATGCTCGGGTTGTGCCTTCATTCCCCCACTTTTGCTTCCACCGACTCCACAAACAGGCCCTTGTCATCGACACTACTCGCCGTGGAGCGGATGCGAATATAGTTCACGCCCATGGGCTCGCGGTAGGCCTGGGGCAGCCATACTTTTTCGACGCCATCGACGGAGACGACGCAGGTGCGGGCGGGCAGGCTCCATTGGAAGCGCAGGGTGTTCCAGGTGTTGGGCGTGAGGGCATGTGCGATGGAGATGTGGCCGTCGGGCTGGATGGGCAGATTGAAGGGTGCCTCAATTTCGCCAGTCGGGTCCGTGGGATCGAAGAATCGATCCATCAGGGTGATATTCGCGCCGCCGAAGCCTTCTTTCACCATCAGGCGCAGGGTCACTTCGCCGTTCAGCCCCAGGGGGAAGTTCCACACGGCCCCGTCGCCGTCTTTGTCGTCGGGACGCCGGATCCAGAGGGCTTTTGCGCCGGGCGTATCGGGGTGATCGACGAGGGTGGCGCCCGCCACGCGATCGCGCCACCAGCCCTCTGCAGGGCCGAAGGGTTTGAAGACCGACCAGTCCTCCAGGCCGTTGGTGAAGTCGCTTTTCGATTTCGTTTCCAGAAGCCAGTCGGGATCGAAGGTGAAGGTCGCCCCGGCGCGGCCCTGTCCGGTCATGACGATGACCTTGCCGTCAGGCGCGAGGTAGGGCATGGGATAGGCCGTGCCGCGATCGCCGGTGCGCGGGGGTGTCTCGTTGCGCGTGGGATCGCGGTAGACCTCGCGGAAGCCGCGCCAGGTCTGGCATTCGTCGTCGGAGATGGCGGCATGGACAATATCGCGGCCGCCGTAGACGCCGTCTTTGCCCACCCGCGGGGGTTTCTCGCAACCGTTCCAGAAGAGGAGGATGCGGTCATCCGGCAGGCGCAGAAAGGCGGCGGGCGCGTCGGTGCCAATGAAGCGTGAGGGCTGGAGGGGCGGCCAGTTCACGCCGTCGGACGAGAACGACTCATAGAGGCGCCCGGCTTCTGTGCGG
The DNA here is from genome assembly GCA_044344195.1 of Candidatus Hydrogenedentales bacterium. Lineage (GTDB taxonomy): Bacteria > Hydrogenedentota > Hydrogenedentia > Hydrogenedentales > JAEUWI01 > JAEUWI01. The sequence continues at coordinate 6,867 of JBIJDL010000097.1, forward strand.
GCGAGCATGTAGACGCGGCCGTCTTTAAGTTCGATAAGCACGGGCTCGCAGGCGCCATAGGCGCTGCCGTTGTAGTCGGTGTAAGCCGGTGCGGTGAGTTGCGCGGGGGACTTGAGCCAGGTGTCGCCCTGATCATCGGAATAGACGCAGGTGGTAATGTTCGCGCCGAAAGGCGGGCCCTGGTCCCGCCCGCCGATCCATTCGGCAAAGGGCAGGATGATGCGTCCGTTGCGCAGTTGGATCACGCCGTTAAGGGAGCCGACATAGCCCTCGAAAATGCGCTTCGCTGGCTCCCACTCCGTGCCGCCCTTGCGGGTTTTGACATGCCACACGTCGATGAAATAGTTAACGGCGATCTCGCGTCGCCCCTCCCCTTCGTGGCGCACTTCCATGGGAAAGAGATGGTATTCGCCGTCTTGCGCTAGGAGGGGCAGATTCTCGCGCTTGCCTTCAAACTCAAACTTGCGCTCGCTCCAAGTCTTACCGCCGTCGTTGGAGGTGACGGAGTAATTACGGTAGAGCCCCTCCCCCAGTCCATCCGCCTCGAATTGCTTTAGGGTTCCGTCGGGCAGGAGGATGGCGCCGCTGGTGCGCGGTCCGAGGACGACAGGGGCGTAGATTTCGTCGGTCTGGGCGGGGAGGGCATTCAACAGAATCGCCAGGACGAAAATACAATGTTTCATCGTTTGATCTCCGGATCGATAGGTGGCACAGCAACACTATTGCACAAGGCGGGCGGCGAGGCCAAGCATGCAGCGGAGATCGTCGGGCTGCGAATCATTTGGCGGCGGCGTCGCGGGGTGCGCTACTATGGAGATCCAAGGCTTCAGCATCAGGGCGGAGAGAATCGACCCCATGACCCATGAACAGAATCTGTTGTTTGCCGCTTTTGCCGTGCAACTGCGCATGGCGGCGGCCCCCCAGGCGCTGGAGGCCACGGCGAGCTGGGCGGTCGATCCGGCGGAAGGGATTCCCGAGCGACTCCTGTCGATGGGCGCCATTTCGGCGGAAGGCCGGGATTTGCTGGGACGTCTCGTGGAGGCGGCATCGGCGGAGTTCGAGGGTGACGCGGCCCCGGCGTTGCGTGCGGCCATGGAAGACGAGCTGTTCTGCGGCCGGTATTATGAGCGCGTCGTGATCCACGCGCCCCGGGGCGATGACCAGAGCACGGTGGCGGGTCCGGGGGTGGGTCTGGTGGACGCGGGGCCCTTTGAGGTGACCCACGAAACACCCGGCCGCTACAAGGGTGAAAGCGAGTATGCCCGTGGGGGCATGGGGCGGGTGCTGCTGATACACGACGCCCACCTGGGCCGCGATATTGCCATGAAAGAGTTGCTGCCGAATATCTCCCACAGCGGCGATACGCTCTCGGTTGAAGCGCCGAGTCCGGTGCGCATGTCGGTTCCGCTGATCGCGCGCTTTCTTCAGGAGGCGCGGATCACGGGGCAACTGGAGCACCCGTCCATCGTGCCGGTGTATGAGCTGGGCCACCGGAAGGACGGGCGGCTCTACTACACCATGAAGCTGGTGCGGGGTCGCACGCTGGCGCGGGCCATCCAGCAGGCGGAGAATCTTGCCGGGCGTCTGGCGCTGCTAACCCACGTGGCGGACCTCTGCCAGGCGGTCGCCTATGCCCACAGCCGGGGCGTGCTCCATCGGGACATCAAACCTTCCAATGTGATGGTGGGCGAGTTCGGCGAAACCGTGGTGCTGGACTGGGGCCTGGCGAAGGCGCGGAACCACGCCGATGTGCACGAGGAAGGCTTTGCGGAGGCGCTGAGGGCCTTGAACGTGGGGGGCGATGGGGAACTATCGAAAACGAGCTATGGCCAGATCGTGGGGACGCCAGCCTACATGCCGCCGGAGCAGGCCCAGGGCCACCTGGAGCAGGTGGACGAACGATCGGACGTGTATTCCCTGGGGGCGGTGCTTTACGAATTGCTGACGGGCACGACGCCCCACGTGGGCGAGTCGAAGTTGGATATCCTGCTGCATGTGATAGAGCAAACGCCCCGACCGGTGGAGGCCCTGGCGCCGGATGCGCCGCCGGAGCTTGTGGCCATCTGCAATCGCGCGCTGCAGAAAGATCCCGCGCGGCGCTACCCCAGTGCAAAGGAGCTGGCGGACGATGTGCGCCGTTTTCAGTCGGGTGCGGTGGTGCGGGCCTATGACTATACGCTGCGCCAGCAATTGCTTCGCTTTTACCAGCGGAACCGGGCGACAGTGCGGACAGCGGCGTCGGCGGGTCTGGTGCTGGTGGCGGGTCTGGCCTACTACAACGTGCGACTCTATCAATCGCGGGAAGGCGAGCGTGCACAGCGCCTGGCGGCGGAGCAGTCGAATGCGCAGCTTCAGGAGGAGGTCTACGCCTCGACCATGGTCGCGGCGCAGAAATATGTGAACGAGTTAAACGTGGAGCGGGCACTGGAATATCTCGCGCGCTGTCCCGAGGACAAGCGCGGCTGGGAATGGGGCCATCTGATGCGGGCCTGCCGTCCCTTCATCTCGGAAGCGCCCCATGATGTCTTGAAGGTGGGCACGGCGAATCCGCTGTGGTGTGGCTTCAGTGACGATGACCAGTTGGTGATTTCCAAGTGGAACTCGGGCGGGGTGGTGAATATTTACGACCGGACATCGGGCCAGTATATCTACTACAGTCCCGAGGACTTCTTTCTGGGCTTTCCCCGCACGGTCAACTTTGGTCCCGAGGCGGGCCATTTCACAGCGGGCACGAGCTACACCACGGTGGCCTACTTCGATTGGCAGCAGGAGCACATCGTGCGCGAGTTCAGCATTGCCTCGGGCTGGCTGTGGACCTTTGACGTAAGCGGGGACGGCAAGTATGCCGCAGGCGGCTCCTACGACGAAACCACGGGAGCGCGGGAACTGATCGTGTGGGATTTTCAGAGCGGCGCGGAAATCCGCCGCGTCTCCCTGCCCCCGCGCCCCCATCCGGGCTACGAGGGGGTGCCCGAGCAGTACAAGGGCTATCACATCCCCTCCACCTATCCTTTCGGTGTGGTGGGCGGCTTTATTGAAGGGTCGTCCAAGGTGGTCTTTTCGGACGACGACGTGTGCATCCTGGATATTACTTCGGGCGACGTGACCCGCAAGTTTCCCTGTCAGGGCGGCATTTTCGATCTCGATGAGCAGCGGGGCTGGGTGGTCTATCTCCGTCCCGACGGTACCGTGGGTCAGTGGGACCTCACGCGGGACGAGGCGTTGCCGGATTTGAAGGAGTCGGCCAGGACCTTGGAGCTGGTCTATGGTGGGGCAGACACGCCCTATGTCGGCGCACGGGAGAACCGGCAGCGGTGGAGCCTCTGGAACGCGGAAACGGGCGAGTTGCTGAACCGCCACCAGTCGGACACCCTGAGCCATTGGGGCCTCGACATAGCGGACGCGGAGCCGGTGGCGGTGACGCTGGCGGCGAACAGCCATCTGCGCTTCTGGCAGGTGGGCCCTTCCCGGGTGATGGAGACGGTGGAATTCAAGGGCGCCGATGGGCAACCGATGAAGCACGACGTCTACAGTCCCTATTCGTGGCCTTATCACAGCTTCGCGGTCCATCCGTCGCGAACGCTCCTGGCCATTCTGGACACGGAGAACCGGGTAAGCCTGTGGCGCGTGCCGGAAATGACACTGGTGCGGCAGTGGACGCCCCACGACGCCAAAATCCTGGAAATGGGCTTCAGCCAGGACGGCAGCCTGATGACGACCACGGCCTGGGACGGCTGGGCCAAGGTGTGGGACGTGACCACGGGCGCGGAGGTGCGCTCTTTCGCGCCGGAGTTCGACGAAGCCTGCTACACCGCCGCGATCACGCCGGACAACAGCACCATCGCCCTGGGTTATGGCGAGCGGAGCACGGTGGATCGGGCCCAGGCGATCACGCCCTTTTACGATCTGCGCACGGGCGAACTGAAGCAACGGGTGGACCTGGAAGGACACCGGGTGAACAAGCTCGCTTACAGTCGCGACGGCGGGCTGCTCTTCGTGGGGGTGTGGGGTCTGAATGGTTCGGGGGACCATTCCTACGAGATCTACCGCACCAGCGATCTCAGCCGAGCGGCGGCACGAATCAATGGCCTGGGCTGGGGCGATCAAATCGAATTTGATCAGGACGGCAGCCATGCCCTGCTCCACGGCGGGTCGTTGAATCCCCTGTACTTCGATCTCAAGACCTTGCAGGTGGTGTACGAGACGCCCAAGTCCCAGGCGATGTCCATCAACCTCCATCCCAACGGCGAGCGTTTCGTTACGGCGGTTCACTTTCTCCATCAGGCCATGATCCACCGGGTCAGCGACGGGCGCATTCTGGCTACACTGGACGGCGTGCTCGGGCCGGCCTTCTTTTCCGCGGACGGGCGGGATCTGTACAGCCTGACGAAGGACGGGAAGTTCCGGGTGTTTCACACGGAGGAATGGGAGTGACGGCGCTGGCGGCGACCGAGTCATCATTTCATCACGAAGAGAAGAAGGGCGCGAAGCTGAGGTGAAGAAGCAGGTTTCCCGCGACGCAGAATCCGCCTGGCGAATTTGGAAAAGTCATGGGTGAGAAAACCGCATGAAAGTTTTCCGGCATTTGCCGGGGCTTTGTGGGCTCCGGTACAATCCGGGTATGAAGCAACTTACTTCAGGAGCAGTGCTATGGCCGAACATCCCCTTGCATCCGTCGACGAACCCATGTCCGAGGCTATTGCGCAACTTCAAGATGGCCACCCTGTTATTCTGAAGCATGAGGGGTCTGCCCTTGCCGCCCTGATAACGCTTAAAGATCTGCATCTACTCGAACTATACTTCGAGGAGCTGGAAGATCGGATCGACAAACTTGAAGTCGAAAAGGCGCTCGAAGAAATCGAACGTGAAGGCGTCGTGCCGTGGGAGCTGGTCAAAGAGGAAGTGCGCCGGAGTAACCCATAGCCGTGCCGTATGAGGTGAGCCTTTCTCCCGGTGCTCGTCGGGCATTTGTAAAGCTCGGGACTCTATTCGCACCAGAATCGAAGTTCGAATAGACGAATTGGCTACTGACCCCAGACCGCCGGGCTGCGTGAAGTTGGGCGGTTTCGCAAATACATGGCGGGTCCGTGTCGGTGAGTATCGTATCGTTTATGAGGTGTACGACAACCGGCCTGTGGTGGTGTTGATTCGAATCGGCCACCGCCGCGAAGTCTATGAAGGCGGTTAGCGCCTGACTCGTTGGGTGCGGCCACCTTGCGATCGGGCGCACTGCAAGCGACAGCGAAAATATTTTCCAATCTTCCTCCGGTTTGCACCATTTTGTTTCAGCTTGGCACCCCCCACCCACCATGAGGCCTTGACGCATGTACCAGCCGAACGAAGGATTTCCGGATGCGCTCCCCGAGGCTTTGGGCGAGTCGGAGGTGTTTCTGGATTTTCAGGATCGCCTGAGCCGGGTGGCGAAGGTGGAGCGTCCGGTGCTGATCATCGGGGAGCGTGGCACGGGCAAGGAACTGGCGGCGCGGCGGGTGCACTATCTTTCCAAGCGCTGGCAGGAGCCGCTGGTGGAGTTGAACTGCGCGGCGCTGGCGTCGACGCTAATCGAGTCGGAGTTGTTCGGGCACGAGGCGGGCGCTTTTACGGGCGCGCAGCGTCAACGGCGCGGGCGCTTTGAGATGGCCAATGGCGGCACGCTCTTTCTCGACGAGTTGGGCAATATCCCCCAGCCGGTGCAGGAAAAGATCCTGCGGGTGGTGGAGTATGGCCGCTTCGAGCGGGTGGGCGGCACGGAGCAGATCTCGGTGGATGTGCGCATCGTGGGCGCGACGAATGCGGATCTCGCTTCCCTGGCGGATTCGGGGCGGTTCATGCGCGATCTGCTGGACCGGCTGTCCTTTGAGGTGCTCTATCTTCCGCCGCTCCGGGCGCGCTCGGAGGACATCCTGCTGCTGGCCAATCACTTTGCACTGCGCATGGCCTTTGAACTGGGCCGCAGCCAGATGCCATCGTTCAGCGATGGGGTGGAGGCGGCGCTGGAGGCCTACCCGTGGCGCGGCAATGTGCGCGAACTGAAAAACGTCGTGGAGCGGGCTGTGTATCAGGCCACGGGCGATGTGATCGAGCGGGTGGTGTTTGATCCCTTTGATTCGCCCTTTGCGCCGATACCGTCCACGGCTTCCGCCGAACGGAGCGCGATTGCCTCTCCCCCGTCTTCCTCTATGATCGTGTTGGACCGACCTTTCGGCGAGCTGGTGGAGGACTATGAGCGGCGGCTACTCTCGACGGCACTGGCCCAGGCGCGATTCAACCAGCGGAAGGCGGCATCCTTGCTGGGGCTGACCTACCACCAGTTTCGCGGGCTGTATCGGAAATACGGAGAGCAGTTGATAGTTGATAGTTGATAGTGGACAGTGGACAGTGGACAGTGGACAGTGGACAGTGGACAGTGGACAGTGGCAGGGCTATGGGTCTTATAGGTTTTATGGCGGAGGGGCTTTGGGGATTCGCTGCCAACGGTCAACTATCAACTGTCAAGTATTTGTTTGCATCGCATGTGCGGGGCCTGTTAGAACAATGCTCACGGGGAATGCGCGAGATCCCCATTTTCATCATGAGGTTTGAATAACGGTTCGTATGGCCTGGCTTCCCGATCGCAGAATCCTTTTGAATGTCTTCACCGCGGCGATGCTCTTGAGCGTGGCGTGCGGTGGGGTTTTCTTTATTTTTGCGCCTTACCAGGCGAGCCGGATACGGGCGGATATTGCGGATCGCTTCCATGCCCGGGGCGAGGCGCCGCTGGTGCTGGCGACGGCGGAGGAGGGTGGCGCGTACCACAAACTGGGCGGGGTGCTCCGGCAGCATTTGGACGCTTTTCACTCGTATGCGTTGGATGTGAAGGCAACCCATGGTTCGGTGGAGAATCTGGGACTCTTGAAGGACGGCGGTGCCCAACTGGCCCTCGTGCAAAGCGGGATTGCCTGGGACCGGGATAATCTTGTGGCGCTGGCGAATCTGGGGCGCCAATATCTTCATGTGGTGGTTCCGGCGGATTCTTCAGTGGAAGCGTTCCGCGATCTGGCGGGAAAACGCATCGGCGTTGGCCCCAAGGGCAGCGGTGCGGAAGATCTGGCCGGGCGCATGCTTGGATTTTTCATTTTCGGTGAGGAAACCTCGCTGGTTTATGATCACAACCCGGATTTGAAGGAAGCCTTTCTCGACGGCGAGATCGATGCGGCCTTCACGGTGCATGGCCTTTTTGATCCGGCGATGGAAACCTTGCTTTCGGCCGGCTGGTATCGCCTGGTGCCGGTGCGCGAGGCGGAATCGGTGTCACGCTATCTGCCGGGGGTCTTTGCCGAGACCCTCCCCCCCAGCCTTTACGGTCCGGATCGCAGTATTCCGGCGGCGTCCGACGCGCCCTTCCAGACCCTGGCGGTGAATACGCTGCTGGTGTGCCAGCGCTCCCTGCCGAACCGTCAGGTGCACACGGTGCTGGAGCTGATTTTCCGGGGCGACTTTCTGAAGGCGGCGCGCCTCACGGGGTTGACTGAGGCGGGTGCCCAGGCGGATCTGCACCTGCCGCTCCACGCGGGCGCGGAGGAGTTCTACAACCGCCGCAACCCCATTTCCGCCGACCGCTTTGAAATGCTGTCCTTCATTCTTGCAGGCGTCGTGTGTCTGGCGAGTGTCTACCATTTCCTTTCCAACCGGTACCGAGTCAACGCCCAGGCCGAGCGCCGCCGGGCGATCCGGCCCTATTTTGAGGCGATGATGGACTTCGGAGATGAGGTGGAGGCCTCCGGAAATCCGGCCAACTTGACGCGCCTGGTGCACAAGATGATGGCCACGCAGCGGGGAGCGGAACGGGAATGGCTTGAAGGCGCCTTTGATACCGAGGACATGGAGAACCTCTATGCGGTGTATGGGCTGCGCTGCGACAACGCCTTCCACAAGATTTTTGATCTCCACCTGCAGGCCCTGCGCGGGCTGAACTCCGTGGAGCCTCCCCGTCCCGGCGCGATGGACGATCTACCCGATTACGTGAAGCCGGTACTTCCGCAACCCCGTCCCCGGAGTGAAGAGCCCTTCCCCGAGGACTCCCACCCCTACAGCGAGTCCCGCCCTTACCTGGCATCGCGCACCTACACCGAATCCCGCGTGAAGCCGCGCCTTGAGACCGAGGATGACAGTTTCTTCGCCGGATCCGCGCTGGCGGGCATCGACAAGACGAAAAGCGAAATCGCCGCGCGCCTCCCCAGCCGCTATGATCCGGGGTTATTGTATGACACCGAAGCCAGCGGCGCGGGATCGGTTCGGGTAAGGAAATCCAAGCCCCAGGCCGACCTTCAGGCGGTGGTGGAGAAAGCCGTGGTGGAAAAGGATGTTCCCCCCCGCCCCGCGATGGTGGAAGTGCCCGCGCCGGATTTCGATTTCCTGAGCGAAGATCCTTTCGCGGACGTTCCTCCGACGATGGAAAGTGAGCCGGAGCAGGACGGGGAATCGGGCCCGGACCAGTTGATGCTGTTTTAGTACCGAGGGGACTGTCCCCCGTTTTTAAAAAGCAAACCCCGGGTGCCACCTCAATCGAGCCTTGCTCGATTGAGGTG
>JBIJDL010000505.1:0-4753 GCA_044344195.1 Candidatus Hydrogenedentales bacterium
AAGTGGGGCCACGAGAACAAAGAGCGGCTGTGCGGTTGGTCGGTACTAATGCACAACCTGTGGGTCTTGGCAAGGCTACCCCAGGCCACGGTACTTGCATTAGTATCATAGAGAACTATACATAAAAAGGAGAAGCGTATCCCGGGAGAGGTGTGTCCACCCATAACCAAAACCGCACAATCAGGCCAACACAAACCGACGCACTCGCCTCCGGATTCTCTGATGAAAGCCCGACGAACGCAAAGGCAGCGTAATTATTCCAAAAATACCCAAAAATGGGGCAGGCTCTAAATAGGTCCTTCCCCGTACAACGGTATTCTTTCACTCATCCATTTCCCTCCGTGCCTCCGTGGGCTCCGTGGTCCAATCTCTTTCCACCTGACCGCGACATCCCCACTCCCATTGGTGTACATTCGTGTCCATTCGTGGTTCACTTTCTCTCCGCTATTTGAGGTTTCCCATGTCGATCACCCCCGCTTATCTCCAATACGAAGTCGCCTTCGGCGATTGGGCCGCCAATGCAGCCACCATTCGTCGCCTGCTGGCCGATGCGCCCGATCCTGATCTACTGGTGCTGCCGGAGCTCGCTTTTTCCGGCTATGACTTCCGCGATCGCGACGAACTGGAGTCCCTGGCGGAGCCCTTCCACGACGGCCCCACGGCCACGCTCCTCCGCGAACTCGCGCGTGAACGCAATGCCGTAATCGTCGCGGGCTATGCCGAGCGTGCGCCGGAAGGCTGCTACAACGCCGCCATGCTGGTATGCCCCGATGGCACGGCCTGCAACTACCGCAAGATCCATCTCTTCAATCGCGAGCAGGACGTCTTCCTCCCCGGCGACGCACCGACCGCCGTGGTGGATACGCCCGCGGGCCGCATCGGCATGATGATTTGCTTCGACTGGTTCTTTCCCGAGACCGCGCGATCCCTGGCTCTGGCGGGCGCGCAGATCATCGCCCACCCGAGCAATCTCGTGCTGCCGTGGTGCCAGCGCGCCATGTTCGCCCGCAGCCTGGAGAACGCGGTGCACACGATCACTTGCAACCGCATCGGCACCGAAGCCCGCACCGACCGCAGCCTCACCTTCACCGGCGCCAGCCAGATCCTGAACACCAAAGGGGAAACCCTCGTCAGTGCCCCCACGGATCGCGAGGCCCTCGGGATCGCCTCGCTCGATCCGGCCCAGGCCGACAACAAGGTCATCGCGGGGCGCAATGATCTTTTCGCCGACCGGCGGCCAGACTTGTACACGGGGTTGCACTGATTTGGACAGAGTGGACGAAGTGGACAGCGTGGACAAGTTGAACAAGTATTTGCGGAGACTGTCCACTTTGTCCACCCCGTCCAAGTCGTCCACAAAAAGACCTTGACAACTGATTAAATATTCAGTATCCTTCCTTTAAACCTGAAAGGGAGGCGTTATGAAGATCGAAGGGCTGATTCGTTACGACATACCCGAGGCGGTGGTGGAGCTGTGGCGGCGGACGGAAAGCGGGGAGCTGTTGCCGCTCCAGGAAATGGCGGTCAAGCGCAAGGACCTCTTTGGCGGGGGCAACCTGCTGATCCAGGCGCCCACGAGCTCGGGCAAGACTTTCGTGGGCGAGATGGCCGCCATCTACACGGCGCTGCGCCAGAAGCAGGTGGTGTATCTGGTGCCCCTCAAGGCCCTGGCCGAGGAGAAGTTTCGATCCTTCTCGGATAAATACACCGCCTACGGCCTGAAGGTCATCATCTCCACGCGGGACCACCGCGATTTCGACGGCGATCTGGAGCGGGGCGATTTCTCCATCGCCGTGGTGGTTTATGAAAAACTATCCCAGCTCCTGGTGCGACGTCCGGAGCGCGGTGCGGAGATCGATCTGGTCATCGCGGATGAACTGGAAATTCTTTCCGATCCAGAGCGTGGCGCGGGTGTGGAGCTCTTGCTCACGCGGCTGTTGCAGGGGCGGTGCCGGTTGATCGGGCTGTCGGCCGTCATCGGGGGCGCGGAAAAACTGGCTCAGTGGATGGGCGCGGATCTGCTTCAATCGGATCAGCGACCTGTGGAACTGCGCTACGGCGTGCTCCACGAGGGTCGCTTCCGCTACCGCACCTACAATAAGCCAGGTGAGGGTATGGAGGAGCTGGTTGACGCGTGCAGCGAGTCGGCGGAGGAGGCGCTCTTGTTGAATGTGGAGGCCTTTGCGGCGCACGGCGAGAGTTCTATCGTCTTCGTGCGCGCCAAGCACGACTCCCGGCGGGGCGCGGATCGCATCGCGGCGCAGGTGGATCTGCCGCCCGCGTCGAGGGCCATCGCGGCGCTCCACACCCTGGAGCCGACGCGTTCGCGGGACGGCCTGATCGCCGTGCTGGAGCATGGCGTCGCCTTTCACAATTCCGATCTCTCGCCGGAAGAGCGACACATCGTGGAGGAGGCCTTTCGCGAAGGCGAGGCCCTCATCATGGTGTCCACCAGCACCCTCGCCGTCGGGCTGAACCTGCCCGCGCGCAATGTCTTTGTCACCACTGAAAAATGGTGCTACGACGAACGCCTGGGCATGCCCTGGAAGACCCCCGTGCTTCACATGGAATATGAGAACATGGGCGGGCGTGCGGGGCGCTTCGGCGCGGGCCACGAATTCGGCCGCTCCATCCTCGTAGCTTCTTCTCCCTTTGAGCAGGAAGCCTGCTGGCGCAAATACGTGGAGGGCGAACGGGAACACATCGTGCCCCAGTTGGCGCGCATGCTCCTCGAAGACCATCTGTTACGCCTCGTGGCCTCGCGCCATTGTCGTTCAGTCGCCGAGCTCGTCGCCCTGCTGGAGCGGACCCTATCGGGCCGGTGGGTCTGGGCGGAGTCCTGTTCGCTGGACGAGGTAGCCGGGCGCGTTCGCGCGGCGCTTCACCGTTGCGTGGAGGGGGGGATGATTGCGAATCTGAGCGTGGATGACGAGGCCCTGTTACAGGCGACACCCCTCGGCCTGGCCGTGGCGAGTAAGGGCATCTCCCTGGCCACGGCACGGGAAATTCACGCCTGGATCACGGCCTCCGCGTCCCGATCCTGGTGCGAGGCCGATGTTTTGCTGGCCCTGGCGAGTACGCCCGACGGGCGCCAGGCCCAGGTGATGCTCACGACACGGGAATACGACGAAGCGGACTACCCCGCGAAACTCAAGGCACTGACCTGGGACGATCCCAGCGATGCGGACGTGCCCCTGAACCGTATCCGCGCCTCGCGGCTTCAACCCTTCTTCGAAGAGGTGCGGGCCATCAAGGTAACGCTCTTTTTGCTGGACTGGCTGGGGCAAGCGCCGACCTGCACTATTGAAGTGCGCTACAACACGATGGCGGGACAGATTCTTGCGGCAGCGGCGCAATTGAGCTGGCTTTTGGACGCAACGCAGGCCATCGCAGCGGCGCTTGGGCTGGAGGAAGACTTTTCCTCGCGATTGGAGCGCCTCGCCCGGCGTGTCGGGTTGGGACTCGGACCCGATCTGGTGGAGCTGGCCAGCGATACCGGGCTAAGCCGGAGCCAATGCCTGAATCTGGCCGACGCGGGGCTCGATGAATCCAATGCGATAGTGGAGGCCTCCGACGCGGTACTGCAGCGCCTTGTTCCTCTGGAAAAAGTGACCGCGCTTCGCGTCTGGGCGACGGCTCACCAGGCTACGGACATAGCCCCGGTACTCGCTGAACAGATGGTCGAGGACATGCCGCTCCTCGTGGTGGATGACCGTCGTCCCAACGAGGTTCATCTGGACGGGCGCGCAATACCCCTTCAGGCCAAGCAATATCAATTGATCCGGCTGCTCGCCGCGACGCCGGGGGATTGCGTGCCTTACGAGACGATCTACACCGAGCTCTGGGGGGATACGATTGTGGAGCAGAACCAGATTCACTACCAGAAGCGCACGTTGCTTCAACGCGTCCGGGACTTCTGCCCCGAGTGGGAGGATCGTCTCATCGAGACGCGGAACAAGTGCGGATTCGTGCTAGCCCTGGAGCCGGATTCGGTACGGTATGTGCGGCGAGAGACGCCGGTGGGGGTGTAGCGGGTTTCGGGAGTCAGGTTGGAGGATTCTGGACTGGGGAGCCGAGGACTTAACTCAAGGTTACAGGGACATCGGCTACGGCAGAGACAGCAGAATGGAAAGGCTATTATAAGTCCCTGTAGTCCCTGCTGTCCCTGGAGTCTGCGAGAGGACCCGAATCCTCGCAACGACCCCACTCGCGGAAGCCCGACTCAGCTATAGGTGAAATACGCGATAATCAGCATGGCCATGCCGCAGAAGAGCTTGGCAAAAACGCCGCCCACCTTGCCAATGGCCGCGCCCAGACCGGTCCACATGGCCTCGCCTGCCTTTTTCTCCAGCTTGATGTATTCATAGAGCGCCGCGCCGACAAAGGCTCCCAAGCATGCGCCGATGAGGGTTCCCACGATGGGAATGGGGATGAGCGGTGTACCGAAGACCGCGCCCAGTAGACAGCCCACGAGCGCCGCCACCATGCTGCCCTTGCTCCCGCCGAACTTCCGGGCGCCGTAGCCCGCCAAGGCGGTTTCCAACACCTCGCCGAGCACGGCAAAACCGGTCATGAAGCCCAGGCCCACGATGCCGAAGTGCTCGAAGCCCGTGGCCACCCAGGCCAGGGCCACGGCACCTAGAATAATCCAGTTGCCGAAGAGTCCGACGAGGTCAAGCCCCAGACCCGCGATAATCGCCAGTCCGAAGAGACTCCAGCCCGTCGCCACCAGGGCATTGTCCATCAAACCCAC
>JBIJDL010000506.1:0-4746 GCA_044344195.1 Candidatus Hydrogenedentales bacterium
CAGTAATCAATGTACGTTGTGGCGTTGAGGTTCCCTTGCGGCACCCGGCTCGTGGTGGCAAAACTGATCGTTGGGCCCCCGATAACAGCGGGGACAGAGCAGGGTGCGGTCCGCAGTGCGATTTCGGGTCGCATCCTGGCAGCAGGAAACGCAGCAGATGGCCCCACAATATTTGCAGGTGAGACCAAGCGCCGAGGTATTTCCCGGCGCCGCGCCGACGTTGCCATCGAAGGCCCCATTCCGCCAAGGCGGGGCGACGATGAGCCGCTGGCACTCTTTGCAATTCGCCTGAAAATGCTGCCCCTGGTAGAGATTGACCCCCACGAAGGTCATGGTATTGCGGCGCACGCTGTAGCAGTGCGAAGCATCACACGCGGGACAGGGAAACTCGACCAGGTGCTGGCCGACGACGGTGGGACGCTCTCGAACGACGAGGGCCTTTTCGGCGGAACTCAGGGGGGCCAGGGCGCTGGCGGGTACTTCGGCGGGCGCGCCGCAAACGGCGCAATTCATGGCAAAGGAGCCATCCCGGTTCAAGGCAATTTCACTGGTCCGGCTGGGGGAATACAGGGCAAGCCAGGTGAGGCGCAACGCAATTCCGGTGAGAATGAGCATGGAGGCTGCAATAATGGCCATTTCAAACAGGGGCATTCAGAGGGTACCTCGGTGGTCCTGACGCGGCGGGCGCGGCATACCGAAGGCCATCGGTTCCGCCTTGCCTGGGAAGCCCCAATTGCCTATACTTAGGGGCATGAACGCTTCACTTATCTTATTATGGCTGGTTTCTCTGGCCCAGATCACTTCGGGCTCCGCCATCCCCGAGGGCACACAGGTATTTACGGTCACCTTGAAAGACGGGCAGTCCGAGCGGGTGGTGAGCGCCGCCGTCAAAGTGGATGACAGATTTGTGTCTGAGTTCGATATGGCAAAGCGCCCCTCCCAGGTGGAACTCTATCACGATACGCCGTGGACCCTGACGCCTCCCGAACGGGTACTCTCCCAGAGGATTCGGGAAATTGAGCCTGAATCGACTATCAAGCGAAGCCAGCGCTACAAGGACTCGGGATACGAGCAGGTGAAAACGCCCGACGGCGGGATGGTCTGGGTATTCAGCGAGACGGTAAAGAGGGACGCCCGTGCCAGAGAACTTCAGGCGGCGTACCAATCGGATTTGGAAACCCGTGTGGCCACCCACGCGACCCAGGCGGAGGCCCAGTCCGGAAGCCCCAATCGACCGGGATTTGCCCGCCTTTGGGGCCGTCACATCGTGGTTCTGGTGAGTGCGCTGGTGGTCGTGGTGGTCGCTGTGAAGACCTGCTTCTAGTCGCCCCGCGCGCTTGACGGCGCGGGCCGCTCACGCATCAAAGTATGGACAGCACTTCATAGGCGTTCACTTCAAGTTCCTTGCCCTTCAGGCGCACCGACCCCATGACGCGGCCTTCCACCTTGCCTTCAATTGAACGCCAGGTTTCTTCGCCCACGATGACCTGGCCCGCCTCGGCCAACCCGCAGAAACGGCTCGCGGTGTTCACCCTGTCCCCCATCACGGTATATTCCATTCGCATGGGCGAGCCGAAATAACCGGCCGTTACTTCGCCGGAATCGATCCCGATCCCCAATTGAATGACGGTCCTCCCCTGCTTCTGTCGGACGACATTCAGCTCCGCGTTGAGGGCCTGGATGGCGACGGCGGCAGAAACGGCCGCCAGAGCGTCATTCTCGATCGAAACCGGCGCCCCGAAGATGGCCATGATTTCGTCGCCCACATATTTGTCGAGGGTGCCTTGATACTGGAAAATGATCTCGGTCATGGCGGTGAAGTACTCATTCAGCAGGGCGACCAGCTCCACCGGAGTAATCCGTTCGGCGGTGTTGGTGAAGCCGCGGATGTCGCAGAATAGCGTGCTGACCCGGGCACGCTGTCCGCCCAGCTCCACAGCCTTCTCTTCGGCCATGATCTTGTCGACAATGGCGGGACTCAGGAAACGGCCGAACTCCTGGCGTTTCATTTCGGCCTCCACGACCTTATCGTGCAGCCGGACGTTGTCGATGGCCAGGGCCGACTGGGAGGCGAGCGAGGCGAAAAGCTCGAGGTCTTCCTCGCTGAAGGTGACTTGGGGCTTCCGCGTATCGAGATAGATGGAGCCCATGATGCGGTCTTTAATCTTGAGGGGAACGCACATGGCGCTCATGATTTCGGAGCGGATAATGCTCTCACGCATGCCGAATTTGCTGTCGTTCTGGCTGTCCACCATGAGGACGGCCTCGCCGTCGATGGCGGCGCGTCCGGCGATTCCCATGCTTGGGGAGCTGGCTTCGAGTTCACGGCCCATTTCGCGGGCCACCTTGACGTTGAGGTTGTTGGTGCCCTCTTCCCGCAGCATGACGAAGCCGCGATCGGCTTCCATGGTCTCCATGACCATGTCCAGCACTTGGGCGAGGCGTTCGCGCAGGTCGAAGCCGGATGCCATGATCTGGCTGGCCTTGTGCAGGGCGGCCAGGCGCCGGTAGGCCCGGCTCATCTTGACGATGGCTTCCGGGCTCGCCTCCAACTCCTTGGATTTCGCCTCTTCCGCATAGGGCGGCGTTGGGCGCCCGATGAGGGTCATGCTGTTGCCGACCCGATCCATCTCCGCACGAATTTTGTCGAGATTCTTCACCAACTCGGGATTGACAGCGGGTGTTTCGTCGGCGTGATCCTTGCCATACTGGGTATCATCGCGAAAGACGAGTTTGCAGAGACTCCCAAACCAGATTTCGTCCATGTGGGACAGGACCCGCTCGACCACACGCTGCCGGTTGACGTAGGTCCCGTTCAGGCTCTGAAGGTCGAAAAGGATAGACTTGTTACCCACGCGGCATATCTTGGCGTGATTGCGGGAGACCTCATTCGCCACCAGAACGACATCGCTGTCTTCGGAGCGCCCGAATCGAATCTCATTGCCCGACAGAGGCACTGTCATGGGGGGCACACCCGGCTGTTCAACAACTACTTGTGGCATTGGCAAAGACCTCTATCCCGCGCAGATGATAGCAAGACCCGAGGGAAGGGTCAATGGCGGAGGGGGAATGAAGGATGAAGGATGAAGGCTGGAGACTGGGGCTGGGGTGAAGGGGCGGACAGCTTTGATCGGTCTGACTTGAAGGGGACGTCTGGTGGGCCCGATGGCCGTTTGGTTGGACACGGCAAAGGGGCACGCGATACTATAGGAAGGTATAAATCCCACTGGCAAGGGTATTGTGGTGCGAATACTGCTGTGGCTCGCACCCCTGAGCTCAGGCTGTCTCAGCCATTGCCGAACTTTTTTTGTTGAGGAGCTATTCTTGATCTGTCCCCCCCTTTCCCGTACCTCCGGTCAATTCCACGCGCATATCACAAAGCGAGGCGCCAACCATGGAAACTGAGAATCACTCGGCCGAGATGACGCTTCGGGACATGTGCAAGCGCTATGGCATCCAGTTTAAGAAATCACTGGGCCAGAACCTCCTGCTGGACGATAATATCAACCGTATCATGATCGACGCGGCGGCCCTGACGAAGGACGACTATGTGGTCGAAGTCGGCGCGGGCCTCGGCGCGTTGACCAAGCGTATTCACCCCAAAGCGGGCCAACTCCTTTCGGTGGAGATCGACAACTCGTTCCTCCCCTGTCTCACGGATCAATTCGGGCAGTTGGACAACGTGCACATCTTCCGGGGTGACATCCTCAATCACCCGGTGGAAAAACTGGTCAACGAGTACATCCCCGGCGGTAAGAGCCACAAGTTCCTCTCGAATCTCCCCTATTACATCACCACGCCCATCCTGTTTCACTTTCTCGAATCGCCCCTGTTCTTCTCGCGCCTGGTAGTGATGATGCAGGATGAGGTCGGGCAGCGGCTCGTGGCCCCGGTGGGTGCGGACAATTATGGTGTCCTCTC
This sequence comes from Candidatus Hydrogenedentales bacterium, assembly GCA_044344195.1. Lineage (GTDB taxonomy): Bacteria > Hydrogenedentota > Hydrogenedentia > Hydrogenedentales > JAEUWI01 > JAEUWI01. The sequence continues at coordinate 3,922 of JBIJDL010000506.1, forward strand.
TATCGCCGCCCTGTGCTACGCCGATGTGGACATCGTCCATCGTGTGCCCGCTTCGTGCTTCGTGCCGCGGCCCAAGGTGGACAGTTGTATTGTCCGCTTCCGCTGCGACAAGAAGGATTCCATGCCGCGGGAGGAAAAGCTGTTTCTGATGAAGGTGGTGCGCGCGGCCTTTGCCCAGCGCCGGAAAACGCTCCGGAACTCGCTTACAAAATCGGGCGGCTTCGGTGCGCCGCAGGAGGCCGTGCTTGACGCCATGGATGCGGCACGGATCGACCCCGGCCGACGCCCCCAGACCCTCGGAATAGAAGAGTTTGGTCTACTTGCCCGGGAAATTCGGAGCAGGGTTTAGTCGCACGCGGAACTTGCCGAGAGGACGGTGAACATGACGGACGCTTCGAGCCACGCCGCAATCTATGAGCAGATCGTATCGAGCCTATCGAGCGGTGTGCTCGCCGTCGACGCGCAGGGTCTGGTGATAACGGCGAATCAGGCGGCTTCGGTGCACCTCAACGTGGCCCCCGAATACCTTGCCCCCGGCCGGCGGCTGGACGCAATTCCCGACGCTTCCCTCCCTTTGGTGCGCCTGATGGACGAGCTGCGCGATCACCTTGAGACGGTCTCCCGTCGTGAGGTCACGGTGACGACGTCCGAAGGCACCACGGTGCTGGGTATTACCGCGTCCCCCCTGCAGGGTGACCAGGCATTCAACGGGGTCATTTTTCTGTTCCTCGATATCACGGAACTGCGGCGCCTGGAAAAGACGGCGGAATTGAACCGGCAGCTCGCCCAGATTGGTGAACTCACTGCGGGAGTTGTACACGAACT
>JBIJDL010000507.1:0-4742 GCA_044344195.1 Candidatus Hydrogenedentales bacterium
CTACATCGATATTCTAGAGCGGGTAAACCGGGGAGAGGGGGCCGCCGTTTCGGAAATGATCTATGGCGACCCCGACGTTCCCGCCATCAACGCCATGCCCGGCGTGGCCCTGCTCTGCGCCCTGGCCAAGGGCTGGCTACCGGAATCCTGCGCAGTTGACCTCGCCCGAACTGTCAGTGAAGCCCATCCAGACATCACCGGGTTGGAGAATCTGGCGGAGACACTGGCCCGGCTTTGTCGCATCTTCCGCGACAACCCCGTTCCCGTGGCCCTGGTCACCTCTTCAGGCTCACACGAGACCAGGCTTGTGCTCCAAGCCGTTTTTCTTACCCTGCGTGCAGAGGTCGTTACATGGGGGATCGATGACGCTGCGCGCTCGAGGATTTTGGCGGGCTTCGAAAGTCACCAGAGCTACTTCGACGCTATTGTCACCTGCGACGACGTACTCGAAGGCCGCACCAAGCCCTACCGCGATCCCTATTCGCTGGCATTGGCCCATCTCGGACTGGATGGCCGCCATGCGCCGCGCGTGATAGGGTTTGAAGACACCGAAGCGGGCATCATCGCCCAACGTGGCGCCGGCGTTGGAATCCCCTGCGCGGTGCCCATCGAATACACCGTGAGGCAGGATTTCAGCGGCGCGGCCTACGTACTAAAAGGAGGTGTGCTCGAAGCCATCGTCCGCCACGGCCTCTTCATAGCCTGAGGGGCCTTCGCTTTAGCGCTTGCCGCCACAGGCCGTGCACTCGGTGTAGCGCGCTTCCTTCGCATCGCTGAACGTAAGGCGGGTGGGCCTCACATTCTTCAGCATCGGGCAGTCTTGATCCCAGTGAAACTCCATCAACCGTTTCGAACAGAAAACCAGTTGATTAGGATCCACCGTCCGAGCGGGAAGCACTTCAGGCGCCGCTTCTTCAGGAATCACATCCGCAGCTTCCGCTGTCTCATAGCCCGTCGCAGCTTTCGAATCACCGTCGTTTCCCGTAAGTGCTTCGGTCGGCACTTCAACCTCATTCGCCTCCGCATCGAGTGCCTGCTCGCCGATGCTGCGGTCCTTGGCCCGGCGAGTTTCCCCGCTGTCGTTCTGCGGGAGAGGCTCCGTGGTCGCGGTGTACTGGGCGCTCGTCTCCGAGCGCGGGTTCCCGCTTCGCTTCACCCGGTAGACGTTCAGCGGCTCCTTGGTGATGTTGTTGAAATTGCGCTTGGGCTGCTCGCGCTTACTCGGCTTGATGAAATCACCATCCATACGGTCGTAGCCGCCCGGTCCTTGCGCAAATGACGGCAGTGCGAGCGCAAAAAACGTGAACACTACCATCGCTCGAATCCACTTCAACGTGAACATCGCATCGCTCCTCAGCTTGCGGCCCCGGCAAACAGCCCCAGACCCTGCAATTCGCTTGCACCGCGTTCCGGTTCAGCACATAACGTGCAAGAATAATATCAGAAGTACAATCCCATTCTAGGTCTACAACCGCAGTATTGTCAATGGTTTTCCCAGCCGAGTCTCATTATTTTGCGCTTCGCCCCTCCCCCCGCGGCAAGTGTTCGAAATCTGGACAGGTTATTGAATTCGGGGCGTGGGGGGGAGAGACAGATGGTGAGCGCCACTCACATCGAATGAATCCGATCACGCTGAACGGTTCGCTTTCGTCAACAATCCTTCAAAGTCCCTCCGCCATACGGCAGCGAGCGCCGGGTTGCTGAGGATGCGTTCTATAGCCGCGATGTTGTTACTATCGACAAAGCGGGTATGCACCACCTCTGTAAGGGGAATCCGCTCATAGGCGCTCGGCTCGATTTCAATCGCGTCGCCCGCTTGCACGTCTCCCGGCTGGAGCACCCGAAAGTAGAAGCCCACCAGGCCGCTTTTCAGGAAGACTTTCGAGAAGGTGGGCGAGTTCATTCGTATATTCAGCTTGAAGCAGGGCATCCGCGGCTGGCTGACCTCCAAGAGCACTGTGCCTGCGCGCAGCCGGTCGCCGATGCTCAATTCGGATTCGAAGACCCCTTCGGTCGTCAAGTTCTCGCCAAACTGGCCCGGCACAAAATCGTCGCGACCCAGTTCCGCAGCCCAATGGCCGTAGTGCTCCCAGGGGTACCCATAGACGGCTTTGTCTGCGCCGCCATGATTGAGCAGATCGGCCTGCTTGTCGCCCGCCATCTGGATGGCCCCCACGGCCACGGGGCCCGCCACGGGCCGCTTGAAAATTCCGGTGTGTACCAGCTCGCCCTGATGCATTACCTGCGTCAGGCCTGAAATGTTGACGGATCGAAGTTTCATTCACGGCGTTCCTTATGCTTGCCGGGTTTCACGCGCATTGCGTTCAGCACCCGCACCCCAATCGTGCTATGCTGGCCAGAGCCCCCTGGAGGAAAAGGCCATGCCCACCATATCAAGACGCAACTTTGTTCTGCAATCGGCCGCCATCGCGGGCCTGAGCGTGTCTGCGGCGAAACCCCTGCACATCCAGTCCGCACCTGGCACGACAGCCGCCTTTGAAGCTGGCGTGGCCATGGCGGATCTCACGCCACCGCCCGGTATCCAACTATGGGGTTACAGCAACCCCGAGCAAATCAGCACCGGAACCCTCGATCCGCTCTACGGCAAGGCCCTCGTCCTGCGCGTGGGCGAGGCCTGCATCGGCCTCATCAGCATGGACTTTGGCCGCATGCCGCCGCGGAATCACTGCGAGGCCGTGCGAAAGAAGGTCCGCAAGTCGGGTATCAACGAAGTCATCTTCTGCGCGACCCACACGCACAGCGGCCCCATCATGGAATCGCCCGATCTGGCCCATGTCGAGCCGATCTGCGACGCCCTGGCCGATCTTCTCGTTGAGGCGGCGGGACGTCTTCAGCCTGTCCGGCTTGGTGTTGGGAAGGCCCCCCTCGACATCGCCCACAACCGCCGCGTCGTCAAGGGTGGCCAATGCTGGATGCGCTGGCGGAATGTGGAGAAGCTTCCCTCCGGTCCTCTGGACCCGGAACTCACGGCCCTTCATCTGGAGGGTCTCGACGGTAAAGTTGTGGCCACGCTCGTGCACTACGCTTGCCACCCGGTCATCCTGGCGCCGGACAACAAGGAATACTCCGCCGATTGGCCCGGCGTCATGTGCCGTGATGTCCAGGGGCAGACCGGCGCACCCTGTCTCTTCCTCCAGGGAGCCGCAGGGGACATTAATCCCTATTTCGACAAGATGAGTCTCGCAGAGGGCGCGAAAGACGCCGTCCAGGCCGAAGGTGCGAAAGCGGCCCAGTCCGTCTTTGACGCGCTGAAATCCCTCGAATGGCAGACCCCCGTCGCCAATTCCATCGCCTTCGAGCGAAGCACCGTGGAGGTTGGCCTGCGCTATGATCTCGACGACCCCCAAGAGGTCGCCATCATGAAAGCGGCCTATGCCAGGCTCTACGATTTCTACCTCAAGGACATCGATCGACGCCTGCCCCTTCCGCAGGATTGCCTGCTCCTGCAAGACAACTTCGCCCTTGTCTTCCAGCCCGGCGAACCCTTCATCCAGTTTCAGCTCGATTTAAAGGCGCGCTCCACCGTGGCCCACAGTTTGCTCTGCGGCTACGCGAACGAGTTCCACATCTACTTCCCCACCGTGCAGGCCGCCATCATCGGCGGCTACGGCGCAAGCGTCACCACCTACGCCGGCATCGGCGCGGGGGAAAAGCTCCTCGCGGAAGGCATCGCCCAGATCGGAAGGCTCACCGGACGCCTCCACGCGCTTCGCGGACCCGAAGACTTCCAGACCCAGGACTGGACGCCGGAGGTATAGAAATATCGCATTAGGAGTGAGGAGCCTGCTTTCCCCGTTATCGAAGTTTCGGGAGCTATGGAGAGGGGGCTTTCCTGCCCCCTTTTATTGCACCACAAGGTGGGTTTTGTCGTATTCATTTTGCCTAAATAAAAAGGGGGGCTGGAAAGCCCCCTCTCCATGTCGTCGCTGAACAAATCAGCCAATCAAGCTTCCCTTCTTCGATACGCACGTGTTTTCAACATGTCAACCGATCCCCAGCCTCAATCGTTTCCTCTGCATCGGTTGGGGCATGCAGGGAAATGGGCTGCGGCGCGTGTGACGTTTCGGGGATTGTATTGTAAAATGTTCAGGCTGTGGTACGGTGCCGGACGGCACCGGGAAATGAAAGTCAGGCTAACGATGAAGTCACTTGGGATGCGGATCGCTGCCGTGTTGTGCTGCACGGCGCTCCTCGCGGGCTGCCCGGAGTTGCTCTCCAGCGTCAACATGACCGGTAACTACACCGGTAAATGGGTACTGCCCGGCGAAGGCGATGCCGCCGATGAAAACTGCCCCATATCCTTCGAACTCGTTCACTATGCCTTCGCTGACGACCCCGTCGATGCCACCGAAGTCGAGGGATACGTTAATCTCGACTTTACGTGTTTCGAGACCTTGCAGACCCTGCTGGATCTCCAGGACATCGAAGTGGGGGAAGTCCCGGTCGTCGGCCGGGTAATTGCCGGCGGAAACTTCCTCCTGCGGTCCGAAGATATCATCGGCGGCTGCAACAGCGATCTCTGCATCAGCCTGGTGCTGACGGGCCAGGCCGAAGACACCGATGACGACGGCCATGCCGACATCCTCGCTGGAGAGTGGAGCGCCCTGTTTCCCGTCCAGCTTTCCGGCACGTTTACGGCCACCCTGGCAGAAGAAGAGTAACGCCAACCCGTTCACCAACGCGCTTGTTCCGCATGACGCGAACAAAAAGAGGAGTCAGCG
>JBIJDL010000093.1:0-15817 GCA_044344195.1 Candidatus Hydrogenedentales bacterium
AGCAGATAGGCTATGACCAGGGGCGTCACATAGGGCTGGAGGCCGGGGTTACTTTCGCCCACGGCCCGCACCAGGTGGTACAGCACGAAGAGTCCGATGATGATGCCCGTCTGCGCGGCCTGGGGGAGGCTGCCCATCTTGAAGAAGAAGGCGAGTAGCCAGCGGTAGGCGAAGTTGCGCGCCTTCAGGGATTCCAGCGCGCCTTGGCGCGCCCATTCCAGTTCGGGCTCCAGGCGAAGGGCCTCTTTGAAGTGGCGAATTGCTTCCTTCGGATCGCCCTGACGCAGACAGCTCCACCCCTTGTTCGCAAAGGCGAAGGCGTTTTCCGGATTGAGCCGCAAGGACTCGCTGACGAGGTGATCCACGTCCTCGTGCTGACCGAGCTGGTTTTTCGCAGCGGTCAGAATACCTCGGCACTGGGCGTGCTCCGGATCGATGGCCAGGCCCAGCTCACACGCGGCAATGGCCTCTTGCCACTTTCGGGTTTGAAAGAGGATGGTCGCCTGGAGGCCATGGTGGCTGGGGTTCATGGGGTCAAGCTGGATCGCCCTGGCGATACACTCCAGCGCCAGCTTCGGCTGCCCGAGACCTTCATGGACCAGCGCGAGCACATAGTGGACGAAGGGCCATTCCGGGGCCGTGCTGGCCGCGCGTCGCGCCGGTTCAAGGGCTTCCTTGTCTCGATCTTCCATGCGCAGACAATAGGCGAGAAAGGCGTTGAAATAGGGCTGGTCCGGATCCTGGGCCAAGCCCTGCATGATCATGGCCCGGGCCTCGGAAAACCGCCTCTGATCGAGGAGGAGTTCGACCCGCCGCATCACTGCTTCCATTCACGTGCCCTTTCCAGAGCGCATTGCGCGCGCGGCGCAATACCGGCTACTTGATGTTGAGGTATGCCTTGATGTCGTCGTAGACGCCGCCTTCGTTCGCAAAGGCGGCATAGTTGCGCGCCGTGGCCAGCCATTCCCGCGTGCTCGGGTTCTGGCGCTTGAGCGCGGCGAGCAGGTCATTCGTCCGGATGGGCTCCGGCTTGCCGCTCTTCATCGCTTCGCGCAGTTTTTCCTCAATGGCCCGCTCCACGAGACCGCGTAGGTCCGCTCCCGAAAAATCCTTCGTCTTTGAGGCGAGCTTGGCCAGATCCAGCTTCTCCACCGGCTTTTTGTCGAGGAAGATCTCCAGGATTTTCTCTCGCGCATCCGCATCGGGCGGGGGAACGAAAATGATCTCATCGAAGCGACCGGGACGTCGAAAAGCGGGATCCAGATGCCACGGCGCGTTCGTGGCCGCCAGCACGAGCACGCCTTCGTTGGACGCTTCGATACCATCAAATTCTGCAAGAAACTGGTTGATAGTGTGGCGGCCCGCGCTGTTTCGCATGTCACTACGGCTCGCGGCGAGGGCGTCCACTTCGTCGAAGAAGAGCACACAGGGGGTATGGGCCCGGGCGTACTGGAAGACATTGTGCAACTGCTTTTCGCTGTTGCCCATCCACATGTCCAGGATATCGTGAAGGCCGATGCTGATGAACTGGGCGTTGATCTCGCCCGCCGTGGCCCGGGCCAGATGGGTCTTGCCACATCCGGGAGGGCCGTACATGAGAATGCCGCCGCCCGCCTTCTTGCCGTACATGGCATATAGTTCCTGATTCGTCGCCGGCAGGATAATCTTCATTCGGATATCTTCTTTGACCCGGTTCATGCCGCCGACTGCCTCGAAGCCGTAGGGCGGCTTTTCAATCACCAGACCGGGCAACTCGGGATCCCGTACTGGTGCACCGCTTCGTGCGACACCGGGCGAAAGATCAAAGGGAGAGGAAAAAGCTTCCTCCACCAACTGCTGCCCCGAGGCCGTGGTCGCCGCGCCGACACGTCCCGGTGGCGGTGTTTCTCTTGGTGCCGATTCCAGCAGGGTCTCCAGCGTCGCGTCGTGGAGGGACGGGTTCAGGCGTCGGGCTTCCCGGTAGGACACGCAGGCTTCCGCCGGGTTTCCCGTGCGTTGCAGCAACTGGGCATGGAGCAGCCAGGCGTCGCTGTGGCTCTTGTCCGCCGCGATGACATCCTCCACCAGTACCAGACCGAGACTCATCTTTCCCAGAAAGTGGTAGATTTGCGCCAGGATGAACTTGGAGCCGACGTCGTCCGCTTGATGCTGCAGCGCGATGCGCGCGTGCTGCTCGGCCTCTTCGTGACGCCCCAGTTTGAGGAAGGTGTCCGAGACCAGCCGCCGCAGGGGCACGTTTTCCGGCGAGACCTTGACGGACTCCAGCAGCGCCTGCAATTGAATTTCGAGTGGATCCACCAGAGGTCCTCCGTTCTGCCGCCACGGGCGCCCAAGCGGGGGCCGCGCGCACGAAAAGCGCCATCCCGCAATAAGGACTTAACCCTAGCACTTCGAATACTTTGCCCTCAAGCGGGGCAGGGTCGGCGAATTTAGCACGGGGAGCGCCTGTGTTATACTTTGGGTGAACCCGCCGGACAGGCAGCGGTCCTGGCGTGTGCTTCTAACTGGAATCAGTAACATGGCCGGTATCGGCTCCATAGGCGCTGCGCCTGCCTATTCTGCGGGTGCGGCGTACGCAAAGGCTTCTACATCCGGGAGAACGCCATCAGGCGCGTTGGGAACCAAGTCGGGCTTGGGGGAGACCAATTCCGCGACCAACGCCGCCTCAACTCCCGGAGAATCACAGAAGTCCCGGCGCGTCGCCGCCACACGCGAACTCACCGAAGAGCAACAGCGCGAGGTTGAGCAGCTCAAGCAGCGTGATCGGGAAGTACGCACCCACGAGCAGGCCCACGCCGCCGCCGCCGGGCGCTATGCCAATGGTGGCCCCCAGCTTGAGTTCACCACGGGGCCTGATGGCCGGCAGTATGCGACAGGTGGCCACGTCAACATCGATGTGGGCCCGGCTAATACGCCCGAAGCCACCCTGATCAAAGCGCAGGTGATCCGGCGCGCGGCGCTGGCACCCGCGGATCCCTCGGGCCAGGATCGGTCCGTGGCCGCCGCGGCCACGCAACTTGAACGCGACGCCCGCAAGCAGATCCAGGAAGCGCGGCAGGCGGAGCTGGAGGCGGGAAAGGACGAGGGCAGTGCGCTCTCAAAACGTGAACTGGCCCAGTATATCGAGGCCGGTGGCGGCGCCGGAGTGGAGAAGCTCGACGTGCGGGCGTGATGGGTCGTATCTCCTTCTCCTTTGAAGTGCCCGATGCCTTCACGTCTTCGGGGATGTTCTGCTTGCCGGACCGAGCGGTCTGCAGCATCCAATCGACCGTGCGATCGCCCAGCCCAAGGAAGCGGTGTGTTCGCAAATGACAAGATGAGTAGTCTCCCGGTAAGATTCTAGCTGACGTGTTACGGAAGCTTGCTTTACGCGGGAGATGGTCACTAGACTGGCACCGCAGGGTGGAGCAATAGTCTCGGACTTTCAGAGTCGTCGGGAGATTGGAACTTGCTGGAGTCAATGAATTGGAATTCTTGGGACCGATTGATTACTGCCTCGTGGCCATCTACTTCTCGACGATCATCGGGATTGGCCTCTACCTGAAAAAGCGTGCGGGGGCTAGTATAGAGGCTTACCTGATAGGTGCCCGTCGGCTTCCCTGGTGGGCACTGGGCGCTTCGGGCATGGTTACCTGCTTCGATCTCTCGGGAACCATGATTATAGTTTCGTTTCTATATCTCCTTGGGCCGCAGGGATTGTACATCGAATTTCGCGGGGGCGTCGTACTGGGGTTGGTCATTTCGCTACTCTGGGCGGGAAAGTATCATCGGCGGTCTCGGTGTATTACGAAGTCCGAATGGATGACCTTTCGCTTCGGCGACGGCGCAGGAGGGCGCGCGGCACAAGTATTCTCGGTCTTATCATCCGTAGCCCTGACCATCGGGATGCTTGCCTACTTGCTCAAGGGGACAGGTCTCTTCCTTTCCATGGTGTTGCCCCTGTCCCCCTCGGCATGTGCATTCGTGCTTGTGGCCATGGCAACCGCATATACCCTGATTTCCGGTTTCTATGGCGTGGTGATGATCGACTTGATCCAGTCGGCAATCCTGTTGTTGGCGGTGGCTGTGATTTCTTATATGGCATTTACTCGTTCAGGAGATGCAATCACCCTTGATCAACTGGCGCTAGAAGTGACAGGAAATCAAGACTGGGTATCTTCATTTCCAGCCCGGCGCGTCTCAATGCCACCGGGTTACGAGGCATATGAGGGACTATCGATGCTTGCCCTTTTCTACCTCGTGCGGAGCCTGACCAGTGGCGCGGGCGGGGGAGATGACCCGCGATACTTCGGGGCGCGCAACGACCGCGAATGTGGAACGCTAACGCTCTTCTGGACCAGTCTTATGATGTTCCGGTGGCCGATGATGATGGGATGTGCGGTGCTGGGCCTTTACCTCATTCGAGATCTGTTTCCCGATCAGGGTGTCATCCAGCACGCTGCGGAAGTAATCAAGTTACATTGGCCTTCCGTCACAAGGGTTCAGTGGCCCGAGTTGATATCGCAGATTATTCACACGCCAGACCAGTTCCCCCCGGCTCTGCTGGAGCAATTGAGGGTGTTGTTGGGGGAGGATACGTGGACCCGGAAGCTTCTGTTCGTGTCCTATGACGGAACGGTGAACCCCGAGCGAATATTGCCCGGCGTGATATTTCTTGAGGTTCATGAGAGTTTTCGTGGGTTCATGCTCATCGCGATGCTGGCCGCCTCCTTGTCGACCTTTGACTCTGCCGCAATTTCCACGGCAGGGCTGGTCTCGCGGGACATTTTCCAGAAGTACCTTCGACCAGCCGCGAGCACTGCAGAGCTTATCTACGCCAGCAGGGGCGCAATGCTCCTTATCGTCGCTTCCGCACTCTGGTTTGCCTTCTCAGTGGAAAGTATCAACGATATTTGGGGTTGGATTACCATGGGACTCACCGGCGGCGTATTGTTTCCTTCCGTGTTGAGACTTTACTGGTGGCGCTTCAACGGGGCGGGGTACGCTGCGGGAACAGCCACCGGACTGGCCACGGCTTTCCTGCAACGCGCCGTCTTTCCAAGTCTTGATGAGTCGGCGCAGTTGCTTCTGGTGGGCGGCATGGGCCTGTTGGGTGCGATGGCCGGAACCTTCCTTACCCACCCAGTCGACGACGCGGTTCTGGCCAACTTCTACCGGGTTACGCGTCCTATGGGCATCTGGGGGCCCTTCAGGCGCTCCCTGCCACCGGAAGAAAGTGCGAAGGTATCGCGTGAACACCGGAATGATGCGCTCGCGGCTCCTTTTGCCCTTTTGTGGCACATTTCACTGTTTCTACTCCCCATGCAGGTCATAGTGCGTGACTATTACTCCTTCGCTTGGACACTCGTACCGTTTCTTGTCGGGGCCTCCGGAATGTATCTTTTCTGGTACCGAAATCTTCCGCAGGAGAATCTCCACACGCTCTGATCGTCGAGTCTGTATGCCGCAGTGTGGATCCCGGGGTATCTAAGGGGCATAAACTATTTTATTTAAATGACTTATGTTTGCATTCCGTGGCATCCAAAACCTTCTTGACAAACCCTGGAAAGTGTGAGAATATAGTTATGCAAGCGTTTGCAGTCAACCGCTTGCATGCTGCAGGAGAGGCAGCAGGACTGGAGTAGATTTTCGTAATGGCGAAACGCGCTACCTTACGAGATGTTGCCGCGAACGCTGGCGTGAGCATTTCGACCGCGTCCCGAATCTTGAATGGCAAGTCACTGGCCGTGCCAGTCACTGCTGCCACGCGGGAGCGTGTTTTACGTGCTTCGGAACAGCTGAGTTATCGACCGAACCGCCTTGCGCGTGGGCTTGCGGACTGCCAGACCCATGTGCTCGGCCTGAGTTTTCCTATCACGAGCAAACTGGACCAGGTTTCGCATACTGAGATTACATACCTCAACTTTGGCAAGCAGGTGGCCGGTGTCCAGATGGTGGCCCAATCGCTCGGCTACGAGGTACATATTTTCAACAGGCTGGAGTACCACCAGCAGGACGCACCGCCTTCGGCCTCCATGTACATGGAGCTGGTCGATGGGTTGATATATGTCAATTCCAATCCCTCCTATCCCAATTGGCAGCATGCAGTCGATATACAGTTGCCCATAGTCTTCTTCGGGACCAATCCGACCGGTGCGGCCGGCCACTATGTCAGTAGCGATGACCGGGCGGAACTCAGCCGAATAGTCGACGCCATGATCCGTAAGGGGCATCGCAGGATCGCATACCTCGCAGCGGAAGTGAACGAGCCTTCCACTTCTGTCATGGAGCGGCTAGGGGGTTACCGTGACGCCCATGAGCGCCATGCCTTGGCAGTGGATCCCGATCTGATACGGTTGGAACGAATCCCGGAGAAGCCCCTGGTACAGACCATCATGGAGTTGGCTGCTCTGGCGGATCGCCCCACAGCGATGATAATCAGTCGCCAGGAAGTTACAAATGAAGTCCTGATGGCTTTGGGCGAGCAAGGAATAGATATCCCCCGCGACTTGGAGGTTCTGGTCTTGGGCGATGATGCTCTGTTTGACTTCACGACGCCGAGCGTATCGGCTATGCGTATGGACTATTATGCGATGGCCCGGGAGGCGGCTCAGCTGCTTGTGTCGTTGATTGAGGGTAAGCAAACAGAACCCCGACGAGTTCTGTCTCCCTGGTCATTGGTCGAACGCGAATCTTGTGTCTTGACTCCGTACTGGGAAATGGAGACTGTCGCCGAGCTGTCCTTAGTTCGCTAAAAGTGGGAAGTCGGGATATTTCACCGGCCAGTTCCAGGTGGCGAAAGCCACTGGACACAACCGCAGAAAGGAGGTGTTCAAGAGCTTCAACCCGTTTTGATCGCATCGATAGGAGAGAAGGAGTCCCGCTATGCGGAGATCCATCCGAATTTTGCACGGCAAAGCGAGAGGACGCCCCCCGAAAAGGAAATCTCTTACATACATTTGGTCTCTTGTGCTGAATCCATTTCTAACTCGTAAATCGATATGGGAGAACTACATAATGATACATCGGAATAAGAGAGGATTTACTCTCATTGAACTCCTGGTGGTGATCGCCATTATTGGAATCTTGGCCGCCATTCTACTGCCGGCGCTTGCCCGTGCGAGGGAGGCTGCCCGCCGGGCCTCCTGTCAAAACAATTTGAAGCAAATGGGAATTGTTCTGAAGATGTATTCCAATGAGTCCAAGGGCTCTATCTATCCGGCTCGAAACTACCGGACGGGCGGAGTAAACGCCAGTTGGTGGAGTTCTCTGCCGCAGGTTCCGGGATTTGACACGAGCGCGTACTTTTCCGGAAACCCTCGCGGCGGTTGGACAAATGCCGAGGGCGAAGGAAGCTACGACACGATTGAGATGGAGGTTCTCTATCCAGAATACCTCACGGACTGCAATGTGTTCGTCTGCCCCTCCGACAACGATACCCCGTCGGCATTTTTTTCGGAACCGCACCCCCTGTTGACGGCCGACCTTATCCCCGCCCAATTTCAGTGGGCAAAAGATCAGGCGAGAAACATGCCTCCGTTCATGGTTCCCGCGGATCTGACATATGTCACCGGCCCAAACAATGAACTTCGGCTGAGCGCGACATCGTGGGTCGCCTGTGGAAACGCTTGGTCGTACATGTACTATCCCTTCGCGATTCGCGGCGAGTGGATCACGAACTCTACGAATGCTCAGGAAATCATGCGACTGTGGACTCGGGCAACGCGAAACGATGCGGCAGGCGTCACACAGAACACTCGCTACAAGAATCGAAACAACGACAAGAACATCACGCTGTGGCCTGGCGTCGGGGATTTGAATGTGGCTCCGAACACCGCTCCAGCGGCAGGGGGGGCAAACGTTTCCTTGCTTCGTATTCGGGACGGCGTGGAGCGGTTCTTTATCACCGACATCAACAACCCTGGCGCTTCGGCCCGCGCCCAGTCTGATGTCGTGATTATGACCGACTTCTTGAAAAAAGCAAACTTCGGCAACCCACCTAGAACCAACTTTAATCACATCCCGGGTGGTGCCAACATCCTTTTCATGGATGGGCACGTGGAATTTGGAAAGCTGGGTGCAGACGGTGACTGGGGCGGCAGGCTTTGGCCGGTCTCTCGTGGCTTTGCGCTGCATGGGAACACTTGATGTCCTGGTGATTTGATACCAAGAGGGCGGCGGCTCCTGATGGCCGCCGCCCTAAGTGGGATGGCTTGCCCGGAAGCCGATTCGAAAGGGTCCGGAACGTCTGGCGTCAATTGGAGGTCCTATGTATCGACGAAACTGGATAAAGATCGCAATCGTTACCGTGGTCACCTTGGAGGTTTCGTTGACAACGGGCTGCGGCGGAAACGCCGGGACCGGACAGTCCGCATCCGAGCTTCATATAGCCGCTGAAAAAGGGGACTTGGAAGGCCTGAAAGTTCTCCTCAGTTCGGGTGCGGATGTGAATGCAACCGATGACAAGGGTCGTACCCCGCTACATATTGCCGCCGCTTACAACGACGTCGAAATGATTGTGTTGTTATGTGACGGCGGAGCCAATCTTCACACCAGAGATAATAACAACTTTTCACCCCGCACACTTGCCGGAGCCTATGGCGCGACGAACGCCGAGGAACTCCTGCGCGAACTTGAGGGGTGATGGGGTATTATCAATCTTATCGTACTAGGTACTTCGCCCTGGAGGATACTGGAGACAGCATGGTGGACGGCGGAATCCGAGAGCGCGACCTGGTGGTGGTGCGACAACAGCCCGTAGCGGAGAACGGTGACAACCTTGTTGTGCTGCTGGAGGACGAAGCCACTGCAAAGCGACTTCATATGCGAGGCGAGAAAATCGACTCGAGTCCGCAAAACCGGACGCATCGACCGATCCCAGTGGGGTCGGGCGCGGGTGACCCTGGTCGCGGTGCTGCTGCGGAGAGGGCGCGGCCATGATGAGGATGCACAAGACTGTTTTGGCCAGCCTGCTGGTTGTCGCGGCCCTGCTGGGTTTCCAGGATCCATGTGCATTCGCCGCGGGGGAGGAGCCGGCCGGAGGCGCCCGAATCGATGTCCCGGACGGGATAACGCCTTGGCGCGGAGGCTACTTGGTTGGTAATGGCCGCATGTACGGCGTTGCTGCGTTGGGCGCCGTCCTAACCCGCGAGTGGAAGTCTGACGTGGCGGGCCCGGCGCCGCTGAGCCAGATAGCCTGGGTGGTCGGGCCGCAGTACGGGAATGCCAACCTCGGATTCGGGTGGGAAATTCTTCCCGAAATTGGCGGTCGGCCCGAAGCGTGGACGCATGAAAGCATCCTCTCGCCCACGCCAGACGTGCCCTTCTGGGGGTCCTCCGCCGAGACGTCGCAAGTACGCCTGGAGCTCCGCGATGTGATTCATCCAGAAGAAACAGTCTGGCTACGCCGGGTGGTACTGACCACCAATCCAACGGGTTCGCGGGTCCCCTTGGCACTTCGCATCCCGGTGTCTGCCGACCCGCGTAATGCGGCCAAGGACGACCCGGCATGGGGCGAGAAAGAGCGGCTGGGCCATGTCGAGGCTAAGGCGATGCTACAGGTAAACGCGGCGGAGGAGACTATCCTGCTCCAGGGCGCCCGGCGACGGCTCTACACCGAGTGGACCAGTCAACCGATGTCGCAGGTCATGGATCACCCGGCCCGCTTCCTCGCAACCGCCGTAACAGTGGAAGGCGGAGATGCCAAGGTTGCAGTGGATGGGAGTGGATTTCGGGTGGAGCTGGGCGAGGTGGAGCCCGTCCAGCAACGCGTGATCAACATCTGGCTCGCCGCAGGTGAAAGCGAGGCCGAAACCCGCCAACTTCTGTCAGCCCGGCAGCGTCGTGGAGGCGCCAAAATGGTCGCCGACTCCAAGCAACGCGCGCCAGAGCCCCTCTTCTCACGGATCGACGGCCAGAGCGATCCGATCCTGGAAATGATCCAAGGTTGCGGGGCCGTGTGTGACGCGGCCCAGGCCCACTGCGGCGGGGTCTTGGCCAGCCCCTACATGTATCCGATGTGCTACGTGCGCGACCAGTTTGGCTCCTTCAGGCTGTTTCTCGAGCAGGGGGCCTATCAGCGCGCGTGGCACGCGCTGGCGTACCACGTGGCGATGCAAAACCAGTGGGGCATTCAAAACTCCTACGAGGCCGTCCCCGATCCACCCGACCCGAACCAATGGAGCCAGACGCATCCCTCCGAGCCGGGGCAAGGCCACGCTGGAGCCGAGGTGCCTGCCTACATCATCCTGATGGCACGCGACTACTACCTCGCAACGGGCGACCTGGCACGAGTCGCACCGCTTTACGCGCGCCTTGCCTACAACCTGCGCGTTCACAAATTCAATCCAGAGACACACCTGCTCGCATCGCCCACCGATGAATCCTATACCCAGATCGTCGGGATCGGCGGCCAAGAGAACTTCACCGACTCCAACATCCTCTTCCTCGGGGCGGTCGACTTCATGGTGCGCCTCGCCCGAGAACTGGGGCATCACGCCGACGCGGCCGAGTTCCAGGCCCTGCACGACAGGACCTTCGCCGCCATGAAGGAACATCTCTGGGAGAAAGAGAAGCGCTACTTCACCATCTGCAAACAAGACCGGCGGCCATGCTTCGACCCACTGCTGCGCTGGTTCCATCTCGGCATTGGCGACCGCTTCGATCCCATCCAGCAAGGCTGCCTGGATGCGGTGCTGGGCAGCCTGATCAACCCAATTCGGGTGGTTCCCGACCGGCCCGAAGCCGCAGGCATGGAGCCGGGTTATCTCTTGCAGGCGCTCAGCCGGGCACAGCGGTCACAGATGCACGACGCAGCGCGGCTGCTAACCCGCTACGCCTCGGACACGCACAACATGAACGAGTTTTACCACCACGGACCGGACGCGATGAGCGGCAAGTTGAGGCCGTGGGAATCCGGCGTGGCCGGCTGGGCGCTGACGCAGTACCTGCTCGGCGCGCAGCCAGATCTGCCGAAGGAAAAGCTGCGCCTGCAGCCACACCTGCCGCCCGGTTGGCCGGGGTGGACAAGCCGCACAATCGAGCTGCCCGGCCAAGGCACCATGAAATACCGGCTGGAGCAGCAAGCGGACGGTTCGATTGCGTTCACGATTACGCGCCGTAGCGGGCGCGCCCCACTCGCTGTCGAGGTTGAGTTTGGAGGATTCGGCGATGCTTTGGCGCCGCTGAGCCCCGGGCTGGCGGCCGTGGCGGGCCGCGCCGACCTGCTGGAGGGGTCATTCACGCTGGCGCCCGCAGGCCGTCGGCGGGAGAACTCCGTCACGTTGCGGTTCGTGGCGCGATAATGCGGCGATAGCAAATCGCCGTGTATGCGACGACGATGAGGAGAGAGTCAATTCTATGAGCTTCGTGCACCCTCAGCAGTGTGACAGGACAGGCCTTGTCGTAGTTCCAGAATTGAACGGATGGCTCGCCCGGGTCTCTGAATACCGAAGGAAGATGTTCTTCTTGTGTGCATCCGCTGTACCGTTTCTTTTGCTCATGGTACTTTCACACAGGGCATTAGCTGCGGCGAGTACGGTTTGCGCCAAGGACATGTGGTTGGGTTATGCCCGGCTCCCCCTTTATTTTGAGGCCCTCGAGGACGACGGGGCCTTTGATTTCGCTTCTCGTAATCCCGATTTAGATGTTTTCCTCGCCTCAGACCGAATGACCTTTGTTGCCAGGGATAATACTCAGGGGGAGAATTTTCAGCAGTATGCACTTTCCCTGTTTCTGGAGGGCTCCCGGCCGGATGCCGTCGGCGAGGCTCGGGAGCCGTTGCAAGGCAAGGCGAATTACCTTATTGGCGACGATCCTGCCCTGTGGCGACGGGATGTACCCCTCTACGGAAGGGTCCTTTTCCAGGACGTATATGCCGGCATTGACATGGTTTACTACGGAACGCAGGAGCGGCTCGAGTACGACTTCATTATTGAGCCCGGCGCTGAGCCTGGACAAATTGCCTGGCGCGTCAGCGGAGCGGACGCCGTAGATATAACCTCCGAAGGCCATCTCGAGCTGAAGATTCGTGGTGGCGCGGTTCAGTTGCGGGCCCCTCGCGTCTATCAGGAGCGGGATGGAGCGCAGGTCAAAATTGCAGGGCGATACCGGTTGGACAGCGAGCGCGTGTCTTTCGAACTTGGGGCATACGATTCGACCCTGCCACTGATCATCGATCCGGTGGTCGAGTACGCCTCGCTTGCCGGAGTTCCTGGCGGCGACGCGCGCGGCGTCGGCGTTGACGGGCAGGGGAATATGTATATAACCGGTCACACGAGCACCTCAAGGATCGGCCTGCCCGGTGCCCACATGAAGACGGAGCTCAGCGGAGAGTCGGACATCTTCGTCGTGAAATTCAATCCAGCCGGTGACCAGGTTCTGTACGCAACGTATATTGGCGGAAGCGGCAAGGAGTCCGGTAAATGCATGTATGTTGACCAGGTCGGCAACGTGTACATCGGCGGTAACACCACATCGAAGGATCTTCCGACGCAGGGATCGATTGCGCACTACGGCCGCACGTACGACCTCTTGGTGGTCAAGGTGAATCCTGATGGCGATGGCCTTGCCTATTGTTGTGTCTTCGGGGGCGAGGGCATGGAAGAATTTCGGGGGATTACCGTGGATGCCGCGGGGAACTGCATCGCCGTGGGTGGCTCCCATTCCCCGGACATGATCACCACGCCGGGGTCGCATCAACCTGTTTACAACGATCCTTCCGAGGATACACCGGAAGTCGCGGGCTCATTTACCAAGGGTGAGGACGCGATTATCGCCAAGATCAACCCCGATGGAACGGATTTTGTATTCCTTACTTGGCTCGGGGGGCACGGCTTTGAAAAGGCCTGGGCGGTCGCAGTGGACTCAAAGGGAGACCTCTACGTCGCGGGACATGTCGAGGCGCTGGATTTTCCAGTCACGGCCGATTCATATCAGCAGACTCATGCAGGCGGCACTCCCCGGAAACTGGATCAGTATGGGCCAAAGGACGCCTTTGTCGCCAAACTCTCAGGAGACGGGGAGCAGGTCCTTGCCGCCACGTATTTCGGAGGCTCTGGCCAGGATGTCGGGTATGGCGTGGGCGTGGACGACGCGGGCAACGTATACCTGGCTGGCAATACCTACTCGTCCGATCTCCCAGTATCGAAGTCGGAGAGCGGTGGAGCCGCAGGCGGGGATCAGGATGTCTTCGTGGCAAAATTCAGCCCAGACTTGACGAAGATTCTGTACTCCAGATACTTCGGCGGCTCGGGGAAAGATGCTTTGGCGTCTGATGGCATGGTCGTTGATCGAACTGGCCATGCATACGTCGTTGGGCTCGTGGGACCATCGGCATTCGGAACCCCCGGTGCTTTCGTTTCGGCCTATCTTGGTGGCGTTTCCGACGGATTTTTTGCTCGCTTCGAATCCGATGGTCGTCTCGATTATGCAACACTACTGGGAGGCAGTGGGGAGGACGACTGCAGCGATGTTGCGCTGGACGGCAGGGGTGGGGTTTATATTTCCGGGAAATCGGGGTCTGGTGATTTTCGTAGCCTTAAGCCCTACCCCTTACCCGTTGGCACGGGAAGGGATGTATTCCTGGCCAGATTACGATTTTGAATCGCTCCGTGCCGGTCGTGCATCGTGGCAAGAGTGCAGGGCCGGAGTGGAGAAGCTGACGTGCGGGCGTGAACTTGCATCAATTCCGCAACACGATTCGCAAAATCGTATCCACCGGGTCCACCTTCAGTTTCCGCACATCCACCGTCAGCTTCCCGTCCGACTGTGTGAAAGGAACGGCTTCCCGGCCTGGAAACTGCTCCACCGATTTCACCGTCGTTCCAATCTCCACATCCAGCAACAACCGTTCGAAGAGCCCCCGTTTTCCCAGCGGATTGCTCAGGATGTGCAAATACACATCACCGGTCTTCGGCTGACGTACGACGTAGCCCCAATCCACCGGGTTGCCGTCGAGGGGCATGGTGCCCAAAATAGACTCCCGCCGTGGCTTCAGCCATTCGGCAATTCCCCGGTGCAGCGCCACCATATCGTAATCCGCTTCCAGCACCGGGGTCGTGTCCAGATCGATGGTGCGTGGCGCTTCCAGATTTGCCGGGTCCGCCAGCATGGAAACGATGACCTTGCACCACTCCTGCGGGTCCATGTAGCCCTTCCAGGGCAGCCGCCACGCATCCACCGGCATGAACTTCGGGTTGTTACCCAGCAGGGGAGAGGGCGGCCAGTGCCCCCAGTAGGAATCGGTCTGGAAGGAGCCGTGTACCTGCAAAATATCCAAATCACCGCACTCGTAGTCGCGGGCACGGATATCGTTGTTCATCGTGATCAGACAGTCGGGATCGAGGGTTCGTATCAGGCTGTAGAGTGCGTCAAATTCCGCGGGCTGTTTCAATCCGTCAATGGAAAGATCGAACCACCACAGCACCGGTTCGTTATTACGCATGAACAACTCCAGCGCCTCATGCATACGCTCTGTGTGGGTCTTCGCATCGGGTGATAGCTCGCGGAAATCGAAGAAATTCATGTACTGAGCAAATCGGATTCCCGCATTCCGCAACCCGTCCCGGTAGGCCAGCATCTCCGGTGATCCGGAAATCGCCATCGCGCCGTCCAGCTCGATGTTCCACCAGGAAAACATGGTATAGGCCTGCCAATCGTAGCCCTGGCGCTTCAAGAAGTCGATCTGCTGATCGGCGTTTTCCACCGCCCAGTGCGTTGCGTCCGACCCGCCATGGTGTCGCAGGCTGCCCAGGCGGTTGCCCGACTCCCACCACAACTCAGTCGGACGCGGCCTAATCTCCAGTATCAATTCTCGAGAAGCATGATTCGGCGGATCGGCATTGTCCGTGACGGTTATCGTCAATGGATGCGCTCCGACGGACTCGGTGCGACCCCGCAGTTCGCCTTCCGTGGAATCCAGCGACAGTCCCTCGGGCAATCCGGTGATCGCCCAGGCGTAGGGCGGTTTGCCCCCGCGCGCCATGAGCCGAAGGGGCGAGGCACTCGGATTTTCGCCGGGAAACTTTCCGCTGGGATTGCGAACGTCGAGCCAGACATAGGGCTGCTTTCTGTAGCCGGTGGGCAGGGCCTGGTTCAGGATTTCCAGTGTGGGGGCCGCGTCGGGATCATCGGCGGAATACTCCAGCCCATCCAGACGCCTGCCTTCCGCGTCCGTCAGATTAAAGTAGAATCCCCAGTTGCGATGTTCGTTCTTTACCCTCACAATCACGCGGTTCCAGCCCGCCGCCAGCGACACCGACGCCACACTATCGTCCCGAATGGCCTGCCGGGATTCCGCCTGCTCCATGGCCACGCCGCCATTGAACCACACCGTCGCCAAGTCATTGGCACTGAAGCGAAGCGACACGTCTTGCGTCGTGGGCGACCACACGTACACACCGCACCATGCGATCTTATGTTCGGTACCACCTCCGGGACCGCCCTCGCGGTCTTCGAGGAAAAATGTGTAGAGATCATTGTAGTCGTCGTAGTTCCGGCAATAGAGGCGATCATCGAAGTGGCGCCAGGTCGCGCCGCCCGCCTCGGTGCCGATAGCGGGACTCAAGGTAGATCCGTCAAGTGCCCCGTCCGAAGCGGCTGCAAAAGGGCCGAGAACTGCCCAGGTGCACACGCGCCGCGCCGGCTCCTGTGCCGGGGTGGACAAGATCGCAATCAAGCATGCCATGGAAAGGAAATACTTCATGTCGAAGGTCCGACCTCCCGTCATACCGTTACCCCAGTGGACCAACGCGGCCATTGCAACGGCGCGTCAAGCTCTACGGCTGAATACTCCACGTGGAGCACGCGCCGTCGTTTCGGCACCCGCGCCTTGCTCGAC
>JBIJDL010000508.1:0-4715 GCA_044344195.1 Candidatus Hydrogenedentales bacterium
CAGGAATTCCTTTACTTCATCGCGAATATAGGCGATGTACGCGTCCTTGTCATAGACGAGTTCCCAGATGCGGCTGAGGCTGTCGAAGCGGGTCTGCTTTCCGCCTTCGAAACGCACCAGCACCACGGACTTGGTGTAGAGCCCGAATTCATCGACGAAGTGGGCGTTGGCGGGATCGTCGAGATCCGCCGTGCGCCAGGCGATCCGACCGCTGGCGAGATCGGCGATGTAGTAGGTATCGAGGGCTTCCCGAGTATAGGCCTCAAGACTGAGGCAGGTGGTGCAGTCCTTGCCCATGTCCATGTAGTACACCACCAGCTCGGGTTCAACGGCTACGACGTCCGCGCCGGACGGGTGGGCGTCCCCGGCCACGGGGCCATCCGACACCAGCACAAACACGAGGCTGGCGGCGGCGAAAAGGAGCAGGAGTGTGGTAAGGACTGGTTTCATTGTAATTCCAACGTGAGGCCGCGTGTTTCGCGTCAGCTTGCCAGCATGCCCTTGATTTCATCCATCGACGGCAGTCGCCCGGACACCTTCACTTCCCCATCGACCACGAGGGCCGGGGTCGACAGAATGTCGAAGGTCATGATCTCTTCGATCCGGGTCACTTTCTCCAGCGAGAAGTCGAGATTGAGCGCGCTGGCGGCCTCGTGGGTCATCGACGCAAGCTTTTCGCAGGTAGCGCAACCCGTGCCGAGGATTTGAAGTTTTTTCATGGCATCCAACTCCATTTTTCTGGGGACTCGCCTGAAATAGGCAAACGTTTGGAACGCCGCTCTCCAATAGATTCACGCCCGCAGCGGGTGCCATGTCAGCGTAAGTTCGTTTCGAACTGAGAGGCTGCTGAAAACCCGCGAGGGCGGCAGATACTGCCCCGGGCTGTTGTGCTAATCCCTCACTTGTTTCCGATACAGTACAGGGCTTCGGAGGTCCGGACGAAGAGCTTTCCGTAGGCAATGGCGGGGGTGGACTTACACTCTTTTCCACCCAGGTTGTTGCGTGAAAGAATCGTCAGGCCGTCGCCGATCCCAGCCGTGATCACCTGGCCGCTCTCGGTCATGACGTACATCTTGTCTTCCGCCACCACGGGTGAGGACCAGATGCGGCTGTCGGCTTCCAGCTCACCCGTCCAGACGGGCACGCCGGACTTCACGTCGAGACAGAACACTTGACCGTGCACATCGTTGAGCAGATAGACCCGGTCCTTGTAGAAGATGGGGTTGGGCACGTCTGTGGTCTTTTCGTCGTAGATCCAGTGGGATTCGGTGTAGGCGAAAGACTTGTCCGGCTTAGGCAGAATGGCGAAAGCGGCCTGGCCCCGGGGCTGGACGCCGATGACGTATTCGCCGGCGGCCATGGGCGACGGGATCAGTCGCCACATTTTCCCCTTTTCCGGGTTGTGATTTTGCCGCCAGAGCTCTTTACCGGTTGCGGCATCGTGGCCGATCACGTAGTTGCCACCTTGGCTGAGAATCGCGGTGGTGTCGCCGAATTCGTAGGGCATGGGGCTGGAGTACGAGTCAAAAGCCTCGTCTCCGCCGTCACTGGAACGATGGGCCTTCCAGACTTCCTTGCCATCGGCCGGGTCGAGGCAGAGGATATGAGAGGTCTCATCGGTGAACTGTTCCAGCTCCAGCCGGTCCCACTGGCCGCGCATGATGGCGATGTAAAGCTTGCCCTTGAAGAAAAGGGGCGTCGAGCTGTAACCGAACTGCTGATTGATCGGGCCATACTCCGCGACGAGGTTCTTGGACCACTTCACGTTGCCGTCGAAATTGGAAGCGATCAGATCGCCCGTGCCGAACATGAAGTAGACCGTCGTGCCATCGCTCACGGGAGAGGGTGACGCGAGAGTATTGCGCCGGGGCTGCTCGGCATCCTGTACGAAGGCCTTCTCCCAGAGGATTTCACCGGTGTCCCGGTTGATACAGAGGCCGAAGAGAGTCTTCATATCCGCGCTGTTGGACACGCAGAAGATGCGATCCCCCACGACGATGGGCGACGCGGAACTTTGGCCCGGCATGGGCGTTTTCCAGAGGATATTGTCCTCGGTCCAGGCTCCGGGCAGATTGGTACTGTCCGCCGTGCCGTTGTGGTTGGGACCGCGCCAATGGGGCCAGTCATTTGCGCTGGCGGTAGTGGCGTTGAGAAATAGGACCCCGGCGGTGAACACCACTGTGGCCATTTGAAGGAAACGATAGCAATTCATGGATATACCCTTTGTAGATACTGCCCGGCCCGGCGGCGAGCCGTGTGTCCTGAATTAACGACGCTGGCGCCGCGTGAATTATAATAAGAAATTGGTTGGGCTGTGGCTTCACTGCGAAATAGCAGACGCCCAGCCTTGAATACAACTCTAAAGGAATGGCGCGCTTCCCTGCAACACGGCGACCCCGCACGTGCGTGGGGGCGTGGCGAAAAGCACACCGGACCTTCAGATGAGCAGCAGGTATCGGAAGGAGTCCCAGCTTAGATGAAGATCGTTTACATCGTTCCGGGAACGGGCGGCACGTTCTATTGCCAGAACTGCATGCGCGATATCGAGCTGGTCCGGGCGCTGCGTCGCATGGGCCACGACGTGCTCATGATCCCAGTTTATCTGCCGGTGCTCATCGACTCGGGTGAGATCAGCAAGGGCGTTCCGGTCTTCTTTGGCGGCATCAATTGCTACCTCCAGCAGAAGTTCTCCCTCTTTCGCTACACCCCACGCTGGATGGACCGCCTTTTCGACACGTCGTGGATGCTGCGAAAAGCCGCGAAGAAGGAAGGGACGACGGAGGCTGCGGGCCTGGGGCCCATGACCCTTTCCATGCTCCAAGGGCCCGACGGCAAGCAGAAGAAAGAGCTGGATCGCATGATGGCCTGGCTGGTTGAGCAGGAGAAGCCGGACGTCATCCACCTGTCCAACGCGCTGCTGCTGGGGATGGCGCGCACACTGAAACAGAACCTGAAGGTACCACTTTTTTGCAGCCTGCAGGACGAAATGCCCTGGCTGGACGCGATCGACGATCCCTACAACCGGCTGTGCTGGGAAGCGATGACCGATTGCAGCCGGGATGTGGATTCTTTTGTGGCGGTGAGCCAGTGGTATGCCGATGAGATGGCCGTGCGTATGGCGCTTACCCCAGAAAAGATTCAGGTCATCCATCTGGGCATCAAGTGCGATGATATCCCGAAGGCGGCCATGACCTTCGAGCCACCGGTTATCGGGTATCTGTCGAAGATGACCGATTCCCTCGGGCTGGGCCGACTGGTGGACGCCTTTATCCACTTGAAGCAACACCCGCGATTGAAGGATCTTAAACTGAGGGCGACAGGCGGGCAGGTCGGCTCGGACGCCACTTATGTGAAGTGGCTCAAACAGAAATTGGCCAAGCACGGCTTCGAAGACGACGCCGAATTCATGGAAGATTTTGACGTGGACACCCGTCGCGAGTTCATACAGTCTCTCTCGGTCATGTCAGTTCCCGCCCCCGAGGGCGAGGCTTTTGGCCTGTTCATCATCGAGGCAAACGCCGCCGGCATTCCCGTGGTCCAGCCGAGGGCGGGGGCCTATCCGGAAATCGTGGGCGCCACGGGTGGCGGCCTGATCTATGACGACCATGGCCCGGAGGCCTTGGCGAAATCACTGGAATCAGTCCTGCTGGACGCGGACGGTGCAAGGGCCCTCGGGACGAAAGGTCGGGAGGCCGTGGCGCAGAAATTTTCAACCGAGCGCATGGCGAATGACACCATCGCGCTATATTCGAGGTTTTCCGTTTCATGAAGGACAAAATCATTTCGATGGCGCCATTTTTCGTCATCCTCGGTATCGTGCTGGTCTGGGGCCTCATGCAGGGCTGGTTTTCTCCAGCCCCCGCACCGGAAGAGGTACCAAGTGACGTGGCGGCGATTACAGGGACGGCAGGGACGCCGACCGATCCTGCGCCCGCCACTTCCCCCGCTCCCCCAACGCCTGCGGAAACCGCACCCGCAGTTCCGACGCCCCCCGTCCCCACTCCGGCCGCGGTGCCTGCCCCCGCCGCGCCCCCGGTCGTGGCGGCGAATGAAGCACCCGCAGCGCTGTGGTCCACCTATCACGGGGATACCAATCTGGCCGGTGTGGCCGCAGGCACGCTCCCCGATGCGCCCGCGCGGCTCTGGCGCTTTCAGACCAGCGCCCCACTCTTCTACGGGCCTGTCTCGTCGCCGTCGATGCTGCACTTCGTGAACAGCCATGGCGAAATCTCCACGGTGGACTTCACCGGCAAGAAAATCTGGTCGAAGCAACTCACGCGCAAGTCGATCAACGATGAAACCGAGCAGAACGCCCGGGTGGACGGCCCCATTTCCTGTTACGAGTCCACCCTGCTCCTCGGAACGATGTCGGGCACGATCTACGCCTTCGACGCGGCCACAGGCAACGAGAAATGGCGCCACGAACTCGGCAGTTCCGTGCTGGGATCAATCACCTATCAACCCGCCAGCGCCACCCAGCCTCAGGCGCGGGTCTACGTAATCGGTCAGGAAGACGGCGCCCTCCATTGCCTCTCCTTCGCCGATGGCACCCCACTGTGGAAGAGCGAGCCCATAGATCGCTGCGACGGATCACCCGCCGCTGGGGAGGGTGTGGTCTCCTTCGGAAGCTGCGCGTCAGCGCTCCACGTCATCAGCGCTGAGAACGGCACGATTCTAAAGAACATCGCCATCGGCAAAGAGTCCCAGGTGGCGGG
>JBIJDL010000509.1:0-4714 GCA_044344195.1 Candidatus Hydrogenedentales bacterium
ACTACGTTCGGTAATCGAGGAGGATTCACTATGGGTGTTTTCAAACAAAGTATGATGCTGGTGTTGCTCGCGCTGGGGATGGCCGTATTGGCATCGGGCTGTCCACTGACCGATCCCGACCCCGATTCCGTGGGTGAAGGCGAGGGCGAAGGCGAGGGCGAAACGCCCGTTGACACCGCCGCAGTCATCATGTTTGTAACACAGACGCCCCAGTTCCAGGATTTCACCACGATTGGCTCCACCTTTGGAAATCATAAGGGTGATACTGGCTCCGCACCACGCGGCGGCGATCTCTATGTCCGATATCCGGATGGAACCCTACGCAACTTGACCGAGGATTTGGGCTTTGGCACGGAAGCGGGCCAGGACATAGCCGTTCGCGATCCGGAAGTGCACTGGGAGGGAGAGAAGGCCCTCTTCTCGATGGTCATCGGCGGTACCATACAGAACGACAACGACCCGGTGTATTTCCAGATCTACGAAGTGAGCGGCATCGGCCAGGGCGAGACGGCCAGCATCCGCAAACTGGTGCAGCCAGAGGACTACAACAATATCGCCCCCTGTTACACCTCCGACGACCGGATCGTATTCACGAGCGACCGTCCGCGAAACGGTGACAAGCGGCTGTATCCACAGTTGGACGAGTACGAGTCCGCGCCAACCGTTTCAGGTTTGTGGTGTATGGACGCGGACGGCTCCAATCTTCGCATCTTCGATCACTCGCCGTCGGGTGATTTCGAGCCGATCGTGGACAGTTTCGGGCGCATCTTGTTTACGCGCTGGGATCACCTGCAGCGCGATCAACAGGCGGACGCGGACATCTACAACCTGATCCGCGGCGAAGGCACCTCGTATGAGGTGGTGACCTACGAATCCGAAGAGGGTGATGCCTCCCACGCCCTCGCTCCGGGTGATGAAGTCTTTCCCGAGCAGCGCGGTATTTATGGCGAGGACGGACCGGATCCCGTATGGGACGACATGCAGGAGACCGAGAACGGGCACACCTTCAACGTCTTCTTCCCCTGGATGATGAAGCAGGACGGGACGGGCATGGAGACCTTGAACCATATCGGCCGCCTGGAGCTTTCGCGCTATATCGGCAGTGCCCGCAACTATCTGCCGGAGGCCTATGCCTTCGAGACGCTGCGCATCAACAACATTATGCACATCGAAGAAGATCCGACCGATCCCGGTCTCTACTATTTCACCAATGCTCCGGAATTCAGCACGCATTCGTCAGGCCAGATCGTGGCGATGCGGGGCGCGCCGGACATTAATCCCGACGACATGCGGGTCGCATACATCACGCATGAAGCCACCTCAAGCTACGTCGGCGACGACGAAGCCCGACCCGCCGGTCATGTGGGACTCTTCCGCGATCCGCTCGCGACGAGTACCGGCGAATTGTGGGCGGTTCACACCGACACCTATCGGGCGGATCGTCCGACGATAGAAGATCCAGGCTACCCCGAGCCCTACACGGCCAGCAGTCGTTACCAGTTCGCCATTCGCGAACTTGTAGAAGGCGAGGGCGGCGTGCGCGTGCCCGGAGCACGACTGAATCTGGGAGGAATTGTCGAGACCATCTCCTACTTCGACAACGCCACCTACCGGCAACTGAATTATTCCGGGCCGATGTGGGAACTGCAACCCGTCGAAGTAGCGCCACGCCCCCGTCCCTCCATGGGCACGGAACCGTTGCCCGAGATCGAGCAGTCGGTACTGGAGGCGTCCCTCGGCGGGGTCGAAGGCATAGCTTCCCTTCGGGAGTATCTGGTGGAAAACAACCTGGCCCTTGTCGTCAGTCGCGACGTGACCATACGTGGCGATGAGCAGCAGGATGTTGACCTGAAAATTGCCGGAAGCGACCACCAGACCGCGGGCGAGGGCGCCACACCGAAGGAAATCGCCTGGATGCAGTTTTTCGAAGGCAAGCAGCTTCGCGGATATCGCTTCGAGGGACGACGGATCATTGCACGCGCCCTGGAAAACAATCCGAACCCGCCCGTGCCCCAGGCCCCCGAGGGGTCCGTTCGCCTGGGCGCCGACGGCTCCATGGCGGCGCTTGTTCCCGCCGGTCGGGCCCTCTCCTGGCAGATGACGGAGGAAGACGGCACGGCGACGGTGCGGGAGCGCATGTGGCTTACCTTCCAGCCTGGCGAGATTCGCGCCTGCACGAACTGCCACGGCCTGAACAATACCGATGTGTTCGGAGGCAGTCTTCCCCAGAACGAGCCCCAGGCCCTGAAAGACTTGCTCGGGTGGTGGCTGGAACAGCAGTAGTACGCTTTTCGGTACTGCAGAAACTCCATTGACTTGAACGGCCCCGCCGAATTGACCCTACTGGTCGATTTGCCCGGGCCGTCTTTAGTTTTCTACACTAAGCATACGAAGGCAGTTTTTGGCGGAAAGGGAACGCTATGAAATGCGGGCACAAAGTCCTGACCCGAGGAATCGAATGGCTACGCGGTTCGATCCGGCGGAGAGCCGTCCGGGCCGTTTTTTCTTTCGGGGCGATTTGTCTCACCGTCGGGGCCGACGTCACATCGGACACCCGAGTCAGCCATATGGGCCCAGACGGTGAAATGGCCTATGCCGTGTTTGAGGTGCGGGCGGCCTACAACAGCATCGCCGATGAATTCCTGATCGTGTGGGCTGGGGAGGACAATACGGCGCCGCTGGTGGAAGGAGAGCGAGAACTCTTCGGCCAGCGCGTGGACGCCGCGACAGGGGCCGAAATCGGCGCCACCGATTTCAGGATCAGCGATATGGGAAACGAAGGGGAGAGCTCGCCCGATATTCGCGATGATTTCGGTATCGTGGAGCAGCAGGTGGTCTACAATCCGACGGAGAACGAGTATCTGGTTGTTTGGGTGGGGCAAGACGACAGGGCCCCGCTGGTTTCCGGGGAGACCGAAGTATTTGGCCAGCGCATTGACGGCGAGACCGGTCTGCCTGTCGGGCCCAATGATTTTCGGATCAGCGCCGCGGGCGGTAGTGGGGCAAATGGCTTCAATGTGCAGAATGTGTCCGTGGCCTATTGCGGGAGCACCAACGAGTACCTCGTGGTGTGGTCCGCGGATGACAATCGCCCTCCGCTGGTCGATGGCGAGTTCGAAATATTCGGTCAGCGCTTGAGTGGGGCGACGGGCGCGGAAGTCGGGGTCGACGATTTTCGGATCAGCGATATGGGCGACGATTTGGAGTCGAGCAATACGGTCCGGGCCCGCTACGATGCGGTGGCGCCGCGCGTGGCCTGCAACGAGACTAATGGGGAGTTTCTGGTCGTCTGGCAGTCGGATGACGATCGGGGGGCCTTGGCAGACGACGAGTTCGAGATCTTTGGTCAGCGTATCCATGCCGACACCGGGGCGGAAATTGGGGAGAACGACTTTCGCATCAGCGATTTGGGTTCCACGGACGGCGACAACGCTTACCGGGCCTGGGAGCCCGACGTGGCCTGGGATTCCGTGAATAATGAGTACCTCGTGGTGTGGCGGGGAGAGGATGACACTCCGCCGCTCGTTGATGGGGAATACGAGGTATTTGGCCAGAGGATACACGGTTCAAGCGGATTGGAAGCAGGCGAGAACGACTTTCGTATCAGTTTCATGGGCGATGATGCTGCGACCGACCCCATAGCTCGTGCAGCAGTATTCGTCAATGAACCCCGGATCGCTTTCAACGCTCAAGATGAAGAGTTCATGGTCGTGTGGAATGCGGAGGATGACACCCCGCCGCTCGTCTCGGGTGAATTTGAGGTGTTCGGGCAGCAGATTGGCGCGGGAGACGCGCTGGCGCTGGGCGACAACGAGATCCGCCTGAGCGACATGGGGGACGATTCGGAAGCGAATGCGGTCGAGAGAGCGAAGTTCCGCGTGTTTCGCGCATTTGTATGCTATGGCCAGGACCCAAACACGTACCTGGTGGTCTGGGAGGGGGATGACGACGAATCAAACCCCTCAGATGCCACGCTGGTGGAAGGCGAAGTTGAAGCCTTCATGCGTTTTTACCGTTCGCCCAATGAGGCCCCAGTAATAGCGGGCGCTGAAAACCGAATCGTACCGATGGATGAGGACGGCGCGCCGCAGGCGTTTGCGTTGAGCTTCAGCGCGACGGACAGCGACGGAGACCCGTTGTCATGGGCTATCGGAGCTGGGGCGGCCCACGGCGCGGCAAGCTGCGATGCCAGCGGAGACACGATCAATATTACCTACCAGCCCGTGTTGGACTACCACGGTGACGATGTCTTCACCGTTACTGTTTCAGACGGGAACGGGGGCGAGGACTCGGTTGGCGTGACGGTGCAAATCCAACCGGTCAATGATACGCCGGATTGCATCGACGATGCCTACGTTGTTGCTGCCAATAGTATCGGCAACGTGCTCAATCTCCTTTCGAATGACGAAGATGTGGACGGTGATGATCTCACGATCCTCTCCGTGGACACATCGGGACTCGCGGGGGCGCTAGAATTCGAGAGTGGGGCGACCTCGGCGAGTTATACGCCGCTGTCCGGGTTCGCTGGCGAAGAAACCTTTTCATATATCGCGTCGGACGGTCTCGGCGGGCAAGATTCCGGCAACGTAGCTATTGACGTGTTGGCTGGCGCGGGCGAAGGCGAGGGTGAAGGCGAGGGTGAAGGCGAAGGCGAAGGTGAAGGCGAAGGTGAAGGTGAAGGCGAGGGGGAGGGAGAAGGAGAAGGAGAAGGAGA
>JBIJDL010000184.1:0-10663 GCA_044344195.1 Candidatus Hydrogenedentales bacterium
ATGCATAACGGTTGCTGAGGAGTGGGGGGGGGGTGACGGGGCAGTGCTACCCGGCCTCAGGAGGACCATGTCGCAAGGCGAGATAATAGGCCCTGAAGCGGCCCGAATTCAACTTCCGGTCGGAATTCGGCGCTCCGGCTGTTGCTATTGATCATCGCCTGCGGTCGCGAAATAGTCCCGAGTGGCGGCTCTCCGCGGCCGTGGCGCGCAGGTGGGAGAGGGTTTCGAAGAGGTCGCGGGAGGCGTGGGTGCTGTCCGCATCCCGTTTCGTGACGCAGAGGAGAAACTCCAGCATGCGGTTGGCGCGCCAAGTCTTCAGCAGATTCGGTTTGGCGAGGGATTCCAGGAAGCCGGGCAAGTGGTTTCCCCATACTTCGTTGATGCGCTGGGCGAAGGGTTCGGCATGTTCTGGGTTGATGATGAAGACAAAGTGCCCGCCCCCCATATGGCCCATCGAGAAGAATTTGGGCTCTACCTGGCGTGCGCAGAGGTGGAGGCAGCGGGCGAAATGGCGGAGGGCCTTGAGCTGCTGTTCGCGATCGGTGTCTACGTGAAATTCGTTGATGCCTATCAGCTCCACATAGCCGATGACGAACACGGTCTTGCGGGAGATGGCCTTCTGAATTTCCGATTTGATGCTTTTCGAATTGGGCAGGCCGGTGATTTCGTCCGTCACAGAGGTCTTGGCGCTGGAAACGAGAAGGTTTTCGATGCGGCTTAGCAGCAGGTTCGGGGTGAAGGGCTTGGTGACGTAGTCGTCTGCGCCCTGGGCCAATCCGTGATTGATTTCTTCCTGGGAGTCCATCGAGGAGAGAAAAAGGATGGGCAGGGTGTAGTAGTCCGTGTTGGCCCGGATGCGCCGGCAGACTTCGAAGCCGGAAACGTCGGGAAGCATGACATCGAGAATCAGCAGGTCAACTTCGCGCATGTTGACTTTTTCGAGGAGCTGCTCTCCCCGGTTCTCGAAACGGCAGGCGTGGCCCCGGAGCTTCAACTGGTCGCAGAGAAAATCGGTGATTCGCCTGTCGTCGTCTACAATGAGAATATTCGCCATTACCCTACCTTGTGCTGCCGGAAAAATCCAAGCCACGGCCCCGCATGCAGTACTCCCGAACCCCGACATGGCCAGGAGCCGCATGTACCTTAGCATGTGCTGCGCTTTGCAAATACCGGGGCGAGGTGCGGCGAACATCTGTCGCCGGTATTATACAGGAATCGATCCTGGATCGTGTGCCGAAAAAAGAATTCTCCATACGGGGTTGAAATGCGAATACTGCGTCAGGCACCATCGGCGGCACAAGGCCCGCGAGGTTCCAGGGCGTCGCAGCCCGAGGGGTCTGTATGCTACGCTGGAAAAGCCGAAGAGGCCAACCATTCTGGGAGATACATTCATGACCGTACGAAAGCTTCGCGAGGTGTTCGCGGCCCTGTTTGCGATGACGCTGGTTGTCATTCTTATTGCCGTGGCCGCGTCCGTGTTCGGCTATCGCATCCCGGGGCTGGTGAACATCACCGATGCGCTGGGGCTGGGCAACTGAGTCACGCAGAGCCGGCGCCCCCTTCTGTCACGATCTTGAGGTCCGAGTCCGCGGCGGGCTTCTTTGGCGGTGACTTTCGGTCATTCTGGCCCTGCGCACCAAGCCGCTTCAGGCCGTTCAACGCTGCGATTTTGTAGGCTTCGGCGAGGGTTGGGTAGTTGAAGACCGTGTCGATGAAATAGCTGATGGATCCGTTGAAGGCCATGACGGCCTGGCCGATGTGGAGCAATTCCGAGGCCCCGTCTCCCATGATGTGGACGCCGAGCAGGTGACCCGTCTTCTGGTGGAATACCAGTTTAAGGATGCCGGTTTCGTCGCCCATGATCTGGCCCTTGGCCACTTCCCGATAGCGGGCGATGCCGACTTCATAGGGGATGCCCGCTTCCGAGAGTTCCTGCTCGGTCTTGCCTACCATGGAAATTTCGGGGATGGTGTAGATGCCGTAGGGGAGCAATTCCGTATCGGAAAAGAAGGGTACGTCGAAGGCGTGGCAGGCCGCGAGGCGCCCCTGCTCCATGGAGGTGGAGGCCAGGGCGGGGAAGCCGACGATGTCGCCGGCGGCATAAATGTGGGGGACGGAAGTCTGGAGGTGGTCGTTGGTGTCGATGAGGCCCCGATTGTTGGTGGCCAACCCTGCGGCTTCGAGGTTGAGCCCGTCGACCGCGCCGGAGCGACCGGAGGCGAACATGAGCATGTCGGTCTTGATCTCCCGCCCGTTTTCGAGGGTGGTGATGACGTAGCCGTTGCTGTCGGTCCGCACCGTGGTGAAATCTTTTCCCAGGTAGAGGGTGACCCGCTCGTCGCGCATGTGGTAAGTCAGTGCCTCGCAGATTTCTCGGTCGAGGAAGCGGAAGAGCTCGTTGCGCCGGTCGAGGAGTCGCACATCGACGCCCATGGCGGAAAACATGCAGGCATATTCAGTCCCAATGACCCCCGCACCGATGATCAGCATGCTGCGGGGGAGTCGATCGAGGTCGAAGTCGCCCTGAAACATGGTGTCGGTGTCGATAATGGACGTGCCGTTGAATGGGACGCGTTCCGCCCGATACGGTACCGTGCCGACGGCAATCAGGATCTTGCCCGCTTCAAAGGTTCGATTGCCATTCTGGGTCTGGATCGCGACGGTGTGGGGCCCCTCGAAGGATGCGGGGCCATAGACGACTTCGACTCCGGTGCGGAGGAGGCGGCTTCGGGCCACTTCGTTTTCGTGGTTGACCACGTGGCTCACGCGCTGCCGGAGGTCGTCGAAGCAGACATCGGATTTGACCTGATATCCGCGGCCGTAGACCGATCGGTGGCGGTAACCTGAAAAGTAGAGAATGGCCTCCCGCAGGGTCTTGCTGGGGATGGTGCCCGTGTTGCTGCACACTCCGCCCAGGACTTCGCGCTTTTCCGCGATAACCACGGACTTGCCCAGCTTGACCGCCTGGATGGCGGCGCGCTGCCCCGCGGGTCCTGACCCGATGACCAAGTAATCCACTTGCTGCATGCTCTAACTCCTGTCCAGAATGTATGAGGCCGGAAATTTGTTCACAACAATAGCGCGACGCGGGCGCTTAGTCAAAGAAAGCCGACTTTTTATCGATGGTATTGTCTATATACTACAGTTTTATGTTAATGGGTGTTTGAAGCGGGTGGGTTGATGGAGTACAATTGCCGCGTCTGAAAGGTTCGGGCCGTCGAGGCGGTCATTCCAAGGAGCGATCCGAGATGAATACTCGCGCCCGCATGGTCCTGTACACTGCCATTGTCCTTATTTCGGCACCGTTCGCGGTCGCCGATGACGCGATTACGCGCGAAGCGCAGCTTATTGATCTGGTCCAGCGCCTCGAAGGGAGGCTGGAGCAGGTCGAGCAGGAATTGAGCGAACTCAAATCCCAACAGCAGGCTGCGGCCCCCGCCGTAGCCACGGCTTCCCCCGGCACTGCGGCACCCCCCCCAGCGGCAGCCGAGCCCCTGCCGCTGGACGCACCCCAGC
Organism: Candidatus Hydrogenedentales bacterium; assembly: GCA_044344195.1. Classification (GTDB taxonomy): domain Bacteria; phylum Hydrogenedentota; class Hydrogenedentia; order Hydrogenedentales; family JAEUWI01; genus JAEUWI01. The sequence goes on from JBIJDL010000184.1 coordinate 3,517, forward strand.
CTCTTCAAGTTTACTGGCGGGACGGCCTCGAACTTAAGTCTCCGGACGGTGCCTTTTCCATTCGCGTGGGCGGGCGCATCCAGCTTGATACGGCTTTTTTTGATGAAGACGCGGACTGGGCGCGGCTCGGCGCGGAGTACCCCGAGTTTGGGCTGGGCGATGAGCAGGACGGGCTGGAGTTTCGGCGCTCGCGGCTGTCAATCGGCGGCACCATCTATCGCGACCTCGCCTTTCGTGCGGAATATGACTTTGCCGCGGACTCGCCGGGGAACGACGGCGGTCGATTTGCCGATGTGTTTCTTGAGTTAAAAAACCTGCCCTATATTGGCTCTCTGCGTATCGGTCACTATCAGGAGCCCTTCACCTTGGAAGAGGTGATATCGAACCGGCATACCACCTATCTCGAGCGCAGCCTCCCCAATGTGTTTGCCCCCAGCTTCAACGTGGGTGCGATGGCGCGGAACACGTTGCTCGAAGAGCGAATGACCTGGACGCTTGGTCTCTTCAAGACGACCGACGACTGGCCCTCTGAAAACGACAGCAGCGAACAGGATGGCTATGCGGTGACGGGCCGGATTACGGGGTTGCCCTGGAAATCGGAAGATGGCCGCCGCTACCTGCACCTCGGTGCGAGCGCCACGCGGCGCAATCCGGACGGCCCCTTCCGCTATCGGTCGCGACCGGAGGCTCATCTGGCCCAGGCCTATCTGGATACCGGCACGCTCGAAGCCAGCAGCCTCTTCGCCTACGGTGGAGAAATGTTGATGGTGTATGGGCCGGCCTCACTCCAGGCCGAGTACGTCCGCTCTGAACTGGATGTTCAGTACATGGGCGAGCGCCATTTTGACAGTTACTACGTTTCCGGATCCTGGTTTCTCACCGGCGAAAGTCGCCCCTACCAGGCGGCCGAAGGCGCGCCCACGCGACTCCGCCCGAAGCACCCTTTCTCCCTGCGGGATGAGACTAAGGGCTGGGGCGCCTGGGAAGTGGCGCTGCGGTACTCCGCGCTGGACCTGAATGATGGCCCGGTGCGCGGCGGCGAGATGGATGACTGGACCTTCGCTCTGAACTGGTACCTGAATGCGAACACCCGGATCATGCTCAACTATATTCTGTCCCATCCGGAGAATGACCTGAATGACGGGGATGTGGAAATTCTACAGACCCGTTTCCAGGTAGATTTCTAGGGTACCCGATTAGCGGCTCATGAGGCCGGCAGTCGGATAATGACGGCGGTTCCCTTCTCGCTCTCGGTATGGAGCTGAATGGAGCCGCCGTGCTGTTCCACGACCGAGCGGGTGACGGCCAGGCCCAGCCCGTCCGACTGCGCATCCATGGAAAAGAACGGCACAAACACATGGGGGCGGGCGTCGTCGGAAATGCCTTGACCGCTATCGACGATGCGGATCTCGATCGCGTCACCTTCCCTGGCGAGGTCCACCCGGATACCCCGGTCCCCCGGGGAAGCGATGGCGGCATTATCCATTACGAATTCTACGGCGCGTCGCAAAGCCTCCGGATCGATCCGGGCGTGTACATCCCCACAGAAGTTGGATACTACGGGGACTGACCGGTCGGACTTGAATTGGGCAACGACCTGTTCCAGCCAGGGGGTCACCGCTATATCGCGCAGGGCTATCGAAGGCTTCATGTCCCGGTCACCGAGGGCGCGGATGGTGAGCAGACACTCGTGGAGGGTATCGCGTGCTGCGCGGTTGTCCTCGCCCTCGGGCAATTTTCGCAGGGCTTCCTCCAGCCCCGGCAACAACTGGTGGTTGATGACTCTGGCCTCCCGCCGCATGATGGCGGCCTGCAGATCCTGGAGGCCTTTCTCGGCCTGCACCTGAAGGTCCTGGCGGGTTGCCCGGAGGCTGCGCTCCATTTGGCTCTTGAGGGAATCCCGCTCTTCCTCGGCCTGATAGCGCGCCTCGATTTCCCGTTCGAGCTTGCCGCGCAGGGCGGTTTTTTCCTCGGCGATCTTCTGAACGCGCGCGGCATATTCCCTGAATCGCGTCCAAGTGAGGTGTTCGTGAGCGTCATCCTCCGGGGTGCCCGACATGGTGCCCATGATCCGGGAGAGCGGTCGAAAGAAGAGTCGCTGCAGGGATGCCCAGACTAGGGTCATCGCCAGGATGACAAGGCAGACATAGAGTCCCAGACTGCCGCGTGCCAGAAATTCATAGGCTTCGGCCGAAGCTTCCGAAAAAGATTCCAGGCGTATCCCCGTGGCCTCCTGAACGCGGCCGATTCCCAGCATGAGATTTTGATCGGGATAGGCGTGTAATTTAACCATACCCGGGGCAACGGCATTGCCGTCCAAGTATTCGGCGTAATTGTCGATCACGATATCCTTTGGGCCACCCTCTCGCGCCTGTTCGAAGAAGGCGGGGAGGGCACCCGCATCGATCAGGGGCTGGAGTGCCGGATCGACGGGCTGCGTCGGCAGGGGGGCTCCCGTGCCGTCGAGCACGAGATAGCGGTCGGCGGCGCCCGCGGTCATGAAGGGGGCGAGCACCGTGGCCGGGTCCCCCGTCTTGAGATTGGGGGGCAAGTTTTCGTAGACGGCGCACAGTTGTTGAACGGCGGTTTCCAGTCCCGCAGTGCCCTCGCTCAGGAGTTCCACGTGGAAGGTGCGGACCGCGCTTTCCTGGAGTTGGGCCATGCCGCGCATCCCCAGCCAGCTCGAAGCGGCGACGAAGAGGGCCATGACCGTGAAGATACAGATCAGCAGGATGGTACGAATACTCACATGGTTACCCGATCTCTACAGGGGTGAATGTTGAAGCGATGGAATCAGGCGCCACCGATGGGTACCTCCAGACCAGGCATGCCGTATTTGTGCGTGAGGTGGAGCTGGGTCAGAGAGAAATAGCAGGTCAGGAAGGGTTGTTCGTAGGCCCTGAGCTTGATGAAGGGGGCTTCGCTGTCGGTCAGGGACGTGGTGATAGGGACAAGAGAGACGACACTGACCGTGTTGTAGTCGGCCCCCTGGCCGTCCAGCATGGTGGCAATCTGGCCCACGGGGCCCGCGTCCCAGAAGATGACATCGGGTAGCGGCAATTCTTTGATGCGGCGGGTCAGCGCTGGATCGGGTATCAGAACCTCGGTTTCATCGTCGAAGGGCACGGCGACCAGGAGTTCGGGATCTATAGAACGGGAACGCAAGAACTCCAGGCACCCGCGGAGCCTCGAACCGGTGGGCGCTTCCGCTGTGGCACTCACCACGAGCACCCGCTTCTCGGGCGTGATCGACAGTCGCTCTGCGGCGGCTTGCGCGAGGGAAAATCCGCTGTACTCGCCCCGGTCCCCAATAAAACCGGCCCCCCTGGCTCCGAAGCGTTTCTGCGCGGCGGGGAGAGGGGTGTCGTGGAAGGTGACCGCGATCCCCTGGCGTTGGGCTTCGACGACGAAGGGGAGGAGCAGGGAATCGTCCCGGTGCCCCGGCATGCTGATGCCGTCCGGGGCCAGGGCGGTGGCCCGCTTGAGTGCGCGCGCGATCGAGGCGGCATCGCTTTCGCAACTGAGCAGGGTGACGGGGCCGTTCCAGTCGTTTTCAACGGCTTCGCAGGCCCGGGCGACGGAGTCGCGCTCCAGCGAACCTGGAGGCTCGGTGGTGATGTATACCGTCCGGATCCTGCCGTCATCCTCTTCGCCCTGTCTCTCGCTGGAGGAATAGACGAAGGAAAAGGTTGCCAGCAGGGCGAGATTGATATAGAACAGTTTTGAAGTATTCACGGAAGCGTTCCTCAGAACCGCTGCACGAAGGCGGCGGTTTCCGGTTCCTCGGTCTCCGCCAGATTGTCCCGGTCTAAGATTTTGAACGGGGTGTGAAGCCGGGGGCCGAGCGAGGCGTATTGCCGGCCGAGACACGCTTGCAGGACGGCGAGGTAGGCCTGAAGGGGAAGGTTCTGATCGAGCACGAGGCTCAGGTTGCTGTTGGAATGGCGCAGCACTTCGAGGCTATAGGATACGAGCCCAACGCCCACCAGCGGAACGGTTTTCGGCGGGATCTCCTCGGCTGCCAGGGCCGACATGGTGGACTCGAGCGGGGCATCGAGGCTGCACACGAGCACGGGTAGCGTACCTGCGTTCTTCGCTTCGCGCAGGTGCTCGCGAATGCGTTCGCCCGCCTCGGCGGCATCGGTCAGGGGGACTTCTACGAACAGGGCGATGAGGCCCCAGTGCTGGATGGCGTCGAGCGCCCCCCCGTGGAGTCCCTCGGGATCGGCATAGTCCGGATCGCTGATGACCAGGACCGGGGCGCCGGGACTGATGTCGTGTTTGGCGACGGCGGCGGAGATCAATTCGTAGCCCCCGCGTTTGAGGTCTGGACCGGCAAATCCGAAGCCCTGTGCGCTGTAGGTGCTCTGAAGTTTGGGGAGAGGCCGCGCATAGGAGGTTACCGTGATGCCTTCCTGGAAGGCGTCTCCTATAAGGGGAGCGAGTGGGGTTGTTTCGGGCCCGCCTATCAGGCAGATGCCATCCGGCACCCCCGCCATTTCCTGCTGGAAGATGTTGGCCAGGACATCGGGATCCCAATTGGTGCACTGGACGTCGACTTGGCAGCCCAGATCTCTTCGGGCGCGCTCCGCCCCGGCGTTGACGGCGGTCTGAAAGGAGTCTCCGGGCTTGCCGCCGGCGAGTATCACGACCCGGAACTCCTCAAAGGGGCGACGCGGCGCGGGCTTGTCCAAAAAACGGATCGCAATCATCGTAAACAGCATCAGGGCCGAAATCAAAAGCAGATATCGCATGGCTCTCCAGATCGGCAGCAGGTTCCCAAGCTACCCGCAGTCATCCCAAGCAGGTATACTAGCACGTACCCAACGTAATTCAAATCTCTGGCAACTTGATGTCATTGGAACCCCCCTTCTCAATTCGGATACACTTTTCTGACTGGCAATTACGCCGGTTGCAACCATTCCGCAGAAGCCATGCGGTGCAGGACGCCATCCATGAAGTCGTTTGAAGTCAGAGTATACCCGTCCAAGGAGGAACTGCCGAAACGGGAGCAGCTCGCTTCGCGCCTCGCTGACGTGGCCGTGCAGCGTCCCGAGGTGGATCCTGAAGCCCGGGAAATGGTCATCAACCGCTTCATCGACAATGCGGCGGTGGCCATCGCGGCGATTAACCGCAGCCCGGTATCCAATGCCCGGAGCCAGGCCCTGTCCCACCCGCGCCGAGGCGGTGCCGCCGTGTTCGGCATGCCCATCGAGCAGACTTTTGACGCCGAGTGGGCCGCCTGGGCCAATGGGACGGCCGTGCGCGAGCTGGATATGCACGACACCTTCCTGGCGGCGGACTACTCCCACCCCGGCGATAATATCCCGCCGATTCTGGCGGTGGCGCAGCAGTGCGGCCGTGCCCAGGGGTTGAGCGGCGTGGATCTGGTACGCGGGGTGCTGGCGGCCTATGAGGTACAGATCAGCCTCGTTAAGTCCATCTGTCTCCACGCCCACAAGAAGGATCACATCGCCCATCTTTGCCCGGCTCAGGTGATCGGGATTGGTGCCCTTCTTGGCTTGGATCACGACGTGATCTGCCAAGCGGTGCAGCAGGCGGTGCATGTGTCGTTCACGACGCGGCAGTCGCGCAAAGGCGAGATTTCAAGCTGGAAGGCCTACGCGCCCGCCCACGCCGGGAAGCTGGCCGTTGAGGCGGTGGATCGGGCGATGCGGGGTGAGAAGAGCCCCTCGCCGATTTATGAAGGCGAGGACAGTATCATCGCGTACATGCTGGACGGCGCGGAGGCCTTGTATTCCGTTTCGCTCCCGGAAGTCGGCGAGCCGCACCGCTCGATCCTGGAGTCGTACACAAAGCAGCACTCGGCCGAATATCAGAGTCAGGCGCTTATCGATCTGGCCTTCAATATGCGCGATAAAGTGACCGATTTCGACAATATCGAAGAGATCGTAATCCATACGAGCCACCACACCCACTATGTGATAGGGAGCGGGGCCAACGATCCCCAGAAGCTGGACCCGAAGGCCAGCCGGGAAACGCTGGACCACAGCATCATGTACATCTTCGCCGTGGCCCTGCAGGACGGGGCGTGGCATCATGTGGCCAGTTATTCGCCGGAGCGCGCGTCGCGGCCGGACACAGTGCAACTTTGGCACAAGATTCGAACAGTGGAAGATCTGGAGTGGACGCGGCGCTATCACTCATCGGACCCGCAGGAAAAGGCCTTTGGCGGACGGGTGGAGATTCGATTCAAGGATGGATCGAGTATTCAGGATGAAATGGCGGTGGCCAATGCCCACTCCCTGGGCGCCAAGCCCTGGACCCGGCCGGACTACATTCGAAAGTTCGAGACCTTGACCAAGGGCATCATCACGCAGGAAGAGAGCGAGCGCTTTCTCGGCGTGGTCCAGAATATCGTCGAACTGGAGGCCAACGACCTGCTGCAACTCAACGTGCAATTGCCCTTCGAGTCGTTGAAGTGCAACAAGCGGGACAACCGAGGACTGTTTTGATCGGAAGGGGGACTCGGCCGTCAGGATTCGCCCAACCAATTTTCCACATCCAATCCTTCAACGCGACGGAACTCTCGCTCATTATTGGTAACGACCGTTGCCCCGATTGACTGTGCGTGCGCGGCGATCATGGTATCCAGCGGGCCGATTGGTGTGCCCGCGCGCTGAAGAACGGCACGAATGTCACCGTAGTGAGCTGCGGCGTTGGCTCCAAAGGGCAGCACCTGAAGTTGGGCGGTGAACGCCGCGAGTGCGATTCGATTTCGGTCGGTCTGCGCACTTTTTTGTATGCCGAATTCTAATTCGGCGAGCGTGACGGCGGAAAGAGCGACGGTTCCGGGTGTGCAGTTGACTAGACGCTCACGAATAGCAAGGTCGCGTTGGCGGATAAGCGCGATACAGATATTCGTATCCAGTATATAGCATATCAAAACACCTCTCGCTCCTGATCTGCTTCGGGAGCTTCCCGCTGCACCATGAAATCATCGGAAAACATGTCCAGGCTTGCAAGTAAGGTATCCCAGCCGCCGGTTACGGGGAAGAGCATCACAATTCCGTTCAGCTTGCTGATGTAGACCTCTTCACCGTCAAAGCGAAAATCTTTGGGCAGGCGAATCGCCTGAGAGCGGCCGTTGGGGAAAATCTTGGCTTTCTGCATGGGAGCGCACCTT
>JBIJDL010000474.1:0-5036 GCA_044344195.1 Candidatus Hydrogenedentales bacterium
GACTTTGAGGGCGGTCAAGCAGGGGTTCAGATGTGAGTCGCTGGAAAGAGAAAAAACGCCAGCGCCTCGGGGAGGGCGCTGGCGTTTGAAATGAGGGGATCCGGCAGGGGGCTAGATCTTGATGACAATATTCCGATTGTAGAAGTAGCGCGCTATGGAGTACATGATTCCCCAGTATACTATGAAGGAACCCAGGACGAACAGGCCGCTTTCGGTTGCTTTATAGTTCCAGTGGGAATTCAGATTGCCGTACATATCGAGGGTAAGCGACTGGAAGATGTAGAGGAACAGGGGGTTCATTCCCACGACAGCCATGCCGGGCACGTTGAATTTCAGAATGTCGCAGATGATGTAGAAGGCGAGCAAGTGGAAGACCCCTAGGGCGGTGGCCCAGAAGGCGAAGGGCATGGTCAGGTAGTTCTTGGAGAACACCCAGCCGTTCGCGTAGCGTGGCGCTTCGGCGGGCTTCTGCGCGGCCAGGGCAACAAGCTTATCGTGGGAAAGGCGCGCGAATTCTTCGAGATTGCCCGCTTCCAGGGCTGTCTGTGCTTCGGGATTACCTTCAGCGGTGGTGGCGAACATGCCGTGGCTCTTGCCCATGATTTCCTTGGCGGGGCCAAAGTCGCCGTCCAGCATGGCCGCAGCGGCCCAGGGCTCGGCCTTGCTGAAGTAGGCCTTGGTGCCGATGGCCCGGACGCCCCAACCCGCAACCGTGAGAATGAGGCCCATGCACGCCAGGCCGGTCAGGATCTTTTTGCGATCGCGCGTGGCCATGATGTCATAGGCGATCGTACCGCATATGAGCATGAAGGCCCAGCTCCAGTGGCCCAGCGGTCCGCCATTGATTTTGACGTCGAGCAGGGCGTCGCGCAGGGGGAGAAAGATGGTTATGAGAGGCCAGGGCAGGTCGTTCGGACCGTCGCCATAGCTTCCCAGCCGCAGGAGCCAGACGCCATAGCTGGTATAGGAGAAGATGAGCTGGTAGGCCATGAGGAGGGCCAAGGCAAATGCGATGCGCACGGTCCACTTCTTGTCAACCACCAGCAGGCCAACGAGCCCCGCGAGGCCGATGCTCATCAGTGCGTCCCAAAGCCAGCCCGTGTAAATCGCAAAGGCGATCAATACCAGCGTGAAGTAGCGACCGGCGAGCGACTTTCGCGCGACGTTGGGCGGATACTTTTCCACTTTTTTCAGCCACGAAATGCGCAGGCCGATACCGACGACGAACATGAAGATGGGGGCGATGGTGTCGGCGTAGGTCATGTAATGGTTGTGGTGGTGGAGCTGCTCGCCGAAAATGAATTTCAGGGGGGATTTCAGCCCTTCAACGCTCAGCGCATCGACCCACCGGGTGCCGTAGTGGCCAAAGAAATTGACCAGCATCATACCGAAAATGGCATAGCCGCGAAACTGGTCGATGGACTGGACCCGATCTTTAGACGGATCAATAGAGAGCGAGTTGGACATGGCTGAACTCCGAGGTTAACCGATTGGACGCGGCATGCTACCATTTGGTTGCAATTGGGAACAACTTTTCTGGAATTTTTCGGTTTTTGATCGCCCCTGCGGTTGACCGGACATGTCTGAGGGCTGATGACGATGGAAGCTGAACGCGAATCGGATAGAGAGACATTCGCAGTGCCCGATGCTGCCCTCGGTTGTCTTATGGGCATCACCGTGGGCGACGCGCTGGGGTTGCCTTTTGAAGGTCTGTCCAGACGCCGCCAGCGTCGCATGTACCCCGAGTTGCGCCATCACTTCATCGGGCGGTATGGCATGGTCTCCGACGACACCGAGCACGCCTGCATGACGACCCAGGCGGTGATCGCATCGGGCGGCGATCCAGACCGATTTGTACGCAGTCTTTCCTGGCGGCTCCGGTTCTGGTTGCTGGGCCTTCCCGCGGGCGTCGGTCTGGCCACGGCGCGGGCGATACTGCGGCTCTGGGTTGGGGCCTCCTGGCAGCGCAGCGGCGTTTATTCGGCCGGTAATGGTCCGGCCATGCGCAGCCCGATTCTGGGCGTGCTGTTTGCGGGCCAGCCGGCGCTGCTCCGCGAACTGGTGCGGCGCTCGACCCTGCTGACCCACACGGACTCCAAGGCGTTTTTCGGGGCGATGGCCGTGGCGATTGCCGCGCGTGAGGCCGCAACGAAACGGGGAGCGGTCCGGCCCGATGAGTTTCTGCTCCGCGCGGTAACCGGGAGTGTGGAATGCGGTACATCCACAGTCGAGTTTGCCCGAGAGATGGGCATCATCAAGGGCGTCAGCGGCTACATGTACCATACGGTGCCCATCGTACTTCACGCGTGGCTTTCTTTTCCCATGGGTTACGAGGCCGCCGTAACGGCGGTCATCGACTGTGGCGGCGACACGGACACGACCGCCGCTATTGTGGGCGGGATCGTGGGTGCGGCGACAGGCCCCGAAGGAATTCCCGACTCGTGGGTCGATGGCCTCGCGGAGTGGCCTTGCGGAATTGTTTGGATCCGGCAGGTGGCGTTGCGGAGCGCGGACGTGTCGGAAAGCGGTGTTCCGGCGCACCCCCTGCGCTTCAATGTTGTGGGGCAGCTTATGCGAAACTTGTTTTTTCTCGGTGTTGTACTGTTACATGGATTTCGGCGCTTGTTCCCGCCCTATTGACTGTTTACCCAGAACGCGTGTTCGGAGAGAACTCATGTTGATGAGAGTCGTCATTCTGCTCTGTTGTGTCGTGGTTGCAACGCTTCCGGCCATGACTGCCGAGCAGCGCCCCAACATCGTCCTGCTGATGGCCGATGATCTCGGCTGGGGCGATCCGGGCTTCAATGGCGGCACGGTCATCGGGACGCCGAACCTGGATGCCATGGCCTCGGCGGGGCTGAAGTTCAATCGATTTTATTCGGCCGCGCCGGTGTGCAGTCCCACGCGGGGCAGTTGCCTGACGGGGCGGCATCCGTTCCGCTATGGCGTGCGCTTTGCCAATGGCGGCCACATGAAGCCCGAGGAGATCACCTTGCCTGAGATTCTTTCGGAAGCGGGTTACGCCACGGGCCACTTCGGCAAGTGGCACCTGGGGACGATGACGCCCGAGTATTCGGGGCAGACCGCGCGGGAGCCGGAAAAGCACTATGCCACGCCGGGGATGAACGGGTTTTCAGAGTGGTTCAGCACGGAGTTTGCCGTGGGCACCTGGGACCCCTATGCGGTGGAGAGCCTGCACCCCGTGTTGAAGGGGGTCGTGGATACGCGGGCGCTCTACTGGCAGAATGGGGAAAATCTCCAGGAGCCGCTGACGGGGGATGACTCGCGCATTATCATGGATAAGGCGATTCCCTTCATTGAAGGGGCCGTGGCCGCGGAAAGGCCGTTCCTTTCGGTCATCTGGTTCCACGCGCCCCATGCACCGGTCGTGGGCGGACCGGAATACCGCGCGCGCTATGCCGAACATCCCGAGGAGGCGCGTCACTACTATGCGGCGGTGGCGGCGCTGGACGAGCAGGTCGGGCGATTGCGCGCGAGACTGCGCGAGCTCAAGGTGGCGGAAAATACGATGGTGTTCTTTTGCTCCGACAACGGCCCCGAAGGGGACGGGCCGGACGAGCGCTACATGGGATCGGCAGGGCAATTCCGCGGACGCAAACGGAGCCTGTTTGAAGGGGGAGTCCGCGTGCCCGGCCTGCTCGAATGGCCGGGCCACGTGAAGGCGGGCAGCGTGTCCGACTATCCTGCGGTGACGAGTGACTACCTGCCCACGGTGCTCGAAGTCTTGGGTATTTCGCTGCCCGACGCCCGCCCTCTGGATGGAATCAGCCTGCTTCCCGTGATTCGGGGGGAGCTCCAGGAGCGCTCCGCCCCCATTGCCTTTGAGACCCTGGGTAAGGCGGGCTCGGTGGAGACGCGGGAGTCACCCGCCACAGCCCTGATCGATAACCGCTACAAGTTGCTGACGGATTTTTCGGAGGGTGGGGGGGAGGAACTGCTGTTTGACCTTCGGGGCGACCCCGGAGAGACGAACAATCTGGCCGCTTCGGCCCCTGAGCGCGTTGCGGCGATGAAGGCCACCCTCGCGGCATGGCGTGCGAGCTGTGCGGCAAGTGACGGCGGGGCGGACTATGGCAAATAGCGAGGCGAAAGTCGCAGGGGAGTGATGGCAGATGCAGTCGAGTAGAAATTATCTATGGATTCTCTGTTCGTCGTTGATTGCGTTGTCTATCTGTATAGGATGTGAACTTCAGCCGAACTTCACGGCGCCAGGTGACGCAAGGTGGCCGGAGTGTGATGAGAGTACGTTCGAGTTTTATCCGATGGTTACTTCAGTTGGGACTGTGGCAAAACGCATTTGCCACGATTCCACAGGGCGCGTGATTAGAAAAATTCACTATGCGGTTGCGTTCAGGAACACCGGTGGTCATATTCAGGTCTCTAGACGGGCAACGCTCTCAGAGAGCGATCTCCGAGTTCAGATGGTTACCGACTATAAGTACGACGAAGCTGGGAACCTCTGGCGAGAGGAAGAGCGGGGACCAGATGGAGAACTGAATAGAATATTGGATTTGGCAGACGCCAGTGGGAACAGTATTTACCTTTGGCGTCGTCCCGATGGCACGCGGGAGTATGAAGTGGTGAGGGAGAATGGTAGGGAAACAGCCCACGTATATTTCAGCGACTCGGGCGAGGAGATTGTAAGTCTGAAAGGTGCAATTACCCCGAAAGTTGACCTGACGCTCGGTTGGGGAGAATGGCACGAGGGGCTTGCCTGCGGAATCGCGGCGAACCGTGTACAAGGTCCGTTGTCGGAAATCTCGATTTCGGTATCTGTGGCCAACCGGTCGGCTTCGGTGGTCGGCGTGGGCAATAGCCAAACTTTGGAAAGGCTTCAGATGGAATTGACGAATTCCGATGGTGTCGTCGTCTCTCCGGACTATGAAGCAATTAAGGTTCGCGAGGTCCGCTTCAGGGAGATGAACCCCAATATGGAAGAAACTTTCCAAATACTGGAGCCAGGCCACGCAACGGCCCTGATTCCAATCCGCCTGGATGAAAGATATGCCAATCTT
>JBIJDL010000095.1:0-15685 GCA_044344195.1 Candidatus Hydrogenedentales bacterium
ACAGAAAACGGGACAGAATATCTTCTGTATAGCCAGATATCAATAGCACGCGCAGATCACGACGGTTTCGTGTGGCCGCAGATGCCAGTTCCAGACCGCTTATACCCGGCATTACCACATCGGTGATGAGTAAGTCCGGGCAGAAGCTATTGTTCGCGAGCAGTTCCACCGCCTCGTCGCCACTCCCACTCTCAATGACTTGGTAACCCTTTCTACGAAGGAATTGCACCGAAATGTCACGAAGGTCGGAGTCATCCTCTACAAAGAGGATCAGCTCCTGACCTTCCCTGGACTTGATCCGAGGCTCAGTCTGTGACTCAACGAACATTGGCGCCGCACTTACGGCCAGTCCCGGCCAGTAGGTTCGGAACTCCGTGCCCTCACCAAGAACGCTCTTCACTTCGATAAGTCCTTTGTTATGCTTTACAATTCCAAAGACGGTGGAAAGACCAAGCCCCGTTCCGCGGCCCGCAGGTTTCGTGGTGAAGAAGGGTTCAAATATCTGGCTCTGAATTTCGCTGGTCATGCCGATACCAGTATCGCAGACGTCTATGCGCACGTAGTACGGTGGTTGGCTGTCAGGGCCCTTCGACATGCCGGGAACCTCTTCTACTACGGAGCTCTTGATTGTGATGGTCCTGAGCGCGGTGTTGTTCTCCCTGTCGTGGATCGCGTCTCTTGCATTGATAAGCAGATTTGCGATTACCTGATCGAGCTGCTGATCATCCGCGAAGATCATCGGAAATTCCGGCGCTGCATCAAAGCACAGTTCGATATCCTCGCCGATAAGGCGCCTATACAGTTTGACGGAGGAGTTAATCTTCTCGTTGCAGTCAAGTGGATGTGGACTGATAGCCTGTTTACGGCTAAACAGAAGAAGCTGCTTCGTGAGTCGACTCGCACGGTGTGATGCGTTGATCACGACATCGATATTCTCTCGTTGGGCAGGCGAAAGATCACCTCCCATCGTTATTAGCTCTGCATTCCCCATGATGACGCTCAGAAGATTGTTAAAGTCATGGGCTACACCACCGGCCAACTGACCAATAGACTCCATTTTCTGGGCCTGACGGAGCTGTATTTCCGCCTGCGTCCGCTCATGTTCCAATTGCTTGTGGCGTGTAATGTCCATATGAGTTCCGCAGGCCCGGAGCGGTAAGCCAAGGCTGTCGCGCTCCATGACTTTTCCGCGGTCCAAGACCCATACCCATTCGCCGGCCTTATTCAAGAGTCGGTGCTCCGATTCATAGAAGTCTGCTCTTCCATCCATATGGCTTTGCAAGGCTTTGAAGGTGTCAGCGAGATCATCCGGGTGTATCCGGCTCACCCAGGCCCCTAACACGGGCTCCAACTCCACTTGCGAGTAGCCGACTATTTCGGCCCATCGTTGGCTGTAAATCACGCGGTCAGTAGACGCATCCCAGTCCCAGGTCCCGAGATCTGCTCCCTGCAGCGCGAGCTCCTGGCGCGACTCGCTCTCACGCAGCGCCGATTCACTCCATAGTCTGTTCAGAGCGCCAAAAAGAATGCTCCCGGCTACCTGTATCAGAGCTACGATAAATTCCATGAGCGGTGTTGGCTGCTCTATCCAGTCGAGCGCCAGAAAGCCATCGGGGCAATTGGTCTCCACAATAGGGACAATGACGCAGGACTGAATGCCTTCGGCGCTGAAGATACTGCGTTCCGCCATGGCTTCCGGAGGCAGGTCACTAATGCTCGGAATAAAAACAAGTTTGTTGAGTCTGAGCTGGCCAGCGATCCAAGGCATATCCGATGGAGACAAGTGCCTAAGTTCGCTCCTTCTCGGCTCCACACTCTCCAAACACCATTCCTCGCGATAGCTTCTATCGAAACTTGAGGAACATATCGACAGGTATATACGGTCAGCCATGGTACATCTGCAAAGCAGTTCAAGGCATTTTGCGACGCTGGATTCGACATTCGGCGTACCCGTAACATTCAAGTGGCGCGAGATATATATAAGTACTTCCTGGACAGTATCGCTTACCTTGAGGCGATTCTTGTAGGTCATCTTTTCCCTGTACAGATCCAGGAAGATCCGCGCCTTCCCGAGGAGCCACTCGGGCTGAATGGGCTTAGGGAGAAAGTCGACCGCGCCCGACTCGTAGCCGCGGAACACATGGGCATCCTCTGTAAATACCGCCGAGACGAATATAATAGGAATGTCGCAGGTATTGGCCTCGCCCCGTAGGAATCCAGCAAGCTCGAATCCGTCCATAGCGGGCATCTGAACATCCAGAATAGCAAGGGCAAACTCATGCTCAATGGTCAGGGCGAGTGCCTCGTTGCCGCTCAGGGCGGAAAACACCTCTGCATCAAGATGCTCAAGAACCTTGCGAAGGGCAACCAGATTTGCCTCCCGATCATCGACTATAAGAATCTTTGGATTGCCATGCATTTTGGGGAGCTCCATCGCTGCGGGAAGAACTTTCATCATTGGTTTGACACACACTTTCTGAATATCCTGGATTCTTCATGCACATACTCAAAGTCGTTGACCGTGCTAAGACACACGAGGCTTTCCCGGCTGCCTATACAGAGATATCCTCCTCGCTCGAGGCTTGCAGAAAAAAGCTGTAGTACACGCTCCTGGAGAGTGTGGTTAAAGTACATCAGTACGTTGCGGCAGAGGATTAACTGCATATCGCCGAAAGATTGATCGATGGCCAGATTGTGCCGTGCAAAGGTAATGCGGCTTCTGAGTTCTTGGTCCATGATGCAGGAATTGTACTGCGCGTGGTAGTGATCTGAGAGGGAGCCTGAACCGCCACTTTCGAGATAGTTTGCGTTGCCTTTTCGTAGCACATCGAGGGAGTAGATTCCTTGCTTCGCGGTATCGAGGGCGGGCTGGCTGATGTCGGTCGCATAAATCATCGCCCGATCGAGCAGATTCATCTCGCGCAGTAAAATAGCAAGGGAATATACTTCTTCTCCGGTCGCGCACCCGGCGTGCCAGATCTTGAACCTGGGCCAGCTGCGCAGCAGGGGGACTACATGCTCTCGAAGGGCCATGAATACAGAGGGCTCACGAAACAACATTGTGTATGAAATGGAGAAATACGGAAGCAACTCATAAAAGAACGAGGGATCCCGTAGGACGCGCGCTGTTACATCGGATAGCGGCATGGCCTGGTGCACCAGCTGGAACTGCTGGAGCCGTCGTATCAGAGTTTCGGGGGCGTAGTTCCGAAAGTCATAACCATAGCGCTGAAAAATACCTTCCAGCAACAGATGGAACTCAATTCTCTCCGGGGTCTCGCTCATAGTAGTTGTTCGGCCTGCATTGCGTTCATGCCCCCATCCATACCCGCATAAGTGAAAGTAGTCTACCCGAGTCAATGGGCTTGCTGAGATAGTCGGTTGCCCCGGCTGCGATGCACTTGGAGCGGTCCTCGGCCATGGCCTTAGCGGTAAGAGCGATGATCGGCAGGGTGGCGAATCGGTCTTTCGCCCGAATCAGGCGCATGGCTTCGTAGCCGTCCATGACAGGCATCATCATGTCCATCAATATCATGTCGATGTGTGGTGTTTGCTCCAGCATTTCGATGGCCTTTTGCCCGTTTTCGGCCTTCAAGGTGATCACGCCGTGTTCGTTCAGTAATTTGCTCATGGCAAACAACGTGCGCATGTCATCCTCGACCAGCAATACCACCTTGCCGTGCATCGCTTCGTCAGCGTCATGAATGTGGCTAATCATCGCCTTCTTTTCCTGAGGCAGATCGGTTATGACGTGGTGTAAGAACAGTGCAACCTCATCCAGCAGCCGTTCCTGGGAGCGCACGTCCTTGACGACAATTGAGTCTGTATGGTTTCTGATCGCCTTCTCTTCCTCCACGGTGAGGTCACGAACGGTATAGACGATGATGGGTGGCAACTTGACCCCCTCAGCACTCAACATTTCCAGCAGGTCCATGCCCTGGATGTCGGGAAGGCCGAGATCGAGTATGACCAGATGATACCCGCCAAGCCGCAGTGCCGCCGCGGCTTCTCCTCCGGTCTTAACCTGGGTCATCTTCACGTCGCCGTTAGAGAGGAGTTTGACAGTTTCCTGTCGCAGGATATCGTTATCCTCAACGACGAGAACATGCTTCTCTTTCTCGACGATGACCTTTTCGAGCTGGTCCAGAATATCCCCCAGTTGTTCTGTCGATATAGGTTTGGTGGCGTGGCCGATAGCGCCCCTTATCAGCCCACTGTTCGACGACTCTGTGGCAGAGATGATGTGAACCGGAATGTGCCTCGTGGACATGTCGCGCTTCAGGTGCGCCAGCACGGCCCAACCGTCCATTGTGGGAAGTTGGATATCCAGGAGAACTCCATCCGGCAGGAAGCGTTGGGCCAGCAGCAGGCCCTGCTCACCGGTCAGTGCTACGAGAGTTTTGAAGCCGCGTTTCCGGATATGCCCCTGCAGAATCTTCACGAACCGCTCGTCATCTTCGATTATAAGAATTGTCTGGGTTGACTCTGTAATCGTGTCGCGGTCGTCTGGAAACTCAGGCTCGGCCATATCCTGCAGGCTTATGAAAGAGGCGTTGACGGTCGGTTCACTTGGCTCAGGCACCTCAGCGGGGGCCCCTTCCTCTGTGGTGGGATGTTGCACAGGGGGAGCCTGAAGGGGAAGGTAGAGCGTAAAGGTCGAACCCTGGCCGAAGACAGACGCTACCTGGATTTCTCCGCCCAGGAGTTGGGCAATCTCCTGCGATATGGAGAGGCCAAGCCCCGTACCGCCATAGGTTCTGCTGTCGCCTGTATCTACCTGCTGAAATGCGCCAAAGACCCTGTGCAGCATATCGCTGGCGATGCCTATGCCGGTATCGGTTACGTGAACCGCGAGACAGGCATCGTGTTTTAGTGATGAATTGGTGAAGACGACTCCAGTTTCGGGATTGCCGAACGCTACGGTAACATGGCCCTCCTGCGTAAACTTCAGGGCATTCCCCACCAGGTTTTTCAGGATCTGCCCCAGTCGTTGCTGATCTGTGGTGATACTCTCCGGCGCGTCCCCCCACCGTTGTACCGTGAACTCCAGACCTTTCTCCCGTGCCATGTGACTGAATTGGGTGCGCAGGCCCTGGCCTGCGACTTCCAAGTCTACTTCAGAAATACTCAGGCGCATTTGACCAGCTTCGATCTTGGAAAGGTCGAGAATATCGTTAATCAGGTCCAGCAGGTCTTTCCCGCTGTCGTGAATGATGCCAGCGCACTCGACCTGCTCTTCGGTCAGGTTTCCTTCACCATTCCCGTGAAGTGATCGAGCGAGTATGAGGAGGCTATTGAGCGGAGTCCGCAATTCGTGGGACATGTTCGCCATGAACTCGGACTTGTACTTGCTCGTCGTTTTCAGGCCTTCCGCCTGAATAGCGAGCGTGCTTCGAGCCGTCTCAATCTCCTGCCCGCGCTTCTTGAGTTGCTCATTCTTCTTCGTCAACTCGATGTTGATCGCTTCCAACTCCTGCTGCTGCGCACGAAGTCGATCCTCAGACTGGCTTACGAGGCTCACCTGAGCGTTGAGTTCCTCGTTTGATTCCTCAAGTGAGCGCTGCTGCGCGAGAAGTTCCTGCTCGGAGCGCTCAAGTTCGGCGGACTGGGCCTGCAACTCGCGATTCGACGCCTGCAGTTCCTCCTGATGTATGCGGAGCACATTCCGGCTACGCGTGACTTCAAGGCCAGTCGCGACCGAGCTGGCAATCCGCTCCAGGAAGAGTTGCTCCTTCTCCCCAAGCTGGCCAACCATACCAACTTCGACAATGCCCAGTACTTCACCTTCATATACAAGAGGCGTCACACAAATACTGCGAGGGGCGCTCTCTCCCAGGCCGGAAACAACGCGAATATAGTCATCGGGGAGATTATGCAGGACGATTTGCTTGCCCTCGAGGGCTGCCTGCCCGACCAGGCCCTCTCCCGGCCCGAAGCGATTGGAAAGGTTCTTCCGTTCGGAGTATGCGTAAGTACCCAGGAGAACATAGGCGCAGTCTGACCCGGTACCCTCCTTGATGTAGAACGCGCCCACCGAGGCCCCAACCCACTTGGAGATAGCTGTGATACAGTTTGAGGCCATCAATTTAGTATCTTCTGCACCTGACAGCACTTCGGCGATTTCGAGTACGCCGCTTTGCATCCAGTGCTGCCGGGTATTCTCTTCCCGATCTGCCCGCAGGGCGTTCTTCATCCTCTCGATGGCGAGACCGACCTGATCTCGCTCGGAACGGACAACCGACTTCTCGAAGTCTCCCCGTGCGATCAGTTCGGCCTGCGCGGCCGTTTGCCGCAGCGCATCGATCATGTGATTCACGGATCGGGCCAGGAGATCGTGCTCGCCACGAGGGGGCACATAGGTGTCCAGCGCCCCATCGACGACTGAAGCGACGGAAGAAACCAGTATCTTATTGGTCTCCACAAGCATGCCAAATGCAGTGGCCAGTTGGCCCAACTCGTCCTTGCGGTTCGCATTATGGGGCATTTCATGGTCTAGTTCGCCTTCCGCCATCCGGTGTGCGATCAAGGTCAATTCTCGCAGGGGCCGGCTGACGCTGCGAGAAAAAAGCACCGCGACCAAGGCCACCACAAGTGCAGCCACGATCAGGAGGGCACCGACCATGATGCGCATACTTTCGACGTGTTGCGAGGCTTCCCGCTGGTCCATTTTTGTCACGACAGCCCACTTCAGTCCCGCGATCTCGAGCCTGCTATATGCAGTATAGGTCGGTATCCCGCGGTAATCCCGCTCCAGACTTACGTCAGATTTTCCTTCAAACGCCAAGGTAATATCGTGCGTATCCACCCGAGTCTGGAGAATGTCTACATCTTTGGTATTCCTCAGCTTTGTCCTCAGAAGCCTGTCTTCGCCCACGATAAAGCTCTCGCCCGTTTCCCCCATGCCGCTGCTCGCTGTCATGAACTGGTTCAAGCTTTCAGCGTGAAACCCGAGAGCAATGACGCCAACAATTTTTTCTCCCTGCTGCAGGGGGGCCATGAAGTACATTTTCACTTCTTCCGCATCGTGGCGTCCATAGGCGCTCGCATCGGACAAGGAAATATTTCCTCCCAGTGCTTCGCGTACTTGCGCGGTCCAAGAAGTACTCGTCTGACCGCTCAGGTTGAGGCTAGCGAAGTCGGTAAGGTGATAGTGGCTGGAGTAAATGGGCTCCCCGTGCAGATTCATCAGGAGCATATCGTCATAGCCATAGGAACTGCAGTATTGAGAGGACTTCGTATCGAACTCATTCCGTAGCGCCTGATAAGCGGTCGACGTCGTGTTCTCGGTCGAAGCGTCCTGAAGTCCCATCAGTGCTGCGGCGAACTCTTCGCTGGTTGAGAGGATTCCCATATCCGCCATCCTCTCCTCGAACCAACGCTCAATCTGAAACTTCTTGCTCTCATTTCGCCCCTGAAGCTCCAGCATCTTTTGAAGTGTGGACTGTGCACTGTATTGCTGAAGGAAGTAGAAGCTGGTAACCAGCACCGGAGTCAGCCCGACAAGGAGGAACATCACCGTGAGCTTTGTGTTTATCTTCCAATTTTTCATGATGTTATCCAGAAATCGCGTGTGCGGGTGTTACGCCGTATATGAAGTGACTTTATGTATCGGCTTGGCGGTCCGACGGCGAGAAAAGATTCCTAGTGCGGTGGACAATTTAAACTTGCCAAGTCTTAACCGGATCTGAGGCAGCGTGGACCTTTTTTCACTTGCCAATACAACGCTGAGAACGATCTAAAACTCGCACCGAAACTCGAAGTTGGCAACTTAAACTTGATCAAAGCCCTAAGTTAATAGCTTGCAATCAGTTAACAATCCGGACTGGGATCACCCATAGCAGCGCTCAAGGTGTCGACGCCGGATTCCTTTGCGTTAGGAGGCAAGCCCGGATCTGGTTGTGACGAACTCCTGACTCTTTTGTGAAATAGTTTATACCGTTTGAGGCGCCTATCTGGCCTTCACAAGCTGAGAACGGGGCTGAAATACTCGATATGGAGTAGCGAACGCCATGAAAAATGCTCAATTGGTGTTATTGATGTCTTGTAATTGGCGTAGTCAGCCGCGCGCTGGAAATGGTGGTTCCTCCGGTTCGAGGGTACAGGGATGGGTACTACCCATCTCCTCCCAATCCGGATTCTTTTTGGAACCGTAGCTACACGCATTTTCCGATGATCAATAGTGAAGCCTATTGATTGGTCTTCCGGCCCGAAGGGCCAGCGCAGCTTTCAGCTCTGGGCAACGCCCAGGGTAAGAGGCGCGCCTCTCGTTCTCGCCCTGAAACGGCAACGCAGTGCTCAGCCTGTGTGTTGTCCAAAGCACCAACTACGCTCCCTTTCAGGGCGAATAAATGTGGTTCATCCCGTTTAGGCGTACGCCCGATTTTGAACAGCAGTGTCCGCCGGTCATGATGAAGTAGAAGGCGGTCGGCCAGGAATTCCAGATCCGGAGGAGCTGCAGTCATTAGCCTGGGGCTTCAGCCCCAGGTTCACGGCAAGACCACGTATCGAATCCGCGAAGCGGGGTCACTTTACTCTGCCAGCCGCTTCACTTCTCAGCCGCCATTTACAGTACAGCCGTGACCCTTCGGCGGATTGCCAGGGCAGACAAGTGACATGGCTCTGGGCCTATTTTCTGTTTTCGTGTCTGGAGAATTTGTGACGCGCCGGTGTAAATTGGCGTGAATCGTCGGGCGTAACTAACTCTCCCCTCCTAGATGGCAATGTGATGCGGGATCGATATCAATCTGGCATTTCTGGGCGGGCTTTCTCCAGCCGCTTACCGACAATGCGCGAAGTACGGCATAAACACGTCTTGCCTGGGGTCATTCCGGCACAACGCCGGGGGCGGCAAGGACTTGCTTCGTCTTCTCGGTAAGTTCCTGTGCGGTGAAAGGCTTCGCCATGAAATGCACTCCATCATCAAGTTTTCCATTCTTGGAGATAACATCCGCGCTATAGCCGGAAATAAATAGACACTTGAGATTGGGTTGGCGTACAGTCAGCAGATCAGCCAATGCAAGACCATCCATATCCGGCAGCATGATGTCCGTAATGAGGAGGTCAATGGGCCCTGGATGTTTCTCGGCCAGAATGAGTGCATCTGCAGCATTGGACGATGGGAGTACGGTATAAGGCTGAAGCCGCAAAATATGGGTGATCAGGTCCAGAATCCCCAGGTTGTCCTCCACAATCAGAACCGTGGTGTGCCGCTCTTCCAGACCTGGCGCCAGAGTTTCAGGAACGATTTTGGGAGAAGTTAAAGCATGCACCGGCAGGAAAATCTTGAGGGTTGTACCGCACTTGGGTTCGCTGAAAGCTTCAATGAAGCCACCATTCTGTCGGACAATTCCATGCACGGCTGCAAGCCCTAGACCCCTTCCCTTAGTGTTGTCCATTTTCTTGGTAGTGAAGTAGGGCTCGAACATTCGTGCGAGTATCTCGGGCGACATTCCGCAGCCGGTGTCGGTCATGATTAGAATGAAGTATCTTTCCGGGCTGGTACTCGGGGTATTGGGGGTATAAGGATCCTCAATGTAGGCGTATCGTGTCTCTATAGTAACCCGACCCTGTCCCGCCATAGCGTCTCGGGCGTTCTTGCAGAGATTGACCAGCATCTGTTTGAACTGCGCCGGGTCGATTTTTATGGAGCCCAGATCGTGCCCGAGGAACCAGCATATTTCAATCTGATCACCAAGGATCTGGTGCAATATTGGCTCGATTGACTCCAAGGTGGAGTTCAGATCAATAATCTGAGGAGCGACAATCTGTTTCTGCGAGTAGACGAGCAACTTCCGGGTCAGTGATGCCGCATGCTGCGCGGCTGTGCGAATCTCGTGAAGCGATGCGAGGCGCAGGTGGTCCGAAGTAGTTTCTTTCATGGCCAGTTCCGCATTGCCCATGATAACTGTCAGCAGGTTGTTGTAGTCGTGCGCCAGCCCGGCCGCGAGTTGTCCGAGCGATTCCATGTGTTTGGCGCGGTAGAGCTGGGTGCGTAGCTCTTCCCGCTCTTCTTCCACCCGTTTCCGCAGCTTCTGCTGTTCCTGAAGTTTCCGATAGCGATTGAGGCGGACGATCGTTCTTACACGGGCGAGAAGCTCCATCCGGTCGACGGGCTTGCTTACGAAATCGTCCGCACCCACCTCGATACCCTTGAGCCGGGAGAGGCGGTCATCTAGTGCGCTCACCATGAGCACGGGCACCTCGCAGAGCTTGCTGTTCGCCCGAAGGCGTCGGCAAACTTCGTAGCCGTCCATGTCGGGCATCATGACATCGAGCAGAATGAGGTCGGGGTCGAGGTCGGTTGCAAGAGAGAGGGCTTCGGGTCCGTCAGAAGCATAGTAGAGCTTGTATTCGCTCGATTCGAGGACGTCGCCCAAGACTTCGCGGCCAATAGGGTTGTCATCTACGATGAGAATAGTGCTCGCTGACGCGTTCATTACAGATCTCCCGTTGCGACTGCCGTACCCAACAGGAAGCCATAGATGGTTTCCACGAGGGCCTGTAGCCCAACTGGCTTGGTCAAGTACGCATTCACCCCGGCATCGATGCACCGCTCCCGATCACCCGGCATGGCAAGTGCGGTCAGCGCGATTACGGGAATCCGCTCGAAGCCCGGCATTAGCCGGAGGTACCGGGTTGCTTCCAAGCCATCCATTTCAGGCATATGAATGTCCATGAGGATCAGATCGGGGTGCATTGTCGTTGCCACTTCGATGGCCTCTCGCCCATTTCGTGCAAGAATCATATTGAAACCTCTTTCTTTCAGGTAGCCTCCCAAGGCTTCAATGTTGGCGTCGTTATCTTCGGCCAGCAAGATGGTCGGCTTGACGGAAGCGGAGTCCCAAACGGGAATCGCCCGATGACGGGCGGCCGAGGAAATCCGGGCCGAATCGGATTGGCTGTCGGCGGTTTTTTGCTCTTTTTCAGGTTCGGTACAGATGGGAAGTACCAACGAGAAGCAGCTTCCCCTCCCGGGTTCACTTTCCACCATCACGCTCCCGCCGTGTAGCTCCGCGAGGCGGCGCACGAGGGCGAGCCCCAGTCCTGTTCCTTCGTGGCTTCGGTTGAGGCCGGAATCAAGCTGTGAGAAGGGGAGAAAGAGGCGGCAGAGGTCCTCCGGGGCGATCCCGATCCCCGAATCTGAGACGGAAAACCGGAGGGCCTCCTGCAGGGGAAGGCGCTGAACGTGCAGGGTAGCGTGGCCGCCATCCGGCGTGAATTTGACCGCATTGCTGAGGAGGTTGAGCAGCATCTGCCTGAGCCGACGGGCATCGGCATGGATGCGCGCGGAGGAATCGTCCAGCGTGAGGCTGAGCGTGATATTTCTCGACATAGCGCTTTCGCGGACCAGGGCGAGGCTTGCATCGCAGATCTGGCTGGCGAAGAGCCACTCTCGATCGAGCTCGAGGCGCCTGGCTTCGACCCTGGCAATATCGAGCACGTCACTGATGAGTTCCAGCAAGTGGTTTCCGCTCGACTGTATTGTTCGCAGCGACTTCTGCTGGCGCTCGTTCAACGGGCCCCGGAGCTGTTCGAGGAGCCCCTCGCTCAGTACAAGGATTGCGTTCAGGGGCGTCCGGAGCTCGTGGCTCATGTTGGCGAGGAATTCGCTCTTGGCGCGATTGGCGGCGTCAGCCATGCGGGCCATTTCGGTTGCCTGTCTGGCCGCGACAGCGAGGGCCCGCTCTGCTTCCTTCCGCTGGCCGTTGGAAACGGTGAGGGCCATCCGGTCGGCCAACTGGCAGGAAAGTACGATTTCCTGTTCGGTCCAGGTGTGCAACGGACCGCGGTGCTCCAAGCGCACGATTCCGATCGGTCGCCCGCCAATCCGGACTACGGCATCGAGGAGGGAGATATCGTCCATGCCCCGCTGATAGTCCCCCTGCGTAAGCGCGAAACACGTCGCCGGCAGCAAGGTATTGGTTGAAATGTAATCAACGGACTCGAGAACGGCAAACTCCTTGTGGCACTCCTGCTCTGGCAGGTCCAGGCTGCAGGTCAATGCGTCCTCGTGCAGGGCGTAGGTGCTCAGATTGAGCAGTCGATTGGTATCCTGCCCCATAAGCCAAACCCCTACCCTGGGAATCTCAAAGGTTTGCGATACGGACGTCACCAGTTCGACAGCCAGGGCGGAAATATCCCCTGCTGAGAGGGCCGGGGAAAGGGCCAGTTCGGCAATGAGTTCGGCCTGGTGCTGCTTGCTGTCCGCGACGCGGCGACGGGCTTCGCTTTCTTCAATTGCCTGTTCATTTTCCTGAAGCATCGCCTTGCTTCGAAGGGATTCGAGGAGGGAGCCGACCTGCCGGGTGAAGAGTTCGAAAATCTCAATGATCTCCCGCTTGGGGATTTCGTAAAAGTTCGAGCCGGAGAGCGTATTTCCGATCATGAGTATGGCGCTTACCGAGCTGTCCCGCCGGTAGCAGAAACTGTAGACCAGCTTGTCCACCTCCAGCCCGGAGATGCATTGATGAATGGATTTCCGATCCATTTCCCGGGCGTGCATGGGCCCTTGGAGTTCCCGCGCCTCCAGAATCCGGGCCCCGATCTTCTGCAGCGTTGCGGGAGCGATCTGGGTACCAATGATGGAGATGGGGAACTGAATACCCTTAGCCTCGTCCACACCGATCAGAATGCCAAACTCCATCTCAAAAATGTCGACCATGGCCTCGGTGACGAGATCCGGTACTTCACTGACATGGTTAAGGCGCAGGGCCCGCGAGAAGAAGGAATTAATCCTTCCAAAACGGGCGAGCTCCAGATCGAGGCGGTTATTTGCATCAATGAGCTGCTGCTGCAGGGCCGTATTTCGGCTCTGCATCAACGCGAACTCATCCTGTTCGCTCTCGGTGCTAAATTCGCCATGGACCATGGTCAGGTTTCACTTTCGGTAGAGCGCCGCAAGCGATGTCGAGTAGTTGTGATAGGTGTTTTTTCCACCAAGGCGGGCATATTCGCCAAAGCCATACATGCCCAGCCAGGGCGGCGGCACGTCATCGGTGGAAAAGAGGTGCTGCATTTTGTGGACGAGTTCTTCCTTGATGATCCGGTTGAAGAGGCGTCGGCCCCGTGCGAGACAGTCGGCCTGAAACACCGCCACGGGTTTCTTTCCGTCGACCCGGGTGCTCATCTGTCTCACCATTCGGTCCATGTCGGAGAAGATTAGGTTCTCGTCCCGGACGGTCAGCCAGAGTTCCGTGCCGACGGGGCACTCGGTCGGGTATATCAGTGCGCCTGCCTCATCGGTGTGGGTGACGACGCGGAGAATATGGCGGTTTCCATATTCTTCCACAAGTTCCGGGGGCAACGACTCGGCGAGGGCCCCGATGGGAATGGTATCGGCGGTGGTGGCGCTCTCCAGGAGGGCCATGCGCGAGGTGTAGACCTGCCAGGCCGGGCTTCCATCCAGTTCCAGAATCCTGTTGCCCGCTACCTTTGTGACTATCATGGGTTGATTCACGGCGACAAAGCCATGGGTGGCTTGGGTGTCCACGGTCAGCGTGGGGTCGGAAAAGCCCACCGCATAGGCGGCATGCTCGAACAGCTGGTCATCCACCACCTGGCAGGTGCGCAGGCCGCGCATGTTGTCAGAGGAGGTTGCGCCAAACAAGGTAACATCGCTGCCGAAGACGGACTCGACTCCTTCGATGACCCGGTCATTGGAGATGTCGATGCCCGGCGCGAGCAGGTAGATCATGTTGATGGCGTCATTCTGGGCCTTCAGTTGCTCCGCCAGAAGTCGCGCCTTCTCGAAAGCGTTGTGTCCGTAGATACCGTCCACGTGGGATACGGCGAACTCTTCACCGGAAACCAACATAACCGCCACGTCCTTGAGCGTTTCACTCACACCTTCGCGGCCGACAACACCGGCGCAGGAAGTGCCAACGACACGAGTTCCGGGGAAGCGGTATTTGATGTGGGCGCTCAGTTCACGTAGGTCGTGTCCGATGGAAGCGTGAATGATGGCAAGGCTACAATTCACCGGCGCTGGCCCGCCGGCCCAGGCGATGCACTCATCAATAGCACTTTTGGGATTTACCATTCGGGTGCTTGCAGAATAGAATTCCAACACGTTCTTTGTCCTCCGGTGGTTTCATTTCTCATGCGCGCGTTTTCAGAACGTCGTGTCACGGGCGTGATGGGGGATTTAATCTGTGATATATCAACGTCGCCGGGCGAGCCGCGCCATGTTCGGCGCTACCGCTCCAGTCCACATTTGTGCAATCGCAGCAATATGGGTAGTTCAATGCGTCTACGTTCATCAGCAATCATGCCGCTTCCAGTCGAGAAGGACTGCGCCATGCCGACGGGGATTGATTTTTTTGAGACACCTTGCCTCGTTCCAGGCTATCCGTCCCCCCTGAACCCGTCCCTGGCTTGCTAAGCTGTAGCACTGGACTGCCCTGGATGTACGTTCTCGGTACTGGCGGGGCGGGATCCTTCGTGTTCATTCCCCAATGTTCCCCCTTTCGGTATTCTCTATTATGCGGAGTCCTCACATGGTCGCATAGGCGACCCATTTTTACTTGGTGAGGGTTCCTCCTTTATTTTCCTATACAACTGAAGATTTAGCAAACCTCCGCCGGCGATGCGGGCCGGCCGCGTCAGAGTTGATTAAACAACGAGTCTCAGGATTTACCCCGGATCTGCCGGACAATAGGTGACTTACCGCATACGCGGGTATTGCGGGGTGGCTCTCTTCCCGCTTCACGCGGATACTACAATTCGTGTAGTTTTCTTGCGGAAAGATGGTAGCTTGCCGGTGGGAATTATTCCATGAAATCCGGCAGCTGCGATATGTTCCCGGGAATGAGTCAGGGGGATGACATACCAGAGGTGCCCTATCCGTTAGGCCCGCCTCATGCATTGCACCGGTTGCCGAGCAGGTGCCGATGGCATGTCGGCCATGGATGCGAGCTCGGCGGCCATGACCGTCGCAATATCCCGTGCGCGTTTCTTGGCCAGGTCGGCTTTCGGCCCCTCGAACTGGCTGTCCACGGTGCCGAAGAAAAGAGCGAGCCAGCGCTGGGAGTGGCGCTTCTCTATCGTACTTTGCTGATGGAGGAGGGTATGAGATTGAAAGACATTCTCCCCGTAGCTGGGCATGCCGAGAATGATAGCGCACCAGAAGCGGTAGAGGCGGGGTAGATGGTCTTCGAGATCGACTCTGGCTACCTCCTTGAAGAAGTGGCCGATTTCGGAATCTTCTAGGGCGATAGCGTAAAAGGTATCAACAATTTCAATGATGTCCTCGGGCGACTCGATATCGCGGCTTCCGGGGCGCTGGATATATTGGCTGAAGGGCATAGAGGGGTACTCCTATAAGATATATAGATTGTACATCTTTCTGCCGCATTTGTGCAGAATTCGGGCAATTTTTCACCAGAAGCGAGATTCGGAATCAGACTCCTAGTCGATTGGGCTAGGAGTCTGACTCCGAATATAAAACTGAACCTGTACAGAGAAAAATCGACTTCCTACGTTGCCCCAGGTTCAACGATCTCTTCCTTGCCCGAGGTTTTGATGGGTGGAAAAAGGTGGCTTCGGGGATTCGGAGTCAGACTCCTAGTCGATTGGGCTAGTGCTGGGCGTGCACTACACGCTCGAGGAACTCGGCAGCCTTCTTGGCCAACGGGGACTACCACTACTGGATCTGCGTCGGGTACACGTTGAACTTCGAGGCCAATTC
>JBIJDL010000511.1:0-4694 GCA_044344195.1 Candidatus Hydrogenedentales bacterium
GATCGTGTGGCACGCATTGAGTGGCCCCTCAGCAAAAAAGCGGGTCTTCATCTCTGAAGACCCGCTGTCATGTTCGAAACAGTCCCCTCGCAGATATCAGCCAGCCTTTACCATCAAATCCGCCACCAGCTTGCTGAACTGGCCGGGGTTCGGCAGGTCGCCGCCTTCGGCGAGAATCGACTGGCCGTAGATGAGCTGGGCGTAGTCGTTGAGTTGCGGATCGTCCGCGTTGCCGTCGAAGAGGCTCTGGAGCTTGTCGAGGAGCGGGTGTTTCGGGTTGAGCTCGAGGATGCGCTTGGACTGGGGGAAGTCCTGGCCCATCTGGCGCATCATGGCCTCCAACTGGGGCGAAAGGTCGCTCGCGCCCGTCACCAGACAGGCGGCGGAATTGGTGAGGCGGTTCGACAGGCGAACTTCCTTCACGTGATCCTTCAGCTTGTCCTTCAGGCAATCGAGGAGGGACTGGTATTCCTTCTCCTTCTCCTTGCGCTGTTCTTCGGCTTCTTTGCGCTCGTCTTCGGTGCCCAATTCCACTTCGCCCTTGCTGATGGATTTGAAGGCGTGTTCCTTGTGCTTGAAGACCTGCTGGGCCCAGATCTCGTCGACGGGATCGGGAAGGATAATGACTTCATAGCCCTTCTCCGTGAAGCTTTCGAGGTGGGGCGACTCTTCGATCTTCGAGCGGGATTCGCCGGTCATGTAGTAGATCGCGTCCTGACCCTCTTTCATGCGCCCGACGTATTCGGCGAGGGAGGTATATTCTTCTTTGCTGTTCGTGGACCAGAAGAGGCACAGGTCGAGGATGCCTTCCTGATTTTCCCGATCCTGGAAGAGGCCCTCCTTGAAGACGCGGCCGAATTCGTTCCAGAAGGCGATGTACTCGTCGCGGTCGTCTTTGTACTGCTTGCGGAGGAAGTCCAGCACCTTGCTGACGAGGCCCTTGCGCATGCGCTCAATCTGGCGGTCCTGCTGGAGGATCTCACGGGAGATGTTGAGCGAGAGGTCTTCCGAATCCACCACGCCGCGGAGGAAGCGCAGGAATTCGGGCAGGAGCTCCTTGCAATCGTCCATGATGAAGATGCGCTTCACATAGAGGTGCACGCCGTGGCGCACGCCATGGTAGTAGAGATCCATCGGCGC
The DNA here is from genome assembly GCA_044344195.1 of Candidatus Hydrogenedentales bacterium. Lineage (GTDB taxonomy): Bacteria > Hydrogenedentota > Hydrogenedentia > Hydrogenedentales > JAEUWI01 > JAEUWI01. Next base: position 1,141 of record JBIJDL010000511.1, read on the forward strand.
TTTGGAGGGCACATAGAGGAGCAGGGAGTACTCCAGCGTGCCCTCGATCTTCGCCTGGATACGCGACGCGGGCTCGTTCCAGTCGTGGGAGATGTGCTTGTAGAACTCGTTGTACTCGTCTTCGGTGACTTCGTTCTTGCTGCGGAGCCACAGGGCCTTCATGGAGTTGAGAGTCTCGGTCTTGATGACCTTCTTCTCCTCGGCGCCTTCCACGGGCTTGCCGTCTTCGTCGCGCTCGATTTCCGTGCGCTCGATGTCCATCTGGATCGGGTAGGCCACGAAATCGGAGTACTGCTTCACGATCTGGCGGATCTGCCATTCCTGGGTGTAATCGTTCAGGCCGTCTTCCGTGTCGGCGGTTTTCAGGTGCAGCGTCACCGTCGTGCCCGCTTCATCGCGCTCGGCGGCTTCCAGGGTGTAGGTGCCGTCGCCCGCCGATTCCCAGCGGGTCGCGTGCTCTTCACCGGCTTTGCGCGTCACCATGGTCACGCGGTCCGCCGCCATGAAACTGGAGTAAAAGCCAACACCGAACTGGCCGATCAACTCGGGGTTCAGGGTGCTCTCCTTGCTCTCCTTGATGGTTTTCAGGAATTCCTTCGTGCCCGATTTCGCGATCGTGCCGATGAGATCCTTTACTTCGTCGCGGGACATGCCGATGCCGTTGTCCACGATGGACAGGGTGCGGGCTTCCATATCCGGCACGATTTTGATGTGGAGCTCGGTGCCCTCGGGCAGGAGCGCCGGATCCTTCAGGCCCTCGAAGCGCCGCTTGTCCAGGGCGTCGGAGCTGTTGGAAATCAGCTCGCGAAGGAAGATGTCCTTGTTGGAATAGACCGAATGAATCATCAAATCCAGGAGCTGGCGTGCTTCGGTCTGAAACTCAAAAGTTTCCACGGTATGGCTCATGTGTTTTTCTCCATTGCGCTTGCAATCCACGTCGCGGGGCGACAAGTAAAACAAGAAAACTGTCAATCAGGGGGCGAAATCGCGCCCCCACGAACCGCGTATTGTAACGGATAGGCCCCGAGAATGTGAAATGGCATTACGGCGTGAACACCCAGGCGCCTTCTTATCCGGATCGTGCCCGGGCCGCTCCTTGCATCCCCCATCCCACCCTGCTAAAATTGCGCCGGTGTATGCATCGGGCTGCACCCGAGCCGTAAAGGTCGCCTGTACCATGGACGAGCCCCACCTTCTCACATGCGTTGAGGAGGCTATTTTTTTGTCTGGACCCTCAAAATGACCGATATTAAGCCACGGGAAGCGGATGCCACAGTCGTCATGGACGGCTCGGCAATGGCCGAGACGCTGCGACGGCTGGCACGGGAGATCGTGAACGACAACCCGGAGTTAGAGCGCTTGGCCCTGCTGGGTATCCTCCGCCGGGGCCGTCCGCTGGCCGACCGGCTGGCCGGGCTCATCGGCAAGATGACCGGCGTTACCCCGCCCGTGGGCTCCCTCGCCACGACACTCTATCGCGATGACTTTCGCGGCGGCCTGAGCTCCCCGAAGTCCAAGGGAAGCACCCACTTCGACTTTAATGTGGACGACCGCACGATCCTCCTCGTGGACGACGTGCTGGCGGCTGGCCGGACTATTCGCGCGGCCATGGACGAGGTCATGGACTATGGCCGGCCCAAGCGCATTCAGTTAGCCTGCCTCGTCGACCGGGGTGGCCGCGAGCTGCCCATCCAGGCGGACTACCTCGGCCACTCCATGGCCACGGAACCCAGCGAATGGGTCACCGCGCGCCTGGTGGAAATCGATGGTGAAGACGCCGTGCTCTTGACGCGACCCGAACCCAAACCGGAAGGAACGTGATGCCATGACCGGAGCGCGCGAAACCGTCTGGACCCGCAAGGACCTCATCGGCATTGAGGATCTGAGCCGCGGCGAGATTGAGCTGATCCTCGATACGGCGCCCCAGTTCGTCGCCGTTTCCAAGCGCGAGAGCGGGATCAAGAAGGTCCCCCTGCTCCAGGGTCGCCTGGTGGTGAACTGGTTCTACGAACCCAGCACGCGCACGCGCACCTCCTTTGAACTGGCGGCCAAGCGCCTTACCGCCGACACCCTCTCCATCGCGGCGAGTTCCTCGTCGTCGGTGAAGGGCGAAACGCTCCACGACACCCTGGCCAACATCGAGGCCATGCACTCCGACGTGATCGTGCTGCGCCACAGCGCGGCGGGCGCGCCCCATATCCTGGCGGCCCGGCACGAGAGCCACATCATCAACGCGGGCGACGGCCGCCACGAGCACCCGACCCAGGCCCTGCTGGACGCCTTTACCATCCGCGAACGGATCCGTGCCCTGCGTGGGGATCCCGAGGCGGGTCTCGACGGCGTGCGCGTCGCCATCATTGGCGACGTGGAGCACAGCCGCGTGGCCCGCAGCAACATCATGTGTTTGAACAAGCTCGGCGCGAGCGTGGTCCTCTGCGGCCCCTCGACGCTGATGCCCGCCGCCGTGGAGCGCATGGGCGTGGAAGTGACCCACAACCTCCGCGAGGCCATCGACGGGGCCGACGTGATCTACTCCCTGCGCATCCAGTTGGAGCGCCAGCAGGACGGACTCTTCCCCAGCCTGCGCGAATACATCCGCCTCTTCCGCATCGACACCGCCGCCTTGGCCCACGCCAAGGCCGACGCGATCATCATGCACCCCGGCCCCATCAACCGGGATATTGAACTGTCCACCAGCGTCGCCGACGGCACCCGCAGCGTGATCCTCGAGCAGGTGAGCAACGGCGTGGCCATCCGCATGGCGGTGATGCACCTGCTGGTCAACAGCGGGCGCAAGGCGAAGTAATGAAGAGTTTTTTTACCACGAAGGACACGAAGTGCACGAAGAAGAAGAAAAGAGAAAGAAGTGTACGGATCCGTTTGCATCTGTCAGGTTTTTCACACATGCCTATGTCTTCTCTCTTATTTGATTAATTTGTCGATATTTCTTGTTCTCTTTTCATTTTCTTCTTCGTGCTCTTCGTGTCCTTCGTGGTAAAAATTTTCCGGCACCCTAGACTATAACTTTAAATCTTGACCGGTGTTTTCCGGTGCGTCCTTCATACGAGGTAATTCCATGACCACAGTAATTAAAAACGGCCACGTCATCGATCCCGCCAGCGGCATTTCCGAGAGCCTGGATGTCCTCTTCGACGGTGCCACGGTGACCAAAATCGGCAAAGACCTCCAGGGCGACACCACCATCGACGCCACGGGCTGCATCGTGTGCCCCGGCCTGGTGGACATCCACGTCCATTTCCGCGAGCCCGGCTTTGAGTCGAAAGAGACCATCGAGACCGGCAGCCGCGCCGCCGCCCGGGGCGGCTTCACCACCGTGGTGACCATGGCCAACACCAAGCCCGCCATCGACAACGCCGGTATGGTCGAGTTCGTCAACCGCCGCGCACGGGAGACGGCCTGCATCAAGATCCGCCCCGGCGCCTGCGCCACGAAGGGCATGCAGGGCAAGGAAATCACCGAGATGGCCGAGCTCAAAGACGTGGGCGTGGTCGCGGTCACGGACGACGGCAAGGACATCCCCGACAGCGGCGTGA
>JBIJDL010000014.1:0-29548 GCA_044344195.1 Candidatus Hydrogenedentales bacterium
CGGTGCCGTCGAACTCAAAGACTTCGCCATCGGGACTGAGGAATACTATGTCGTAGGTCCGCGGGTCGTCTGGCCACAGATCTTCGTCGTCCGGCTCGCCTTCCTCATCCCACACTACCATTTCCTGGGGCGGACGATGGTGCACGTGGACCGCCGGGTCAAAACTCATCAGCGCGGCACGGACCTCGTCGCCAATTCCGTCATAGTAGGAATCTCCGTCGTAGTAATAGTCGCCGGTCACCCGTCCATCCGGAAAGGCGTTGCGGATAATTCGGTTTACTTCTTCCATATCCATGGTGGTGACACTCCTGTTGCTTGCATCGGTTGGCATCACGCTAATCTACGAAGGCGTGGCACGTCAAGAAACTTACTTCAAAGCTCCCAGCCGCTTCTGCACCTTTGTCCAGCTTGAGTTTCTATTTCAAGACAAAATCGATCCTCAATCCGGAGATATCGCCCCGCGATTATTTCCCACCCCCCAGAGCTTCGGCGCGACTGCCCCGCGAATTTTTTCCGGCTCGGACATCAAAGACATTGTAAGCGCAGACTCCCCCACCCGAGGGTTGACTTCTCTCACCAAAAGCGCCGATCCTGCGTCGGCTTGCTGACCGTGTTGACTATAGGACACCCCCATGATTCTCATAGCCCCCGTACTGATTTCCCTCGCCCTGGCCAGTTCCGTCGCCCAGCCCGCCGATAGCGGCTTTGCGCCCGACCACCCGATTCGCCGGGTGCCCACGCTTATTGCACGCGACCTCTCCGCCCTGCCGAAGGCGGAGGCCATCGGTTCGCCGGAGGTGCGGACCCTGCTGGGCTACACCCGCCGTCCCCTCCATCTGCCCGACGGCCATACGATGGCCCTTTTCTCCTTCAGCTTCAGCGCGCCCGCCAACTGGCTCTTTCTCATCGACTGCCGCACGATGTCGGTTGAACGTTACGCCATACCGAACAACGACATCGGCAGCCACGGTGCGGCGCTGGGCGCGGATGGCAACATTTACGTGATGTCTTATGGAACGGGCAACGCCTACTGCTTCGACGTGGCGAAGCGCGAATTCACCGAACTCACCTCCGAAATTCCGGAAGGCCAGTATGCGTGGGACGCCATTGGCGGGAAAAACGGCCGCATCTATTTCGGCACCTATCCCGGCGCGTGGTTTGGCGAGTACGACCCCGCCACGGCGAGGTGGGAAATCTGGAAGCAGCCCGTGCCCGACACCAAGTATGTGGGCGAGACCAGCGCCATGCCCGATGGTCGAATTGCCTTCCGAGCGAATGGACCGGCGGATGTGCGGATAGTTTTCGATCCCGAGACGCGCCAGTTTGCGCCTTTCGATCCGGCCTCTATTGTTGCGTCGAACGAAGTACCGCCCGCCCTGCCAGCCCAGCTTGATCCCGAGGATAGCTTCGAAACGCCGGTGGTGGTGGACGGACGCTGGTTCACGGTGAGCCGCGTGTCGAGCCGCTTGATCGCGTTGTCCCACGACGCCGAGGCAAAGACCCTGGGCGAGTTGAACGCCAAGGCCGAGACCCTGTGGTGGCTCAAGGCGCAACCGGGCGCCATCACGGGCGTGAGCTACTATGGCGCAATGTTCCGCTATGACCTGGCCACGGGCGATTTGCAGCAAGGCCAACTCGACAATCTTGCGCCGGGCGGCAACTCCATCATGTTCGTGGAGACCATTACGCCGGAGTGCATCGTGGGGGCGAACTACAGCCAGCAGAATCTCTTCACGGTGAATCCGCGCAGCGGCGAGGTGCGCGCGGAGCTGGGCAAGATCGCCCGCGTGCCCGGCGAGGCCATGTGCGCCGTGGGGCTCGATGGTATGGCCTACCTCGGCATCTACGTACAGACCGTCATCTCGCGATTCGATCCTGCCCGGCCCATCGTTTATGGTGAGAATCCGCGCGAGTTGGCCCAGTTTGGCCCCGAATACAAGCAGACCCGGCCCCGCGCCGCAGTGACCGATGGCAAACGGGTCTACATTTCCTCCGACAGCGACTACAACCAGCTCGGCGGCGCGCTGATCGTCCACGATCCCGCATCGGGCGAATTCGACGTGTATCACCACCTGATCCAGGACCAGAACCTGCCCACGCTCGCCTGGGACCCCCAGCATAAACTCCTCTGGGGCGGCACGGACCGCTGGGGCCAGATGCAGAGTGCGCCGCCGACGCAGGAAAGCGCCTTAATCTATGCCTTCGATCCGGAGAAGCGCGAAGTGGTCCATACCATCGTGCCCTGGGTTGGGGCGGACATGGTGACCCTCCACGGGATCACGCGGGAGGGTGTCCTGCTGGCAACCCAGGGAGCGAGCGTTGCCTGCATCGACACGAAGACGTGCGAGGTGTTGTATCTCGGGACGTGGCCCGCGGAACTGGGCAACGGCGCCGTGCCCACGCACCTGCGCCTGGGCAGCGATGGCCGCTCCTATTTCGTGCGCGGCGGAACGATGTATCGCTGGGACAGCGCGGCGAACACCCTGGAGCCCATGGCCACCGCGCCGGATGCGAATATGCTTACGGAATCGGAACCGGGCCTTTGGGTGCTCAGCAGCGCCACGACGATTTACCGTCTTCGGTTGGGGAACTGAACCTATACGTTCCGACCGGCGGCCGCCCCCGAGGCCCAGGCCCATTGAAAATTGTAGCCACCGAGCCAGCCCGTCACGTCCATCGCCTCGCCGATGAAATACAGCCCCGGCACCTCGCGCACTTCCATGGACTTGGGTGACAGGGCACGCGTATCTACGCCGCCCCGGGTCACTTCGGCCTTGGCGTAGCCCTCGGTGCCGCTGGGGAGTATGCGCCATTGCTGCAACGCCGCCGCCATGGCGCGGAGGCCCTTATCCGGCATTTCGCCCAGGGGCCGATTCCAGCCGTGGCGCTCGCAAAGCAGCTTTGCAAAACGCGCGGTCAACCTTTCGCGCAGAAACGCGCTGGGCTGGGTGGCCGGAGCGCGCCGCTTGGTCTCCAGCAGCAACTCCTCCAGCCGCACACCGGGAAACAGATCCAACTGGATGGCGGCGCCCGCCTCCCAGAAGGACGATACCTGCAGTATGGCCGGGCCACTGAGGCCACGATGGGTAATGAGGACCGCTTCGTCGAAGCCCGCCTTGCCGCACGTCACCCGCGCTTCGAAGGACACGCCCGAGAGCGGCGCGAGCGCGCCCAGATCGGACTCCGGAAGCGTCAAGGGCACGAGGCCGGGCTCACAGGGCACCAGGGGCACCTCAAATTGCCGCGCGATGCGGTAGGCCAGATCGGTCGCGCCGAGCTTCGCGATGGAAAGGCCGCCCGTGGCCACCACGAGGGCGGGCGCGCTGAACTCACCCTGATCCGATTCCGCCACATAGCCTTCACCCTTCCGCACCGCGTGAACCGTGCAGCCGAGGCGGATCTCCACGCCTGCCGCCGCGCACTCGTCCACCAGGGCATCGATGATTTGCTGGGCCGATCCATCGCAGAACAATTGACCGAGCTTCTTCTCGTGATACGCGATGCCGTGGCGTTCCACAAGAGCGATGAAATCCTTCGGGGTATAGCGCGAGAGCGCCGAATGGCAGAAGCGCGGATTGGCCGAAACGTAGCGCGACGGCTCCGCATTGACGTTGGTAAAATTACAGCGCCCGCCGCCGGAAATGCGGATTTTTTTTCCCACGGCGTCGTTATGCTCGATGAGCAACACGCGCCGCCCCCGCAGACCCGCCTCGATGGCGCACATCAGCCCGGCCGCGCCGCCGCCAAGGATTATCGCATCCCAATTGAATGGCGCGGGCATCACGGTTTCACGTCGGCCTCGCCGACTTCCAACACCGGCGCTTTCAGTTCGATGACCGCGGCATCGTCCAACGCGGTGGGGGACTTCACCCGCCCGACGGTCTCAAAAACCAGGCGAAGCCCTTCCGCTCCCTCACCCGCCAGGACCTGATCCGCCAGTGCCGACCAGCCCTCGGAGACCGGAGTCGTCTGCCCTATCGATTGACCGACGACAATGTTGTCCTGGTTTACAATCTGCCACCCAAAAACCGCGCTGGCATCGGGATCGCGCAGATGGCCGATAACCAGCCAAGCGCTCCCCGGCTCGATGCGGACCGGCGCGCTGAAAATCCACGACACAACAGGCAGCGACAGCACCGCATCACCATTGTCATCCCGAACCACGGCGAAGCCCGGCTCCGCGCGCAAGTGATACCAGTCCCGCCCGCCGTCGATCCAGCCGGGCAGTGCGCCATCTCCGGGATAGGATCTTTCGACGCCCGCCCAGTTGGCCCGGTTTTCGATCCATCGTAGTTGCAAGATCTGGTTGCTGCCCGTCAATGCCGCCGTGAACTCACTGTCATCACCGAGGCGCAAGGTCACGCCCGTTGGCGCTCCCGCAGCAGCCTGACGATCTTCCCACAGCATCACGACAGGAAAGCGGCCCGCACGCCCGAGATCATCCCGTTCGCATCCAAAGGCCAACGGCTTGAATCGCTCCGCATTCGAAGAGGACGTCTCCCGTACGGGGTTCAGTCGGCCAATCTCCGACGCAATCAAAATCATCTTTTCCGTACGACGGGCTGGATCCTCCGCAAGCGCGGCGGCCCGCGCCAGCGCCGCAATGTAGAGCGTACTCCCTTGCGCCACTGTTGCGTAAGCTTGCGCCGCATCGGCGGAACGCCCCGCCCCTTCCAGCGCAGCACCGAGAAAATACGCGGTGTGACGATTGCCTTCCGCCTGCGTCAAGGCCTCCGCCGCCCCGGCAAAGTCGGACTGGGTCAGCCGCATTCTGCCCACTAGATAGTGCGCCTCTCCCTTGAACTCGCCCCGTGAATTCAAAGCGGTGACGATGCGTTGCAATCCGTCCCAATCCCGCCGATCCAAGTGGGCACGACCGATCTGCACCAAGCTCCACGCGGGAAGCGTTGCCAACTCATCGTCGCGCGGCTGGCCAAAATTCAGTGCCCGCTCCCAGCGTCCGCGCCGCGCATAGGCCGCGTACATCGCGGGGTGGTACTCAACGAAGACCTCGTCCGCCAGACTCGCATTGACATCCGAGCGCGCCAGCTCAAACTGCGCAATCGCGCGGGCAACATCACCCTGGTCAAAGTAGTATTTCCCGAGGGCGAGGCGCGCCGGTGCGAAGTAGCCGTCCATGCCCGCGTCCTGGTTTGGCGGAGCACCCGTCCTCCAGATTTCGCCTGCGCCCTGCCGCAATTGATCCAGCGCGGCGTCGGACTGGCCCGCCAGGAGGAGTACTTTGCCGTAGACGACCTTCGGGAGGGCCTCGTATGGCTCTGCAATGGTCGCACGCTCCGCGATCATCAGCGCCTTCTCCAGATCGCTATCGGCCAGGGCACGCTGGACGTTTTGCTCGAAGTTGTCGGTATGGACCCGCTCCAACTGGACGCAAACGTACATGAACAGGGCAAAGAGGGCTCCGGCGCAGCAAAGCGCCGCCGCAGGCACGCGATAGCGCGCCGAGCGCTCCTGGCAGGGCGCCAGCGCAAAAGACAAACCCATCAACAACCAGAACGATTGCGCCATCACCGGCCACTGGAAGAAATTCTCAAAGGTGCTGTGAAAAAGGTAGCCCGCCAGGCCCGCCGTCACGCCCGCGTAGAGCGCCCAGCCATCATCCTCACCCCGGCCCCCGCCCCGCGCGCGCCAGATGCGTTCCAGCCAGGCGAGAACTACCCCGAAGAACCCAACCACGCCGAGCGCACCCGTTTTCACAAAAAGTTGGAGGTAGGCGCTATGCACCGTGGCCTCGGCGTCTCCCGCTTCCTCCAGTGCGGCAAGGGCCGCCGCGTCGGGACGCTCCACGCGCACATAGCCCTCATTTTCCAGAATCGCGCTGATGTCGTAGTAGCAGCCCCAGCCCAGCCCCAGAACCGGGTGGGCCCGGCCGATCTGGTAGGCCGCCGCATAGTACTGGGCGCGGTCCATGAGCGACTGGTCGCTCGCGGGATCCGCCAGCGTGGCGAGGCGCCCGGCAATCATGGGCCCGAGCAGCGCCGCAAAAAGCGCCGCCACCGCCGCAGCCACCGCGATCATGCGCTTCGACGGGCGCACCGAGAGGCCCATAAAGATGATCGCAACCATCAGCCCGAGCCACGAGCCTCGCGTCTTCGTGAACACTACGGCAAAAAGGCAAAGCACGATACAAAGCACAAGCAGGGCCTGAATGGCGCGCCGGCGAGAAGACAGCAGCACGCCGAGAGCCGGCCCGCAGGCCAGCACCATTATGCCGCCTAGGGCCGTTGCGCCGTAAAACGATCCGCTGCGCACGCCTTTGTGGAGTATCAGGTCGCTTGCGATCTGCTTCTCTGTAATACCTGCAAAAGTGAACTGCTGCAGGATCCCGTGACACGCGATGATCGCGGCCCCCAGCACAAAGCAAATCGCGATGGACCGGGCCTGATCGTGGGTGCGAACGGTCTGGAGCACAAGCCAGAACAACACGACGAATTCGCTGAACTGTCGAAAGTCCTGCAGCACCGCCAGGGCGCCATTGTGGCGGATCATGCCCGTACCCACGGCAGCGACCAGCGATAGCGCAAAGATCCCCAGAGGAACGAGGGGTAGTCGCGGGCCAAAGCCCTCCCGACGCACCAGCATGAACCCCGCCACCTTTGCCGCCAGCAGCAGGATGAGCACTTCAGGCAAGTTGAAGGTAATTCCGGCCACTTCCTGTTGAACGACGCCGAATGGCATGATGGAAAAGGCGATGAAGCACAGTGCCCATGACGAGTTGAAGCAGACCAGGACCAGACCCAGAAGCAACAGGGGAATGCCCGGAACCCACGTCGGGGCACCGGCCAATATCGCCAGCGCGCACGGCGCCACCAGCACCGTGCACGCGCCGAGCCCGATCAGCCGTTGCCGGGCGGAACTCGCTGCCGTTGCCGGGCCTTGTTCGACCGTGTTTGATGCCATGGTGAAACTTCCCTCGATAGGGTATTGCTACAACCCGCGCGCGATGCAGCGGCTATCGTGTCACAAAGGCCGCGATCTGCTCTGGGCCAGTCAGGTCGGGCGGTCGCCGATCCGGGTCGCCGTCTACGCACCGTTCGTGAAGGCGATCCAGGGCCGCCACAACGAGCGCGCCGCCACAATCTTCCTCCAGGCTTTCGCCCGCGTGATAGCGGCGGACCTCCCGCGCGGTGTCCGCATCGTCCGGGCCAATAAAAAGGACCGGGGCCTCAGTCTGCAGCACGCCGTACAACTTGCTCGGAACCACCAGCCCCTTGGACTCGGTGCTAATCGTGATCAGGTGAACATGGGCGGACCAGAGGAGGTCGGAAGTCCAATCCACCGGCTGGTAGTCGGTAATAAGAATCGAGGGGAGTCCCTCGGCGGCGTCGGCCAGCGACAACTTCTTTGAACCGCGGATCACAAAAACAATAGCCCAGTCGTCCCGGCCCCCGGCCCGCAACGCCTCGGCGGCGCGCAGCAGCGGCGCGAAGGTGTGTCCCTCGCCAAGATTTCCGGCGTACAATGCGACTTTCTTGCCTTGGAGGCCGAACCTGTCCAAGAAACGGTTCTCGCCGCGCGCCACCCTCGAAATCGACCGGAGGTCCCACGGGGGAACGATCACGTAGTCCCGATCCCGCCAGGACGGATAGGTCTGCATTCGTTCCCGCTGGCAGTCGCCCAGCAACACGAATCCGCCCATACGCCGGATAATTTGATTGTTCACGCGCCGCAGCAAGCGATGCGGGAGGCCGGATTCCTTCAATCTCCCGCTGCTGGCGAGAATCTCCGGGTAGAGGTCCATCGTCCACCAATAGAGCTGCTCGTAACGACCGCCCAGGGGGCGCATCAGGATGGAAAGCGCCGCGAGAAAGGGCGGATCGGTCAAGACGATGCAGCGGTCCCAGCGCATGAACGGCGCGCGCAGCCACGCCTGAGCCAGAAAGATCGCCCAGCTCACCACACGGTACTTTTCGCCCAAAGTGGGCAAATAGCGCACCTCGGCCCCGCGCCCCGCAGTTTCTTTTTCTGCAGTGGCAACATAGGAGCTTCGGGCAGTAAGCACGACGACCTCGTGGCCGCCGCTCAATAGGGCGTCCGTCAGATCCCGGAGCATTCTTCCCGTGGGGACGTGCTCGTTGCCGTAGTGTCGGTTGACGATCAAGATGCGCATGCGCGATCAACTTCCCGCTCGCGTTTGCCAGCCTGAAACAATCTCGGAGACGATCTGGTCCAGGGGCACGCTGATGTCCCAGTTCGGATAATGCGAACGCATCTTGGAAAGATCACTATAGTAGCAGATATGATCACCCATTCGGTTTGTGTCTATATATTCATACTGCATCGCCTTGCCGCTGTACGAGGATACCATCTCAAAAGTTTCAAGGATCGAGCAGCTATTGTTCTTGCCGCCGCCGATGTTATAGACCTCGCCGCAACGCGGCGCGGCGATAAATGCCTCGATAAAGCGGGCTACGTCCAGACTGTGGATGTTGTCTCGAACCTGCTTGCCCTTGTAGCCGAAGATTTTGTACAGCCGCCCCTCCAGATTGCACTTCACCAGGTAGCTCAGAAAGCCGTGCAGCTCCACGCCCGAATGGGACGGCCCGGTAAGGCAGCCCCCGCGAAGACAACACGTTTTCAGATCGAAATACCGGCCGTACTCCTGCACCATCACATCCGCCGCCACCTTGCCCGCGCCAAACACCGAGTGCATCGACTGGTCGATGGTGAAGGTTTCCGGGATGCCATTCGCATAGGCCGCATCGTCGTAGTCCCAGCGCTTGTCCAGTTCCTTCAAGGCGATCCGGTTGGGCGCGTCCCCGTACACCTTATTCGTCGACATATGGACAAAAGGGGCCTCCGGCGCGAAGCGGCGCGCCGCCTCCAGCATGTTCAACGTGCCGCCCGCGTTGGTGTCGAAATCATCAAAAGGGATTGCCGCCGCCCGATCGTGGCTCGGCTGGGCCGCCGTATGGACGATCGCGTCGGGTTTCACCGCCTCAAGACATGCGAGGACACCCTGTCTATCGCGCAAATCCAGTTCGTGATGTACGAATTTGCCTAGCGTCGACTGGAGCTGCTGCTGGCGCCAGCGCGTGTCGCCCTCGGGCCCGAAAAACACCGCCCGCTGGTTGTTGTCCATCCCGTGGATTTCCCATCCGCGGCTGTCGAAATACTCGCTGACCTGCGACCCGATTAGACCGCTCGAGCCGGTAACCAACAACTTCTTCATCAATAGATTCCCTTATTCGGTTTTACAGCCATTGGCGGCCGCGGCAGACGGAGGAACAAACTCTATTCTATTCATTTCTTCCAAGGACCCATCCGCCAACCGGCGGCATGCCTCGACAAAATAATCCGCCCACGCGTCCGCGGAGAACAGGCCGCGGGATTGCCGGGACCCCTCCCGGAGGCGCCGGTAAAGCGCCGGGTCCTCCGCCAATCGTTTGATGGCATCGTGTAACGCGCCCGCATCACGGGGCGGAACAAGGATTCCCGCCGACGCGTTCACAATCTCCGGAATCGACATCCATTCGCTACAAATCACGGGGATGCCCGCAAAAAAAGCCTCGATCACCACGCCGGGATAACCCTCGCCCGGGAAATACGTCGGCAACACCAGGGCATCATGCTCCCTCATGACGGCGATCACATCGCCCGGGGGAATCGCCCCACGGTACCGCACCCGGTTCAACCCTTCAAAATCCGCCGCCGAGCAGCCCGGAAAGAACTGCCCATAAACATCCACCGAGCAATCGCCCTCCAGGCGCTCGCCCGCTGCGATAAGTTCATGAATGCCCTTCGTCGGTTTCACGTGCCCGGCAAACATGAAGCGGCGACAGACCAACCCTTCCTCCGATTCAGGCAGAGAATCGGGAAACGGCCGGCTGTTCGAAAACCAGAGCGAACACCGCGACCCATCCTCCAGACTCTCCCGCACCAGCCGTTTCGTCTGGATGAGGTTCACATCCGCCCGGCGCAACATGAACTTCGCAGCCGCGCGGCGCAGCGCGCCGCCATGCGTGCGATAGTCCACGCCGCCAAACCAGCGCACCAGAAAGGGCTTGCGCCACAAACGGGCCAGTAGCCAGATAGGCACACCCTTCTGGGGCTCGTTCATGTGGAATGTCACCACGTCCGCGCGGCGCGCTTCCCGGAAGACGGACCAGAACGTCCGCAGGGTCCGTTCCAATCCTCCCAGCACGCCGCCCCCCCGCAATGCCGTGTTGACAAAAGTGAAGGCCACGTCCTCTCGCCGTCCCAGATTCTCCACCAGCGACGACAGGTTTACCGACGTGCCGCTCACCTGGTCCGTCAGCGTTCCGATGGCGAGGATACGAATCTTGCGGTTCATTTCGTTGTTTGACTTCATATGCTGCGTCGAATCATTCGGTGGCGCAAGAAAAAGGCTCGCGCGGGCTCAGGTCAGATTTCGGTTTCGGCGATGGCGTCCTCAAAGAGATTCACCATGCTGTCAATTCTGCGTTCCATTCGATAGAGCGATGCTCGCGTTCGGCCGCGCGCGATACAGCGCTCCCGCACCTCCTCAGAGCGTCCGAGAACCTGCACGACCGCGGCGCGAAAGGCCTCCGGGTCGTCCGGGGGTGTCATGATCGCGTCGGTATCTTCCAGCACCTCCGGAATACCCTGAACATTGGTAGCGACCACCGGTAGGCCCGCCGCCATAGCCTCCGCCAGGATTAGTCCGAAACCCTCGATACGCGCCGGATGGATGAGTAGATCGCTCGACGCCATAAGCCTCGGAATGTCGTCTCGTCGGCCCAAAAAATGGGTACGCGAGCCCCACCCCTGAGCGGCGATTCGCTCGTTCAAGGATTGGAAAAAGCCCGTTTCCCCCTCGAAATCGCCGCCCGAAGGCTTGGTCCAAGCCCCCGCAAAAACGACGTGCAGGTCCAGTTCCTCCAACATAGGGCCGAGGGCCTCGAGGGCGACATCAACGCCTTTGTAACTCACGATGCTGCCAACAAAGAGCGCGATCCGCGCTGCGGCGGGTATTCCAAACTCGGCGCGGACTTCGTCGCGGGCTGGCCTCGCTTCAAAGAATTCGTCGGGAATGCCGTTGATCACCGTCCGGGTAAGGGCGACCTTCGTTCTAGAGTACTCAATCCAGGACCGCCGTACAAACTCCGAGATAGCATAGAAGCGGGCGCGCCGGTTACTCCGCACGGAAAAACGCCACACCTTGTGGCGCAATCCATTGTGCTCAGGCATCTCGTAAGCGTGGTGCAATCCGCCGACGAGTCGGGCCTTGAGGCCACGCGTCGCCCAGCTTGCGGCGATGGCTGGCGTCACCGTGTAGGTCTCCACCACATCGTAGTCACCCTCGCGCAGGATCCGTCGCAGGCGAAATATCGCCCCGACAAATGACAAGGGATCGGGATGCACCTTCAGTCCCAGAAAGTGAAAGGTCTCGATCCCCCGCTCGCGCAGTTGAACCATGGCCTCCCGGTGACCGCCCATGTCCGCGGTGTACATGCTGGCGATGTCCGCCCGCATGCCCGGCCGCCGGTTCAGCCCCTCGGCAAGCTGCACCGAAAGGCGCTCCGCGCCATTCATCGTGTGAAACACATCCATGAGAATCAGAATCTTCATTACAAAAATCGCACCCCGGCCCAGAGGAGATGGACGCCGCCGAGGACCGCCACCCAAGTATACGCCATCGAGCGGACCCGCTGGCGCTCCCGTGGCTCGCGCGTGTCCGGCATCGCCGCCAACAACAGGAAAGCTGGGAGAAACTGGCCGATGTGCCGCGTCTCCAGAGAGGTGGCCGCAACGGCCATCAGCATGGAAAGAGCATACAGCGCGATAAATACCTGCTCGGAGGTGTACGCATCCCGATGGCGAATGCTCCGGATCACACCGGCGAAACCAACGAATGCCAAAGGCAGCATGTAAATCATGAACAGGCCCTGCCACGTCTTGATCACCTCATACTCTGACGCGCCGGGTTTCAGGTAGGCCCAGAGTGGTATAGGAAATGCCAGCAGCACCCCGGAGCCCAGTGCTGCCCGAACCGGCAGTGGCTGGTTCACCACCAGCGACATACCGAGGGAATCGCCCTGAGATTCCTTGGCGGCGAGCTCCACATAATTCTCCGACTCCGTAGCCAGGGCGTCGAAGGACGCGCTGAAATACTGGTAGAGGAATGCGGACGCAAAAATCAGAATAATCGGCAGGGCGACTGTGGCCAGCAGGTGGCCAAAGCTCTTGCGGCCCCGCCAATACCAGCAGAATAGAGCCATCATGTGAAACAGGCCGAACAAGTACGTCGAGTTTTTTCTGAGATACCAGATACATAGCCCCGCGAGCCCAGTAAGCACCAGGGCGACGACGTAGTTGCGAACTGTCGGTCGCTGCAGCCAGTGAATCAAGCTCCAGAACACCAGCAGGTTCAGGAAGAGCGTAAACCCATCCCGAATCAGGATGGTGCCGAACAGTACAAAAAGGCCGCAGATCGCGTGGAGGTTTCCCACGCGCCGTAGCCGCCAGCTATCATCGCCAAACAGCGACCGCGCAGTCAGCACGGTCACACTGCCCGACAGCCCAACGACGAAGGCATTGAACAGTACTCCGATATAGGGCGCGTGCGAAAAACCCAACGTCGAAAAGAGGTGGTAGACCTGTTGCCAGATTATGATGGCCAGCGGGGCACCGAAGCCAAGAAATCCGTCCCCCGTCCACACGGTGGCAAGGTCCTCCAACGTATCATAGGGAGGCCGCGCGTAGATCATGCCGAAGAACTTGTTGGCATCCACCGTGCTCATCACCTCCCCGAAGACAGCCCGGGAGTAGGATTGCGCGAGCCCTCCCACGAGTACACACGTGCCAAAGGAGAGCCAGAAAACGCGAAGCTCCTGCGTCCCGCGTGGAATAATTGCCTTGACAACGAACGACCCGGCAGCCCACAGGATTAACGCGGTGAAAAGCCCGTCTATCGTCCCGTTGGCATGGGACTGCAACAGGCCACCGATCACGATCATGGTCATTACGGCGGGGAACACCCAACGATCCTGCCCCGCGCATCGGGTCGGCTCAACCACAGCGGCAATCTGGGCCCGCACGGGGCCGCCGACCGCAAGCTCCTTCGCTGTATCGTCTTTCGCCACTTGCATCCTTCCGCCGCGCGGCGCGACGTGTTACCGGACGCGCGCAAAGCGTGATTGTATCGGATCGTCAAAACCGTCTCCCGCGAACCAGAGGGGTCAAACGGGGAAGTCCGCGATTTTATGGCGTTCCGAACAGGCGCTCCGCAATCTGCAGGTCCTCTACTGAATCTACTTCAAACCACTTTTCGTCGCCGATATCCACGATGTGGATAGGCTTCTCTTCGAGATGCTTGGCAATCACCAGATCGTAGTAGATATTCACGTTTCCCGCGTTCACGTCGTCGTCCAGCCATTGGGTGAATGCAGCGCCATAGTCTGCGTTCACTGAAAGTATGCCCGTGCTCTTGTATTGGTGCGGCTTGTCGCCGGGAACGGGGTTCCGTTCAATTTCCTGCTTGACGATGCGCTTGTCGGGGCCCGCTTCTGTCAGGACGCAGCCGTCCATATCGCCGCGATACTGCTGCCCTGCCCAGAGTGTCTTGCCGGTGCCACGAGCCGCCAGATCGCGAATAAGGCCGGGGCCACAGATCGCGTCGCCCTCGATCAGGTAACTGCCCAGCGCCAACTGCTCGCGGGCCATCCAGAGGGAATACATGCTGTTGGTCTCTGCGTAGATTTCATTCTCGATATAGGTGAAATTGATGCCGGAGAGCTCCTTGCCGAGCCGATCGCGCAATACGTCCGACCGGTACCCGCAAACGATCGTGGCATCGGTGACGCCCACGGCAGCGAGTTGTTCGATCATGCGAACGATGATCGGCTTACCCAGCAGTTCGACCAGGCATTTGGGCCGGTCGTCGGTAAGGGGGCGGAGACGATTTCCCAATCCAGCCGCGAGTATGATAGCGGCGGTATGCGTTGCTTGCATAAACTAGATTCCTTTCAGATGTAACTGCGACAGAATACCGCCCCGCTCCGCCGCGGGCAGCGTGCAAAATACAGCCACCAGCACCAGCGCGCCGTAAACGGGCAGCATGTATATAAGACTAAGGGGCGCGGTCGCCTGCAGAATCGCGGCAATCGCGGCGCCAGCGACGGCGGCTCGCAAAATTCTCCAGCCCAGCAGTACGCTTCGTTCAGCGGCGAACATGGCGGCCAGATAGGGAAGCCAATAGATCACATGAGCCGCGATAGAGGCATAGGCGGCGCCCATGGGGCCATACTTTGGAATAAGAATCGCATCCAGGACCACTACGGCCAACAATCCGATCAGGGAAGTACCCACCCGAAACCAGGCCCGATCTCGTATGGTGAAATAAAGGTTGTAGGCGGCGCCGAAGCGCATGACAATGGTTACACCCATCAGTTTAAGCAACGGCCCGGCCGCGGCCAGCTTGCTTCCGTAGAAGAGAGTAACAATATCCTGTCCCCGGAAATACGTAACAATTCCGATCAGTACGCCGAGAGTAAGCAGTACATGGTTCACCCGACCCAGATCGGATGCCAGCCGGTGCCCCGACTGCCCGTGCATGCGGGACAATTGGGGGAGAAATACCTTTAGTACGATTTGGGGCAGGAGCATGGGGACCAAAAAGAGTCTCACTGCCGCCTGATAGATGCCAACACTTTCTTCTGGATTTCCCGGGCTAAGCTCGCGAAGTAGAATGGTGTCAAACTGGACGATACCAAGGGCAAGCACCGCGGCGATCGCGAATGGAGCCCCATCCTTGAGTAACTTTTTCCACACTGTCCATTGGAACGCGGGGCAAAGCCAAATCAGATATCGACCGCAAAGGACGTAGTTGGCGAGCAATGCAACGGATTTCGTAATCAGAAAAATGCACGCGACTCCGATGGCATCGAAGTTCAAGTAATAGGCCGGGATCACGAGCGCTACCAGCAGGGCGTTTTCGATTGCGATGCCAACAAGCTCCAGATGGAGCCGTTCCTGGCTCTGGAACAACACCTGAATATCGATGGAAAACGACCCCAGGTAAAATGCAACCCCAATTATGCCGCAAATCATGCGGCCCTGGCCGCTCATATCGATCCAGTGGATGTATGCGGCAAGCAAGCCCAGGCCGACGGCAGAAAATATGATCCGGAGCGCAAACATGCAACGGGCATGGGATTGCAGTAGGGACGCATCGGCAGCAACATCTCGCACGATCAACGGGGCGAAACCGAATTGTGATGCCAGGATGAAAAGCCCGGTCAGGGCGGTGGCGTAGGTGAGTTGCCCGAAATCCCCCACGGTGATGCCGGGAAGACGGGCGATGACGATGAATACCAGGGAGGAACCGAGCAGGCGGCAAAAAAGCGAGAGCAAGCTGAACGCCGAATTCACCATGGCCAGCCGAAGATTCCCGTGCCTCTGTGCGGGAGCGGAGCTCATGCTTTGCGATCCGCCATTTCGCCGGGCAACTGCGTTGCACGCCGGATCGCCGCCCTGGCCAATACCTCCATACTGTCGACCGTCGCGCACCCCGCATTCACGCCATGCATGACAAGGGGAAACTCCGTGCAGCCGAGTATCACCGTCTGGGCTCCCCGGCTGGCAAGGCCCCTAATCAGCGCTTCCATGACGCCGAACGTGGATTCGACGACCCGGTTTTGTTTCGCGTCCTCAATTACGCTCCGCACTAGCTTCTGCTCGTCGCCCGTCACTTGCAGCACCTCAATACCGCGCGGGTTGAGCCGCTCTTCGTAGAGCCCGCCCTGCACGGTTACCTCGCCGCCAAGAAGTCCAACCACTTTCGCTCCCGAGGCCGCAATCACACGGGAAGTTTCCTCAACCATGTTGATAAAGGAAACGTCCGTGAGCGTGTGTACGCGCGGCAGAAAGTAGTGAGCGGAATTACAGGGCAGAACCACAAAGTCGGCGCCGGCATCCCGAAGGGCGTTCGCGCTTTCCGCCATCATCGGAGACGGATCCGCTTCCCCATACAGAAAGGCCCTCGTGCGGCTCGGGATCTTGGGGTTGTTGTCCGTGATCGTCCTGACATGGTCCCAGTCTTTCTGGGCTATTGTATTGTCAAGCATGCACTGGAGGAATGCGAGCGTGGCATAGGGCCCCATCCCGCCGATTACGCCAACGGTAAGTTCTGCGGTTCCGCGCATCAGTCCTTCCTCACGTACTTGAAGAAGCGGTGCTCTTGCGGGTTCTCTTCCAGGGGGCGCGTCCGAAGCGCCTTAGACTTCAAGAAGGCTGGCGACCCCAGGAGCGTGTCAACGAAGCACAATACCTCTCGCGCGGCCAGTGCCATGTGGTAGGTGCAGAAGGGGAGCGCATACAGCCTGGACGCGAGAACCGTGAAGCGCTTATGCGGGTAGGAAACGGCGGAATATTGCATTGCGTAGCCTTCTTTGGAAAAAAGATCCGCATACTCCTCGATAGTCCTGTAGAGCACGGGATACTCGCCGCCACGCTCTACCCGAGTCGTGCGCTGGACGGAGTCCCGGGATATAATCGTGCCGCCCGGCGCAAGCAGCGTCGTAGCTTTCTGGATGCATTCCAGCACCGTCGGATCATCCATATATTGAAGTACGCCGGAGAAATAGACCAGATCAAACCTTTCGTCGGTGCTGTAGTCAAGCATATTGGTGCAGAGAAACCTCACATTCTCCATTCCGCGGCGTCGCCGTTCTTCATCGGCCATGCGCACCATCTCGGTGCTCAAGTCGAGACCGGTATAGGCCTGAACTCGCGGTGAAAAGAAGTAACCCCAGCGGCCGCCGCCCGAGCCAATCTCCAGAATGCGGCTGGTTTTCTCCGGGCGAAACAACGTGAGTAGAACGGAACCCTCCGCCTCACAGCGATACATCGCCTCGAATTCCCGGCCTTCCATCAACATACCGGCGTATTCGATCCGCGTGGCACCAGATCGCTTGGCCGCGGCATCCCAAAACGCTTTGTTCTTTTCGTTATCTATTGCCATTCGTTAACTCCCAGTATTTCTAATATTTGTCGCGCCATGGCCTGCGCCGCGCCGCCCGGATTGAAGAGCAACTGCCCCCGAACCCACTCCCGCTTCTCCGCATTGTGCTCTGGACAGTCGCGGTACACTGCAACCGCGCGGGCCAATTCCCCCAACGTCCGGACTTCAATTCCGCTTTGCAATCCCCCATTGCAGGCCAGATCCCGGCGCGCCACTTCGCCGTCTATTCCGTATCGATTGAGGAGGTAGTCCCCGTAGAACTCGGGGCAGTCCCAGTATATCATGCCCAAATCGAGCAAGATGCCATCAAAACCAACGCCGCTATAGTCCGTGAGCATGACGTCCGCTGCGAAAAATGCAGAAGCCGCATCCAGCGTATTCTCCGAACGGAAAACGCAGCGCTTGTTGGCGCTCCAGGTTTCGATGCGCGCGACCCACGATACCGCATTGGGAATCTCCTGATTGAATTCATCCTGAAAGGCCGACTTGTTGTAGAACGCGGGATGTGGTTTCACGATGACGTTTATATCAAGGGAAAGAAGCGAATCAATGATGGAGGCGCCACTGACGCTCAGGGAGGAACAATATTCGAACGACGGCGCATACACCACCGTAAAGCGGTCTGGGTCAAGGCCAAGCCGACGCCGCGCCTCCCCTTTGTCAATTTGATTCCCGAAAAGCGTGTCGGTCGACGGCTGGCCAACCTCGTACCACTTGACCTCGGGCCAGTGCGGATTCCGCCGCGCATGTTCCAAGTAGTAGTCTCGCATGAGCGGCCCGTAGAAGAACAGTGTGTTGATCTGCTTGTAGTTGAATCGCTCGTACACATTTGCCTTCGAGGGCTGTCCGTGAAATGAGCAAGCCCGGATGGCGCACGGCCACCACGGAAAAAAGCACCCCTGCTCCACCGAAAGGAAGAAGTCGCATCCGGCGAGAAAGCGGATAGCCCGTTGGCTATAAACGCCAACCTTGGGTGCGACGCCCTCCAGACCCTTTCGCAACACCGAGGGCTCCCGGGTAACAAAGTAGAGCCTGATCCGATCACTGAGGGCGTGGTCAAGCAATGCCGATACCACAGGCTCCAGGTGAATAAACTGTGTCGGGGCGCAATGCAGGACAACGTTTTTCTTTCCCTGCAATTTTGCCAGCAGCATCTGGCAGCTCAGCCGCGCGCCATCGCGAAGGCTGATCGCGAGCGCTGAAGAGATCCTCACGATGGTCATGCCCGAAAGTCGGCGCGTCCCTGTATTTACCCTGAAATTCACCATGGATCCGTTCGAAAATTCAACGTGGGGCGTGGGAGGCCCATCAGGCCTTGCGCACCTTGCCCTGGGGATCGGGCAGCGCCTTCATCGCGTTGCGGGTGTCGACGACGAGCTGGGAATGTTCGAGAATATGGCCGAAGTCGTAGGCGCTGTGGTCTGTAACAACCAGTACGCAATCCTGCGAAGACAGGAATTCCGGGGTCAACTCCTGGCTCTCCATTTGGGGGAGTTTCGGCCAGTGGCGCGTCTTCTGAAGGACGGGAATATGCGGGTCGTTGTACGTGACCACAGCGCCCTTCTTGATCAAACGGTTCATCAGGTCGAAGGAAGGGCTCTCCCGCGCATCATCCACGTCTTTCTTGTAGGCCGCGCCCAGCACGCAAATGCGGCTGCCCCGGATCGGTTTACCGTGATCGTTCAGGGCGTCGCCCAGGCGGTTTACGACGTAATTCGGCATGCTGGTATTAATCTCGCCCGCCAGCTCGATAAACCGAGTCGTAAGGCCAGCCCGACGTGCGATCCACGTGAGGTAAAAGGGATCGATGGGAATGCAGTGGCCTCCGAGACCCGGCCCCGGATAAAAGGCCTGAAAACCGAAGGGCTTCGTCTTGGCCGCGTCGATCACTTCCCACACGTCAATCCCCAGGCGGCTGAACACCACCTTGAGCTCATTGACCATGGCGATGTTCACGGAGCGATAGGTGTTCTCCACGATCTTCGCGGCTTCCGCCACCTCGCATGAGGATACCCGGATGATCTTCACGATTGCCTGGCTGTACAGGGCCACCGCGAGATCCGCGGAGGCATCGTCCAGCCCGCCCACCAGTTTCGGAATACCATCCGCGCGATAGTCGGGATTGCCCGGATCTTCGCGCTCGGGGCTATAAGCCAGGAAAAAGTCCCTACCTACGTGCAGCCCGCTCTCTTCCAGAATGGGAAGCATCACGTTCCGCGTCGTCCCAGGATAGGTCGTGCTCTCGAGAATAACAAGCTGGCCGGGGCGGAGGGCCGCCGCGATGGATGCCGTCGTCGATTCCACATAGGAAAGATCGGGTTCGCGGCTCTGGCCCAGGGGTGTGGGCACGCAAATGAGCAGCGTATCCGCCTCGCTCAGCCGCGCCATGTCCGAGGTTGCGGCGAATTTCCCGCTCTCCGACCATTCCTGGAGCCAGGACGACGGTATGTGCTTGATGTAGCTCTTCCCCGCCTGGAGCGAGTCGACCTTGCTCTGGTCCACATCGTATCCGATGACGCTGAAACCCGCCTGAATAAAGGCCCGGATGAGGGGAAGGCCCACGTAGCCCAGGCCGATAACGCCGACCCGCGCGTTTTGACTGTTTACTTTGGTCAGCAGATCTTCGTACATGCTTCAATCCTTCGGCACCGGCCAGGGGCTCATGCCTTGATGGTGACTGGGACAACTGGCCCCGATCAACCTGGGCATCGCTGGCCGTGTTGCGGTTACATGCCTGGCCGTACTACCACGCGGGCTACTGGCCCAGATCCGCGAACCAGCCCAGGTCGGTCAACTCGGCATAGGGACCCGCATAGCCGCCACCCGTCCCGTCCTCGTTCTTTTTCACTTGCGAGTAAATGGTATGGATGCGATAGGGCACATTGGGAATAGCGGCCTTTACTCGCCGCTCAAGCAGATAGTAGTTACCCGCCTTCCACTCGCCCAGCGGCGGGGTGAAGTCGTAGGTGGTCTCAAAATAACGGTCTTCCTTGCGTCCCGCTTCCGTCAGGTAGTGGCGGTGTACCTTGTCGGGCCAGCCGCGAAGTACCAATTTCACATCAACCCCCGCTGGCAACTGGATGTCCTGCTTCGCGCGAAAAAGCCAAGACGCGGAAAAATTCTCCAGCTTCCCCTCCGCAGAGGCCTTGCCGTCCAGCTTCCACTTGAATGCGACGATCTCAAGCGCGTCGTTCACCAGTCGTGCAGGCGTTTTGGCCAGCAGTTCTGCCTCTTTCGCCGACAGTGCCGCGTCCACCTCGGGGCTGCGCCCGGTGCCGGCGAGATACTCCTGGCGTACGGAATACCACGCAAACATGTCCTCGGAGGCCGCAACCTTTGCCAGCGTCGCGGAGAAATCCGGGGCCGCGGGCGTTTCGGCGACGGGAGCCGGCGTCTCAACCGCGGGGGCGGCGGGTGACGGATCGCTCGGCTTTGCGCCACAAGCCGAAAGCAGGATAGCGGCGGTCAAAGCCAGGCCGGTACAAAGAATCGGTTTGCGAAAGGGGAGAAGACGCTTCTGTATCATGAGCTGGATCCTGTGCTTGCTGCGAACTGCAAAGAGATTGTCGCGGTGCCGAAAATGATGCCTTCGCCGCGCAAATATTCCAGATGATCATACACGATCATCGGCCACGCGGACAATTCGAGGTCGGCGATCACTTCGAAACGGCTGGAGGGCAATGCTCCGCGTCAGGATCTGGGGCGCAGCACTGCCACGCCCGCTATTGCTACACAGGCCAGCGCGACCGCCATAAGCGTCGTCCCCAGGACAATCTTGCTGCCGCCAATGGCCAGACTGTTCGGGTCGGCTTCAGCGTTGTAGAGGATCGTGGTTCCGGTGCGGGAGGCATTCTCCGCCGTGACTTGGAGCAGGGCCGCTGTTTCGGCCTTCGCGGCGATTGCGGCCCGCACGTTCCTGGTCTTTTCCACCTCCCGGGTCAGCGCATCCAAATTGAGCTGGGCCAGCGCCAACTCAGACTCCAGGTTAGTGGCTTCCGCCTCAAAAGCGGCGAGGCGTTCCTCGCGGGTTTTCTTTTCTTCTATTTTCCGGAGGTTGTTGGACTCAAACTCTTCCACGCGCTTGATCATGGCGAGGTAGTCCTCGCGAAGCAGCGCCAGATTTGCCTCCGTATCTTTCAGGGCACTCTCCCGCCGGCTGACTTCCTGCTTAATCGCCCCGATCTCGGCATCCAGCAGTTCGATTTGAGCGGTAACGTTTTCGGCGGTTTTCGTCAACTGAGATACACTGCTCCGAATCGTCTCTATCTTCGAGGTCGTGGAAATCATCATTTCACGGGTCGACAGGTAGACTGGATTGACCATTTCGGATTTCAGCGATCCGAGATCGCCGATTTTCGAATCCGGATTGTTGATCGCGGCATCCCAAAGGGCGTCGTCCGTAATCGCCTTGTCGAGCACCAGGGTCTCCGGCAGCCCTTCAATCTCTTTCTGCAGGGCAGCCAGAGCGTCTTCCATAGAAGGAAGCTCGTCTTCCGCCTTGGCCTTGTCCGTCAGTATTCGCACTATGTCGAGCTGGTAGTGGGCCAGCTTGGCTTCCTTGCCGAGGAGGTTCTGCTCCAGGCGATATTCTCGCAGGGCGGTCGTCTGGGCCACCTTCTGGCTCACCAGTGCCAGGACCCGCTTGGCGCGGTCGGAGAGAGTATCGGTTGGAAAGGGGTAGGTCTCGTTCTGAATCGAGGAAGACTCCGCCACGGTCCCGATCCACTCCCCGGCGTATTCCTGCTCGAGAATGCGGCGACGCCCCTCTTGTATCTCGATCGCATTCACCGCAATTTCAATATCCAGATCGAGGATCTTCCCCTCGAGCTCGGAAATTTTCAACGAAAGTGTTTCCCGCTGCGCCGTCTTCAGGGCCACGTTCGCTTCGAGCGTTTTCTTTGACAGATCATCCTCCAGGCGGGCCAGGGATTCGTTGCTCTGTTTGTACATATCTCCGATGAAATCGTCGACCGCCGCGACGCCTTGGGTGTAGAGCTCCTTGCTCTTGGACTCCACGATCTTCGCCCACGCATTTGCGATGAGTTGCGCGTCGTTCGGATCCGCGGCCCTGGCCCGGAGCACCAAAATGGGCAGAAGCTCTACCGAAGTGCCGCTCCGGCGGGTCTGTTGACGTCGGACTTCCGTGGACAGGGAATGCTGAAACCCTCTGAACACGACTTCCCTGTCGGGCGTTTCGCCCTGCCACATTTCCAGCTTCTTCTGATCCCATAGCGAATCAAACAGAATTCGCATGGTCGACGTGGACTCGGTCAGCATCTGAAGCGTTTCCACCGAAAGGACCGGGCTTTCTGCCGGGGTGCTATTTTCATCGACGCTCCGGTCGATTGCCGATTCCGGCTCGCGGATCATCAGCGCAGCAGACGCTTCGTAAACATCTGGCTGTCTGTAGCTTATGAATGCCGACACCCCACCGGCCAGCAGCGCCACCGCAACGACAATCCATTTGCGGCGATAGACTTCGCGGAGTATCTCCAGCAGATCGAGCTCGGCCGTGCCCACTTCGTCGTGGTGCTTGTCTTTCATGCGATTCTCCCGCTTCTTCTTCTGCTGCCTGACTGGATTGCTCCGTCCGGGGTGCTGGATACCGCCAAATCGCGGCGATAGATGCGGCTCGAAGGCCCCACGGAGGACACGGTGCCCACCCCATGGGTAGGGCAAAATCCTGAGGCGAGCACTATTAGTCGAATCGCGAAATTCTATCACGATCCGCCGCTGCACTTCCAAGTCCGCTGTCCCGTTGAACCCTTAAGCCCGTGCCGTTTATACTCTTCACGGCGTAGCGGAGTGTGTGCCGGGCGCAGTTCATCCGCGCGGGAAGGGCGATATCCTTGGGTTCTATATTGTTGACACAGATCGTTGGCACCCTTTTTCTGGGGTGCCTGATGGCAACCGTGATGCTGGTGCCCGGTGTCATGCGTTTCGCCCAGTGGATCGGTGCCGTCGACCGCGGGGGCTACCGCAAGGTTTTTCAAGGCCAGATGCCACTCCTCGGCGGACTTGGCATTGCCATACCCCTCATCCTTCTCGGCCTCGGATCGTCGGTGGCCGGCAGCCTGATTGTGAAGCATTGGCCCGCTGTTCAGGCCCGATTCCCCGATCACTGGGGCCTGTTCATGTCCTTCTCACGAAGCCGCACCGAGTTCCTCCTGCTGGCCGTGGGCGGGATTGGCATCATCCTTCTGGGTATCGTGGATGACACCAAAGGCATGAAGGCCCGCTATAAGCTCCTCGGCCAAATCGCGGTGGCCACTTTTCTCTGCCTCGGCGGCTTCAGTATCACCACCCTCGGCCTTCCTTTCGTCGGCACCATTGAACTGGGCCTGTTTCTCGGCTCCGTTTTCACCGTCTTCTGGGTGGTGGGGCTTATTAACGCCTTCAATCTCATCGATGGCGTCGATGGTCTCGCCTCCGGTATCGCCTTTGTCGGCGTTTCAGCCCTCGTCGTCCTCGGCCTGATCCAGCAGAATGCCTTCGTCACCCTGGCCGGCGCGGCCATGGCCGGCTGCCTCCTCGGCTTTCTGGTCTACAATTTCCCCCCGGCGCGCATCTTTCTGGGCGACACCGGCAGCATGTTCCTCGGCTACATGCTCGCTGCCATGTCCCTCGTAGGTTCACAGAAATACGAAGCAGCAGTCATTCTCTTCACGCCCATGCTGGCCCTCAGCTTTCCTATCTTCGAAACCCTCATTTCCATCGTGCGCCGCTACCTCCGCGGCGTGCCCGTCTTTATGGGTGACAACCACCACACCCACCACCGCCTACACAGCAAAGGCTACTCCCAGCCCCGCGTGGTCCTCACCCTCTACGGCGTCGCCGTGCTCCTCGCAACCGCCGCCGTGCTTGCCGCCGTCGTGCCGGAAAACTCCCCCTGGGGCATTACCCCCTACGCACTATTCGGCGGAACCCTCGTATCCATCGCGTGGCTTGCGGGATACCTCCGGCCAACCACGTTCCGCCGCATCATCGAGCGGCGCAAGCGAAACCGCGCCTACCACGCCCTGGCCCACTACGCCAACCTCTGCTTCAACGGCAACGGCCGCGCCGCCAAGATTGACGTATTGCTGACGCTCTGCCGCCATGAACTCGGGCTCGTCCATCTCGAACTTCAGTTGGAGAGTGGCGCGGTGCTCATGGCTTCCACGGAAACGACCGAGGGGGTACACACGCCCGAGCGCCTTCGCGTGAAGTCCTCCGACGACCAGAACATCTTCGTCTTTTTCACGTTTGAGCACACGCCCGACGAGAATCGCCGCCACGATGTGAACGCGTGCCTGGCTGGCATCTTCGACCAGCTCATGCTCGACCGCGCGATGAGACCCGCCTCCAGAAGCGTGCCCGATACCGAGCACGTCCTGGCGGAATCCGAATAGGCGCGGCTACCTTCCTCGCTACGCTGTTGACGATCGCGCGGTTATTTCCGCATCAGCCACACCTCCGCCACCTGGCAGCCACGGCCCGCGCCACCCGCACCGGGCGTCAGGTTCCACTCCAGCACCAGCGCGCCATCCGCCGTGGCCGCCGCCGGTACGTCGAACTGAACGGGCGCGATAGGCATGGGCTTGGCCATGTATTCATGGATCGTGTGCGCCCCGTCGGCTGTCAGGCGCAGTTGCGCCTTCAGGTTGTCTCCGGTGTAGGTCGCCTTCACGACGTACTCCGCCGAAGGGTCAAGCCCCGTGTACTCCATGCGCAGGGGATGATCCCGCAAGGTTTCCGCATAAGTCACCCAGCTCATCCGCCAGTCCGGCGCCGACTGCATCGCGTCGTGGGCCGAGGCACGCCGCTCCGGATCTCCTTCCCAGCCGATGCCGGGCGCCAGGTGGGGTTGGGCACCCGGCTGGCCCAGATCGTCGTAGTAGCCGCCGGGTCCAGGGTTGTCCCAGTTCACGATATCGGCAAGGGCATCGCGCTTCCCGCCCTCACTCTCAATAGCCCGAATGGATTCAAACTGGGCGTTCAACCAGATGCGGCTGTTCAACGGATAGTCGATGAGATCGAGGTTCGCGCCGCGCCGCACGCCGATGGCCTGATAGCGGGGCACGCTGAGCTGCATTCGGACGCTCTGATACAGCGCCTCCGCCATCTCAAAAACACGCGCGCGCACATCCTGGGCCACGGACTCGGTGAGCGCCCGGTCCAGAATCGCCGACGCCTGCTTCATGGCGAGTTCCGCACCGAGCCGGTCGGCCTGTCGCAGGGCGTCCATGGCCTGGCGTTCGAGGGCGGTCTCGTGAATCAGGCGCAGCCGGTTATAGGCATCGTAGTTTGCCCGGTAGATGGCCTGCTGGAATCGCCATTTCAATTTTACCTGGGGGCTTGCCTCGCGGAGCAACGTCTCAAACTGCTTCCACGTGGTGTCCACGCCCGTATTCGTCAAGAGTGGTCCAATCCAATTTCGCTCCAGTGACATCAACCCCTGCGCAAACGGCTCCTCCAGTTCGGGCCCGATGAAGTAACGGGCGTAGTCGCGCAGAATTTCCAGCACATCCTCGTCCGGATTCCATCCCAATCCACTCCACAGAATCTTGTTCACGTCATCATTGCACCCTTCGGAATAGCTGATGAATCCCGACGTGCGACCATTCGTCAGGCGGAAGACCGAGGCGAACTGGGTCGGTCGTGGATTGATGACTTCGCGATTCTCTGTAAGCCCGTAGACCGGGTCCCAATGGGGCACCGAATACTGGCTCGCGATACTATGGGTGATATCCGGGTAGTGGCGGATGGGATAGGCGGCGGGCACCCGCTCGCGAAGCGTGGCAAGGTCGTGAAAATTCTGGGGGCCGTACACGATACCACTGAGCCACTGAGGTCCGGCAGCCATCAGGCCGTAGAACTCTTCCGTTCCCTCGGCGTCGAAGCTCTGGGGCGACATCCACATCGTCGCCGCAGGATGGTATTTTTTCAGATTTTCCGTCTGCTTTTCGAGCAGACTGAAGAGCACCGAAGGCGGCGTGTGACCCGGGTCGCCGCCGGGAACAAAAATCGTGGTGATATAGGGCAAGCGGGCAAAGACTTCGCCCCATTCCTTCAGGGCGAGTTCCACCGTCTCCGGCTTGGTGTAGTCCTCGTCCAGGGCGGGATACCAGATCCAGAACTCGATGCCGTAGTCTTTCGCCAACTGGGATACCGCCGCCATCATGTCGATTTTCGTAAGGGGAAAATGGGGGCTCTCATCCGCATCGTCCGTACGGGGCGGCATGACTTCAACGGCATTGGTGCCGAAGACGATCAGATCGCGGAAGTACTGCTCCCACATCGGCACCGTCCAGCCATCATAAGAATTAACCTTGGGCCGGAACCCCATCTGGTGCCCGCGCAGCGCTATCGCCGGCGCAGTTTCTATATCGATGGCGCCGTCCAGCACCACGGCCTCGCGCGTCATCCGCAGTTCGCGGAGCAGACGGCCGCAACCGAACAGTACGCCACGGTCATCATTGCCCAGCACGAATACCGTCGCCGCGCTCCGTCCTTCCACGCTCTTGATCCGATACCCCTCCGGCTTGTCGGGCGTAGCTGGAACTGCCCCGGTGGCGAGATTGCCCCCGAAGATGGTAATGGCTGATTGTTGACCCACCGCAACTACAGGCACGTCGGCGTCGGGCCATTCCTGCTGAACCGTCCAGCGAGCGAGAGAGCGGGCCGCCACTTCGTCCACCAGCATCTCCACGGCATGCTCCTCCGGGACACTCAGGCCCGACGGGACGACAACCACCGCGTCAAAAAGGCCGAGGGGCACCGCTGCACGAGTCCCCAGTACGCCAAAGGCAACCAGTCCTACCAGAATTGCATGAGGCCATAGAATCCGAATGTTCATGGTTCTTTCCTTTGCCCGCGGGGCGCTCGCTAGTCGTTGCTCACACAGCATTTCCCTATTTAATCAGACGATGAGCCGACGGGCAAATAAAAAATGGGCCGTTGTGAAGTGACCCGTCCAGCGCGACCGCAGATCGTGGCCAAGTGGCCACCAAGCCGAAGGCCGAGCCGATCAAACTCTGGCTGGTCAAGATTGACGACGCCAAAGGCAAGAAAGGCCCCGTGTCGAAGGTGTCGGTGAAGGCGATGCTGCTCCAGGCGCTGAGGAGTTTGGGGAAAGGCTTCCGTCCTGAGTAATGAACACACCCGCCCCGAGGGGCGGGTGTGTTGTTTTAGACGGCTGTTTTTGCTTCACACGCAGTGGCTTACTCGATCGTAGAGGTCTCGAATTCCCCGAGGATGGGCAGGCCGCCGAGATTGCTTCCGAGCGTTCCGCCGAAGGTGCCATCGAACCAGTCCATGCGACCGTCGGCGTCGGAGTCGACGCCCTTCCCGAGGAGTGCGAGTTTCACGCAGTCGCCCTCGGTGCAGTCTTCGAGCAGGTCGGGCGTATTGAGTTCGAGTGTGCCATCGGGCAACAGCACGCCGGTTACTTCAATAGAGGGCAGATTCAGCAGGCTGGCAATTCCTGAATCAAGCCCCCCTGCGCCCAGTGCGGCGAGACCCGTTCCCAGGGCACCCGCTCCCTCACTCGCCAGCAGGGCAAGGTCCTCCGGCAGCACGCACCCGAAAGAGAGCGTCACGGTGCCGGTGACCTGTCCGTTTACGAAGGGAAGCCCCTGCACGTCCTGATCGAGGGACACCAGCATGCCACACCCGTCGATAAGCTCCAGATCTCCGAAGCCCACGGCAAAATCGCCAGCATAGTTTCCGGTCGTGTCAAAGGGGGGAGACAACTCGGGGCATCCGGCGAGGGAGAGGCTGCCAAGGACAAGGGCTGCGGCAATCGTACGCTTCGTGATCATGGCGATTCACCTTTCGTTTCGTGGCGGTTTTACGTTGGACAATGTCCGCCCTATCTACGGACCGGGTGGGCTCCCATTACGTTCCGAAGGGCCTCCTTACCGAAAACTTACCCCCATGATTCGTCTGCGGCGAGGACCCACGCCAGGACCGTATTTAAAGGGCGGACGGCGCAGCGCCCCCGCCACTCCCCGGCTCCGCTCCGGCGCGCCACGGCCCAGATAAACACCCTTGCGACAGGGACTTAGGCATCACAAGCCGCTGGCTAAAGATCCTTGCTAGATCCCTTCCGATCCCAGGCAAATTCCGAGATCCAGCCGGTTAAAGTTCCGGCAGAACCCAAACGGAGGATCTGAACATGTATCAAGCAGTCGCAATGAATCGCAGTTCGATGTACGGAATGGGAGTACGTTCATGGACCGCCACAAGCAACCGGGGCCCGGCTCCGGAGCACGTGACGGACGAATCCCTGATGGCGGCGGTCGTCGGGGGAAACCAGAGCGCCTTCGGCACGATAGTCGAGCGCTATCAGACCGACCTGTACCGCTATTGCATGAGCTTCCTCAAGAACCCGGAGCGTGCCCGGGACGCCGCCCAGGAGGTGTTCCTGAAGGCGTACAGCAAGGCCGGCTCCTTTGACGGGGAACGTCCCTTCCGGCCCTGGTTCTTTCGGATCGCTCGAAACTTCTGCCTTAATGTGCTCGAACGAGACCGGATCGTGGATATGTCCTCCTTGCAGGACCCCGCTTTTAACGCGTTTGGGCAGGATGGCCGGATCTGGGAATCGGAAATGCCGAACCCGGCCGCGCTGGCGCTGGAAGACGAGCGGCATCAGTGCCTCTTCGAGGCCCTGCAACGACTGCCGGAGCGGGAACGGGAGATCGTGGAGCTGCGCTTCTTTCAAAACATGTGCGCGCGTGATATTGCGGCCATTGTCGGGAGTACCGAGGGGGCGGTACGCACTAAACTTCATCGAACGTTGAAGTCCCTCCGTGCTGATCTGTCCGCGCACATGGCATAGCCCCGACCGAGTGCTGGAAGGACGCTGGCGGCAGGATGTCGCGGCACCACTGGCGCATGGCGTAGATCAATCGGTTTCGAAGTATTAACAGGTTGGCGATCAAATTTCGGAGCATGGTTACGAGCCTTTCCATAGGGGGCTTATTTACGCCAGTCTGTGTTGACCGGGCGGTAAGGGCGGCCATCCCTGCACGCCGAGAACTACCGGCGCCTGCGGGAGTTGTTACCCGGCTCGGAAGCGGGTCGGCCCAATTCGAGAGAAAATTGCGACGGGATGCAATAGACGGCGGGTTCACCCGTAACTAAGCACGCAGCCCATTGTGGGCTGTGTACCAAACAATGGCAGATCAATAGCAACCCTTAAAAGGAGTACACACCATGGATTTCGAATCACTCTTCAGCGGTATCTTTGAGCAGATCCTGTCCACCATCACGACCCTGATCACCGATCTAATTCAGGGTGGTCTGAGCGACTTGCTGGGCGGTCTTCTGGGCTGATACCGGACAGGTCTCGCATCCTGCCATCTGGTGCCGGGGTTTCTTCCCGGCGGCTCGCCTGGCGCAGTCGAGACACCAGTCAGGGGGAGGTCGGGCATGTGGTATCCCGACCTCCCCCAGGCAGCGATCGCGTGGCTGAACAGGAATTGACCCCTGAACAGGCCCCGAGTTCCGGAGCGTTCTCCGCGGGCATGCGACAATCAATGTTGAATGGAATACACACCATGGACTTTAATTCTTTATTCAGCGGCATCTTTGAACAAA
>JBIJDL010000072.1:0-18398 GCA_044344195.1 Candidatus Hydrogenedentales bacterium
CAAGGAAATCAATCCTGCTGGTCGACGATGATCGGGACCTACTGGCGCGGCTTACGGAGGCCTTGCGCGGCAGTGGATTCGAAGTGGTCACGGCCATGACCGGGCCCGGCGCGTTGCGGTGTTTTCGGGAATCACCCGCCGACCTCGTGGTGCTCGATATCGCCCTGGCCGCCGAGGACGGCAACACCGAAATGGATGGCCTTCAGGTGCTCGAAGCGCTGCGGCAGATGGCCGCCGTTCCGGTGATGATGCTGAGCAGCACGGCGATTCCGACGGTGAAAGTTCTGGCGCTGGATGCCGGCGCGGACGACTACCTGACCAAGCCCTTCGATACCAAAGAGTTCATTGCACGGATCAGGGCACTATTCCGAAGATTGAACGCCGGGAATGCGCCAGGTGCCCGCCGGGCCCTGGGGGAACTGGAGATAGCCCCCGAGGAACGCCGGGTGTGGAAGCGGGGGGTGGAGATTCACCTGACGGCCCGGGAGTTTGACCTGCTCCTGGTGATGTCCGCCCGACCGGGGCGCGTCTTCAGTCGCGATGCGCTCTTTGACCTGGCCTGGTCGGGTTCCTTCGTGGGCGTCGCGAAGGGCATCGATGTCCACATCGGCAACCTGAGAAAGAAACTCGGCGAAGGTCCGGGGGAACACAACTATATCGCCACGGTACGCGGTGTGGGGTATCGCTTCGAGCTTCCCGAAGCGGAGTAGCTATACGGTTACCCCTCGTGACGGAGCATTTCGCGCAGCGATCTGGCTGGCGAAGCCGGGTTTCTCGCTAAGTATCGCCGTCAGTTTGCGATCTCGGGCCGGACCTGTCAAGATCTCGCCTATGGGCCGGTTGTGGCCCCTACCCCCTGTTTGAGCCCCTTCCGATGAAGCCGACGAGAGAAACCCACTATATACATTTCCGCACCGCCCCTGCCTGGGTGTTACTGGCTGCGTTCATGACTCTGGGGGTGGTTCAGGGCGATGCTTGGGGTGGCGAAGAGGATGATCTTGATGCGCTCGCGCTGGAGACGTCGGGCGGGGAACGACGCCTGTCGCTCCACGGCTATGCCGACTTCCAGTATGGCGACGATTCCAGTGAGCAGGGCGGGTCCTTTGTCCAGAATGAGCTGAGCGTTTTCGTTCGCGCTACGACCAAGGATGAGAAGTGGACCGCCTTTTCTGAGATCGAGTTTGACCGGATCGATGGCGAAGTGTACCTCACCGATCGCGGCGGCAAGCCGATTGAGGTGGAGATGGAAACTGGCTGGGTCGAATTTCGTGATTCGGATCGTTTTCGCCTCCGTGGCGGCAAGCTGCTGCTTCCTCAATACTGGCAGTCGAATCACTACCCCAACCTGACCATGTCCACGCTGGCGCCGTTGATGTCGGGCAATGTCTTTCCCAAGAGTATCGTGGCCCTTCAGGCATCGGGCGACTGGTGGAACGCGAATGATCGGGGCGTGAGCTATGCCCTGTTTGCGGGCGGCGGGGCGAACACGGCGCTGATGGAGTTGGAGCAGAACGACAACCTGGCGGCGGGGGGGCGGCTTACCTTTCGCCTGGCGGGCCGGGATGGGCCCGCGTGGATCGATACCCTGGATTTCTCCTTCTCGGCACTGGCCAGCGAAAATGACCTGGACCAGGGCGAACTGATTTTTGGCCTGGATTCCCAGATCCGCATGGGCCGGCTTGAAATCCTGGCCGAGTTTGCCCGGGGCAGCCTCCCGCGCGTGGACAACAGTCTCCGTTCCCGACTGGATCAGGAAGAAGGGGACACGGTCGGGGCATACCTTCAAGCGGCCTACCGCCTGACGGACAAGTGGCACGGTTTCTATCGCTATGACTACCTCGACTTCAACGATGGAATTCCGACACCGCGGGATGAAACGCGCCACACCCTGGGCGCGAATTTCCGGCCTCGGCCCAACGTGTCGCTGAAGCTGGAGCTGTTCCACAGCGAACCCGAGAACCCCCGCGATCCTTATGACGGCGTGGCGGCGTCGGTGGTCTTTAACTTTTGATGCGCTCGCGGGGAAAGCAGCCGAAGCAATCATGGATCTCATGAAACGTCCGATACAGCGCTGGAACGCGGTGGCGGCAGCCTGGCTTATGGCCAGCCTGCTGGCCTCCGCCATAGCCGCCGCTCCGGAGGAGTCGCCCGAGACTCCCCCGCGGATTGCCGTGGTGACCCATGTGGAGAATGAGACCGCATCCCTCACCCGCAACGAGCTTGCCCGCATGTTCCGCAAGACCCAGACGGAGTGGGAAGACGGCGAGCATTGCATCCCCATCGATCAGGCGGGTGGCGATATCCGCTCGGCCTTCGGGCGTATCGTGCTGGAGCAAACCCCCGATGAGTGGAAGCGGTATTGGATCCAGCAGACTATGACGGGCAATGCCCGCCAGCCGATTGCCCTGGACAGCAGTGAGACGGTCAAGAAGTACGTGCGCAAGCTCAAAGGGGCCGTGGCCTATATCTACGAGTCCGAGGTAGACGACACGGTGCGGGTCGTGACCATCACGGATGCTCCGGAGCTGCTGGCCTCCGAGGAAACTGAAGAGTCCAACGGGCAAAACGAAAGCGGGCCCACGCCCGAAGAAGTACCCACCCCGGCGCAGGACGGGGCGGAAGCTCCCAAATGAATATGTTTGCGAAAGTGCTGCTCAGCCTTCTGGCCACCGCACTTGCTCCCCTGCTTTTGGTTACCTATGTCACCTATCGCAGTAGCCAGGAAACCCTGTTGGCTGTGGCGGGGGATTCGCTCGAAGCGAGTGCCGAAACTTTGGCCCGGTCTGCCGTGGTTGCCGTCGATGACGCGGCAAAGGAACTGGAATCGTGGTCGGAGCTGGACACGATGCAGATCGTCTTCACGGGGGATGATCAGTACCTCCAACTAGCGCCGGAACTGGCCGAGATCCAGAAGCGGAGCGATTTCAGCGAGATCTGGTGCATGGACCTGGCCGGAAAGATCGTGGCGTCGAGCAATTTTGACCGTATTGACACCATGATGAACGACCACGAAGCGGTTCAGCGTGCCGCGAAAGAAAAGCTTTTCATCGGCGGAATCGTGCAGTCGACGCTGCCCGACGGCGCTCCGGTACGGGTGATCATCATGGCCAGCCCCATACTCGCCAAATTCGAGGAAAAGACGGTTATTGGTACGATCGCAGGCTCCTTCAACTGGGACAAGGCGAGCGAGCGCAGCGCCCGGCAGAGCAACCCGGTGGCCGAACGGGGAATCCGACTTTACCTTGCCGACGAGCAGGAGCGGCTTGTCGCCGGTGTGGGCAAGGATGATTTGGCGTCGTCGATGCTTGTAGCGGAGTTCCCGGCACTGGCCCGCCTGGCGGCGTCCCAAGGGGGGCGCGCCCACGCGCTGTCCGACGGGTCCATCGATGGATCCCGGCAGGTGCTGGCGGCGGTGAAGGTTCGCGGTATCCTTTCGGGCATGGTGCTGGACGGGGTGGCGATTGCGCCCGAGGCGCTGGTGCTCCAGCCGGCGCGGCAGTTGACGGTATTCACATTGAGCACCTGTGCGGCGGCGGCGGCGGGCATCTTCGTGCTGGCGCTGATTCTCAGCCGCAATATCAGCCGTCCCCTGACGGCCCTTTCCGCGACGGCGCAGAAGATCGCCGAGGGCGATTTGGATCTGTCGACGCCCCAGGTCTCCGGCGTAGAGACGCGCCGCCTGGCTGCGGGGCTGGACACTATGCGCCTGAGCCTCAAGCGTCAGATCGACACGCTGGATTCGTCGGTGCGGGAACGAACCACCCAATTGGAGGCTTCGGTGCAGCAGTTGCAGGGTGAAATCCAGGCGAGGGAAGAGGCCCAGCGGCAGGCCTCGCTGCGG
This sequence comes from Candidatus Hydrogenedentales bacterium, assembly GCA_044344195.1. Lineage (GTDB taxonomy): Bacteria > Hydrogenedentota > Hydrogenedentia > Hydrogenedentales > JAEUWI01 > JAEUWI01. The sequence continues at coordinate 3,842 of JBIJDL010000072.1, forward strand.
GAGCAGCAACTGCGCCAGGCCGACAAGATGGTTTCTCTCGGCATCCTCGTCTCCGGCGTGGCTCATGAAATCAACAACCCCAACGGGCTCATTGCCCTGAATCTCGGACTGCTGGCGGACGTTTGGGGGAAGGCCTTGCCCGTGTTGGATGAATACTACGGGGAACATGGCGATTTCAGTCTCGGGCCGATGAACTACTCCGAACTGCGCGATCAGCTTCCCTTGATCCTGGCCGATGCGTCCGCGGGCTCGGAACGAATCAAGGCGATTGTGGATGACCTCAAGGGCTTCTCCCGCCAGTCGGAAGAGCGCCTGGATGATCCGGTCGATGTGAATCAGGTGGTCCAGTCCTCTATCAATCTGGTGTCCAGCCACCTGAAGAAGGCCACGCGCCACCTGGAAGTGGTTCTGGCGCCGGACCTGCCGCAGGTACACGGAAACGGACGTCGCCTGGAGCAGGTGGTGATCAATCTGCTGCTGAATAGTTGCGACGCCCTCGATTCGCCGGAGGGCGAGATTCGCGTTTCCACGGGTATGTCCGCCGATGGCCGCGTGACCATTGAAGTGGCCGACACGGGCCGGGGTATCGCGGAAGAGGACGTGCCGCGCATTACCGATCCTTTTTTTACGACCCGTCGCACCGCGGGTGGTACCGGACTCGGACTCTCCATTTCCGCCGGAATCATCGAAGAGCATGGTGGCGAGCTGGTGTTTGAATCGAAATTAGGCGCGGGCACGACCGCGCGTATCCTGCTGCCGTCCGGCGGCAGAGGAGAACGAAATTGACCGCAGCGCGACACCTGGCGGAACCTGTATTGCTGATAGACGACGAGGAGGCGTGGCTGCGCAGTTTCAGCATGACGTTGCGCGCGGCGGGCATCTCCAATGTTCATACCTGCGCCGACAGCCGCGAGGGAGCGGCCCGGGCGGTGGAACTTTCCGCGGCACTCGTCATCCTCGATCTCACCATGCCCCATTTGTCGGGGGTGGAGGTGCTGGCCCAACTGGCCGAAGCGTGCCCGGATGTTCCCGTGGTGATGCTTACCGGTGTGAACGATGTGGGTTCGGCTGTTGCCTGCATGCGCGAAGGCGCCTTTGACTACTATGTGAAAACTACGGAGACCGAGCGGCTTGTCAGCGGCGTAAAACGGGCCTTGGAACTCCAGCAGCTCCGGCGGGAAAATTCGCGCCTGAAAGAAAGCGTGCTTGATGATGCGCTGGCCAATCCGGAAGCCTTCGAGGGCATCGTAACGGCTTCGCAGCGTGTCTGGGGCATCTTCAAGTATCTGGAGGCCGTTTCCGCGTCACCCATGGCCGTGTTGATTGCCGGAGAGACGGGGGTGGGCAAGGAGCTCTTCGCCCAGGCCGTTCACCGCGTCAGTGGACGGGGTGGTCGCTTTGTTCCCGTGAATGCGGCGGGGCTGGAAGATCAAGCCTTTTCCGACACGCTCTTTGGCCATGTGAAGGGTGCCTTTACCGGGGCCGATCTGGCCCGGCCCGGCCTCATCGAGCAGGCCGCTGGTGGTACGCTCTTTCTGGATGAGATAGGCGACCTGGACAGCTCCGGACAGATCAAATTGCTCCGCCTGCTGCAGGAAGGGGAGTACTATCCCCTGGGTTCGGATGTGGCCCGCAAGTCGGACGCGCGCATCGTGGCGGCGACGAACCGCGACCTGAAGGCCCTCAGTGATACGGGCACCTTTCGTAAGGATCTCTATTTCCGGCTCCAGACCCACCGGGTGGTCGTGCCGCCGCTGCGTGAACGGCGTGAAGACATTGCGCCGCTGCTGGAACTGTTTCTCGACGAAGCGGCCGACATGCTACAGAAGAAGCGGCCCTCGGCACCCCGGGAGCTGGCCGCCCTGCTCAAGTCGTACCACTTCCCAGGCAACGTCCGGGAGTTGCGATCCATGGTGGTGGACGCGGTGACCCATCACCCCGGTGGGATTCTCTCGATGGCGCGCTTCAAGGAGCACATGCAGCACCTGGCCCCACTTCACGATCCCGCGCCGCGGCCCGGTGCGGGTGTAACGTTTGGGGAAGTACTGCCCACCATGAAGGAGAACACTGAATTACTGATCGAGGAAGCGCTGCGCCGGGCCGATGGCAACCAGGCTATCGCCGCCGAGATGCTGGGCATTTCCCGCCAGGCGCTCAACAAGCGATTGAAGCAGTCGGGCGAGTAAGAGGCACCGGAAAGCTTCTCACCACGTAGGTACGAAGGAAAGGAGGAAAATGCAGCATTTTGCAAGGGTGATTTCCCCTGTAATCGAGGCAAGATACCTTGGGCCGACGTGCCAATAATCTTTGCGCCTTCGCGCCTTTGCGTGCAGAGGATTGCGGTTGGATCTTTGTGCGGGCGCTGCAGCCGACTTATGAGTTTCGGATGTTTCGAAGCGGAAGCCTGGCTGGGCCACATCGGTATAGAAACGGAATACCCCATTTCGTGGTAGTATTCCAATAATTCATTGCAGGGCAGAAGGGGATTGTAGTGGCGTTCAAGAAAACGACGGTTCAGTATATTCGAGGCCTTGCATTAACCTGCCTGGCTGTTTGGACTGCGTGCTGTCCGGCGGAGGAGCTGGCCGCGACGACCATCTTCAAATCGGGTACCGAGGGTTACCACACCTTCCGCATCCCCGCCATTATTCGCACGCCACACCGGCTGCTGGCTTTTTGTGAAGGGCGCCGGAGCGGTGGTGGGGATTCGGGCGAGATCGATCTGGTCATGAAGCACAGTGTGGATGAGGGCGTCACGTGGTCACCGTTGCGCGTGGTGGTCCATGATCCGGGGTTCACTTGCGGGAATCCGGCACCGGTGTATGATGCCCGAGCGGGAAAAGTGGTGCTGGTGTGGACGAGGAACGCCGCCTCCGCGAAGGAGAGCCGGATCCTGACCGGGGAAGATCCGCCCCGGACGGTATGGGTGATGGGCAGCGACGATGAAGGGCAGGCGTGGAGTGCGCCGGTGGAAATCAGCGCGACGGCAAGCCGACCGGAGTGGCGGTGGTACGCGACGGGGCCGGGCCATGCAATTCAACTGAAGTCGGGCCGATTGCTGGTGCCCGCCAACCATTCTCTGGGTACGGAGTTTTCCGGGTGGCACGCCCATGTCATTTTCAGCGATGACGGGGGCACGACCTGGGCCATCGGCGGCGTACACGAGGGCTATACCAACGAGTCGACTGTCGCCGAATTGCCCGATGGGCGCGTTTACCAGAACATGCGGAGTTATACGGGGGAAAATCGACGTCGGGTGTCGTACAGTGATGATGGCGGTCTGTCGTGGTCGGCGGATCAGAGCGACCCCGCGCTGGTGGAGCCGGTGTGTCAGGCCAGCGTGCTGGGCGATGGTGTGCGATCTTTGTTGTTCTTCTCCAATCCGGCCAGCACGAAGCGGGAGCGGATGACGGTGCGCGCGAGCACGGATGGTGGCGTGACGTGGCCCAATGCGGTCGAGCTGTATGGCGGGCCAAGCGCCTACTCGGATCTTGTTTTCTTGAATGAAACGACGGTCGCCTGCGTCTATGAGCGGGGCACGCAAGGCGCCTACGAAGAAATTGTGGTGACCCGGATTACGCTGGACCGGCTGGCGCCGGAAGCGGGCCGATAGAAGCGCGAGGCCATTGCTGGCCTGCAAGGAGAACGTATCGTATGCATCGAATTCTACTGGGGGTGGCTTTGTGCGCCATGGCCCTGAATACAACGGCGGAGTTTGCCGACTACCGATTCATTCCGCCCGCGAAGGCGCTGTCCGATGGTCAAGCCGATGCCGTCGCGGCGGGGGCAGCGACCGCCCTGGCGTCCGATGCGGTGCCCCGTTACGAGATTGACGACTTTGCCGGTCAGTCGGAAGCGCTGAAGTCTGCGGTGGAGACCCCCGCGCTTCAGGTCGGCTCGGGCGCGATCCTGGGCTGGGCTTCCGCGGACCTCTTCGAAGCCCAGGGCACGCAGGATGGCTTGAATATCTGGCGGGCCTCCGTCGCCTCGGTGGATGCATCGGCGCTGCGGCTCCGCGTCAATCTGGCCCGGCTTCACCCGGACGACGAGGTATGGGTGATCGATCTGGCCGCGCCCCATGCCTTTGGGCCCTTCACCCTGGCCAACACCAGCAGCAACGGGCGATGGATGCCCACGACGATGGGGGACACGGTGGTGCTGGAGCTGCGCTCACCCCGCGCGGTCATGCCGGACATCACGCTGGAGATGCTTTCTCACTATTTCAGCAGCCCGGCGACGAAGCAATTGGATTGCCCGCTTTCGGCGGATTGTACGGACAATGCCTCGCTCCAGGAAGTCAGCTCGGGCATCGGCCGCATGACGGTGACGGATGAAGACGGCACCTCTTTTCTGTGTTCCGGTGCCCTGTTGAACAACCAAATTACGGATGTGGCCGAGGGGCTCTTTCTGACGGCGGACCACTGCTTTCAGGGCACCAACGACACCATCTTTGCGGATGGTGTTGAGGTGATATGGGATTTGCGCACGAACGGCTGCCCAGGCACCGAGCCGAGCGCGGGCACGATTGCCGGACTGCCCCGCAGCACGGGAACGGCTTTTCTGCGCAACAGCACGGCGCTGGATGGCATGCTGCTGCGGCTGGACACCGTGCCCGTGGGTACGCGTGGCCGCGCGTATCTCGGCTGGGACACGCGGGCACCCCGGATCGGCGATGGTGCGGTGGGACTGCACCATCCCGATGGCACGGCCATGAAAGAGAGCATCGGTCGGGTGAACGAGATCAACCTGGATACGCGCTTCGGCGATCTTCAGGTCACGCTGTCGTGGGATGAAGGTCTCACCGAGGGCGGCTCCTCTGGATCGCCCGTCATGTTCGACGACGCGAGCTTCCGGGTCTTCGGCATGCTCAGCAATGGCAATTTTCAGGCCTGTGGCAATTCGAATGCGCGGCTGGATCAGTATTCGTCCTTCCGGGAGTTCTTCGCGCTGGCGGGCGGCTTCTTGAACCTGGCCACGCCGCCGGACGACGGGAGCGATTTCTACGAGCGCAACGGATCGCCGCGCGGCGCGGGAAGTTCCGGCTGTGTCTTCGAAGCGCAATCCATCGAGAAGGCCTCGGGCAACATTCTGGTATCGGGACTGGCGCTATTGACCCTGCTGGGCATGGGCGCGCTGGGGCGCGGGAAGCTGTAGCGCCGTTTCGCCAATTGTCCAGCCCAAAAGAAATCGGCCCGGATGGTCATCACCATCCGGGCCGAAGTGTGTTTTTGGTACTTATACGCCGTTGAAGGGGCGATTATAGCGGCCGAAGGTGCGGGCGCTGTCGACTGTCATGGGGAACTTCTCATCCGGATACTTCAGGAAGGTAACGTGCCCGTCCAGGTAGAGCACGTTGCCGCCGCCGGGGATATGGTTGAAGTCGATGGTGTTGGTCGTCACGTGGTCCCACATGAGGGCCACATTGCTCTGCGCCTTCGCGCTGCCGCCGGGGTTGTTGATATCCGTGATCAGGAAGCGCTCCACGCCCTCGCGGAGGCGCAGCATCACGTTGCTGCCGCCCGCCTGGGTACCGGCATACGCTGCGGGGACCGTAAAGTCGTGGTCGCTTTGGGCTCCGAGTGTCGTGACGTTGGCCTGGGCCAGTGCGCCCAGGGGTGTGCTCGAATTGATTTCGGACTCCGAGAAGCGACCGCCCACGTCCGATCCCACCGTGCCCACAAGGGGGCCGAGGAGATTCACATCCTCCATGAAGAGCCAGCCGATGTAGTCATAGGGCTCCTTGGCGAATTCGCAGGAGTCCACGCGGCCATTGCCGTCGGCGTCGTAGCGATCCACCGCATCCACATCCTTGCCCCAGGAAGGGCAATATACGACCTGCGCATCGGTGAGGTATTCGGGCATGACCTGGGTGCCGTCGAAAATCATCGTGTCGCTGAGGGTGCCGTTGCAATTAAAGGTCTTGCGGCGGGGGAACTTCTCGCCGGCGGACTCATCGGCGTACATTTTGAAAATGACGCCCATCTGCTTGAGGTTGTTCTGGCAGGAGCTTCGGCGGGCGGCTTCCCGTGCGCGGGCCAGAGCCGGGAGGAGGATGGCGGCGAGAATGCCGATGATGGCGATGACAACGAGGAGTTCGATGAGGGTAAAGCCGGTTTTTTTCATGGTTAAGTCCTTTTTACTGAATAGTGTATGTGGTTGTTTCAGCCGACCGTGCATTGCCAGAATGAACTGCTGTATACAGGTAAAGGCACTTTAGTTACGGATCGAATTAAAGAGAGGCTTGGCAACATATTGTTCAGTAAGCATAACATAAGGATTGATCCGAAGCAAGGGTTTTGTTGACTTAGGTTCCGCAAAGCCCCGTCCACCAGCGCCAAAGGCGCTACAACCCCATGGGATCAAGTGTCCTCGGCCTGTTATGATGGGGCCTGTTCCGACGTAGTTTTCAGGAGTACCCCATGTCATTTATCCGAGAGCACAAGATTTTCAGCGCCTGTATGATCCTCATCCTGTTGGGCGCGGTCTGGTTTCGTGGCCGCCTGAAGGGGCCCTACCCCGATTATGAGTTGGACCTGATGGCGCCTGAGAAAGCGGCCATGGCTACCGCGCCCGAGGGCCTGCAGGTGGGCGTGGGGATGGAGGAGATCGGTCCAGACTTTGCCCAGTATGACGACTGGGTCGATGTGAATGAAAACAGCAAGTACGACAAGGGCACGGATACCTTTACGGACCGCAACGGGAACGGAAAGTTTGATGCCATCTGGATGGCTGGCTTCAATTCGAACCGCCCCGCCAAGGGGGTGAACGACACGCCCTGGACCCGTGCCATCGCCCTGCGCAACAACGGCGTGACTCTGGTGCTGGTCACCATCGACAGCGTGGGCATCTTTCAGAACGACTTCATCGCGGTGCGCGAGTCGGTCAGCAAAGATTTGGGCATCAACCATATCCTGTTTTCCAGCAGCCACACCCACGAAACGCCCGATACCATGAAGATTTGGAGCGGTCCCACCCCGATCTTCGGCTACGACGAGCGCTACATGGACATGGTGCGCGAAAAGACCCGCGCGGCGGTGGAGCGGGCGGTGCTGTCGATGCGACCGGCGGAGATGGAATGCACCACGGTGGAGATCGCGCCGGAGGGCTTTGTGAACGATTCCCGAAAGCCGGTGGTGATGGACAACACGATGTACCTCATGCGCTTCACAAAGAAGGGGAGCGACGACACCATCGCGACTTTTGTGAACTGGGGCAACCACCCGGAGGCGCTGGGCGGCAAGAACGGCATGATCACCTCCGACTTTCCCCACTGGCTGCGGGAGGGCGTGGAGAAGGGCGTGCCCGCGCCCAACGGCGTGGAAGGTTTTGGCGGAATGTGCCTGTTCTTCCAGGGGCAGGTGGGCGGGCTGATGACCCAACTCCATACCACGGTGCCCCACCGCGATGGGCAACAGAGCTTCAGCGAGGCGAGCTTCGAGAAGGCCCAGGCGCTGGGCGAGAATCTCGCCATCGTGGCGTGCAACGCCCTGCGCAGCGATCGCGTCTGGAAGAACGAGAATCCGCGCCTGGCGGTTTCCGCCCGCACGATCCGGGTACCCGTCACCGGTGCCTACAAGTACGCCATGATGTTGGGCCTGATCCACGAGGGCTACAAGATATTTCAAGGCGCGCGCACGGAGCTCAATGTGATCCGCATTGGCGGCGTGCTGCTGCTCAGCGTGCCCGGGGAAATCTACCCCGAGATCGTGGAAGGGGGCGTGGAGGCCTTGCCGGGCCGCGACTACGAGATCGAGCCCGTGGAAGTGCCGCCGCTGCGCGATGAAATGGAGCGCAAGGCGCGCATGGCCCTCGTCATCGGGCTGGCCAATGATCAAATCGGCTACATGGTGCCCAAGACACAATGGGACGTGAAAGCGCCGTTTATCTATGACGGAGAGGCCCAGTATGGCGAAGAGAACTCCGGCGGGCCGGACGTGGCCCCCACGATCCACCGGGAGTCGTTGAAGCTGCTGGAAGAAATGAACGGGGTGTTTCCCGAGCCCGAACCAGGGGACGGAACCGCGCCCAAGCCTGCGGCGGCGAGGTAGAAGTAGGTGCGGCGGCGCTCTCAGCGCCGCAAGGACTTGCCGCGACGTTTCGGTTGACGCCTTAATTTCATTCTGCCATGATGGTCGTGAAATTAATCGCAGGAGCGAGCCATTGTGGGCGTGGATTATGTACAGAGCCGGAACTGCAAGGTGAAGCGGGAGCTGGGCGTGGATGTGCTGGTGGCGCGTATCAAGGCGCGGGGCCAGGCGGCCATGCTGGTGGAGCGGATCCGGAAGGGCGGGCAGGACCCGATGACGGCTACCATTACACGGGTGGTGCAATACCCCAGCGGTCCCGTGACGGAGCAGGTGACGGTCGCGTCCCTGCTGGAAACGGGGCGTACGCTTGATCGTTACGCTCCCCTGTGCGACGACTGCACGGCCAATTTCCGTCAGGCGTCCTTTGGCTGCTGCGGCTTTCTGAACTACCCCATCGCCCGTGCGGAGGAGGAGTGGTTGATGTTGCGGTTACCAGAGTCCATGGACTCCATCGCGGGAGTCTATCTTCGCAGTGTGTTCGAGCAGCTTAAGATCGACGGCGCGTCCGTGGCGGCTATCCGCGAGCGGAAGGGGCTCTATTTCGAACAGTGCAATGCGCCCACGCGGCGGTGGAGCGAGGGAGACGGGGAGCGCTCCGTGTCCGCGAATCAGTTGATCCAGTTCTTGTTCTACTCGGGGCCGATTACGCCGTCACACGCGATCTTCACGTGCCTCTTTCTCGGGCTGTTGCCCCACGACATCGCGCCCGACGCGGTGCAGTCGATTCTGCGAAATCCCGCCAGCCTTCAGGATCATCTGGTGATCGACAGCGGCGCGCTTTCCATGCTTCAGGAAACGCAGATGGGCATGTTTCTCATGGGCGTGATGAGTGCCGCGATCAATCTGGAAATCCTTACGATTGACGCGTAGCGGGGGACGGCCTTGCTCGGTGCTTGGTCTGTCTTCGTTGATCCGGAGTGGCTGGTGGGCGAGCAGGGTGGCCTCGTCCATCAAGAGTGTTTGGCGGCGCGGCACTTGGTATCGCGCGCGATCGTGGATGACGAAGCCGTGGGTGTCCAGATCGCCCCAGTAGTATACGTCGGCCCCGGCAAGGCAGGCGGGCTGCCCCAGCACGTCCAGAGGATAGCTCAGTCCCATGATCAGTGCGGCCCCGGTGATTTAGTGTGGTGATACGAATGCAAGGTTTTCGGGGAGCTGTCGCGCGCTGGTTGGCATAGAGCGTTATGAGCATCCGCCGGATTTCTTGTGGCCCACGCGACTTCAGCGGCAATGGCGCACCTGCAGAGATGGATGCGGACACCGCTTGAGGCACTGATTCGCCACGTCGTATTCGTTCAGCAGCACGGCGGCGTAATTTAACCCGCTGAAACCCCGATATTACTTGTTCCGCACTTGCCTACTTGTGGAATCGCGGTGGCCGGAAGTAATCAATGCCGGACTTCGATCCGAGCCGTTGTGGCTGGGCGGATCAGTCAAAGCGGGTGAGCAGGATGAATAAAAAGCTCATGGTATGGTAAATTTATGTATAAGTAACACGATGTACATTTCGGCATTGACCCGATTTTGGGAGGCCGCGAATACAAGGCATGCTTGGTGACTAACCTGTTTTTCTGACGGAATCAATGCTCTTTATACTCATTCTTATTCCGCTATTGGCCGCGGTAGTGTCTGCTCCCTTGTCCCGTCCGGCGGGCCGGGCCTTTGGCTGGGTCATGGCCCTGGCCCCGGCGGGCCTCTGCGCCTGGCTGCTCTTCTTGCTCGATCGCGTGGATGAAAGTTGGGTACAGTCTCTTCCCTGGGCCCCACTGGCCGGACTCGAGCTCAGCCTGCGACTGGACAGTCTCAGTCTGGCCTTCGGCCTCCTGATCACAGGAATCGGTGCCCTGATCGTGGTGTACGCAGCGTCCTATTTCGAAGGCGATCCGCGACGGGGCCGTTTCATGGCCTTTTTGTTTTTCTTCATGGCGGCCATGCTTGGCGTGGTTTTCGCCGACAACCTGATCGCGCTCTTCGTATTCTGGGAGATGACCAGCATCGCGTCCTACCTGCTGATCGGCTTCGAACATCAGAAAGAAAGTGCGCGGCAGGCGGCTTTGCAGGCCCTGCTAACCACGGGCGCGGGTGCATTGGCGCTTCTCGCAGGGCTCATCCTCCTGGGCAACGCGGCGGGTACGTTTCGGCTGGGTGAAATTATCGCGACACCGGGCCTCGCCAACCACCCCCACTACGTGGCGATTGTACTGCTGATCGTCGCGGGTGCGGCAACGAAGTCGGCCCAGTTTCCTTTTCATTTCTGGCTTCCCAACGCCATGGCGGCACCCACACCCGCAAGTGCTTACCTTCACAGCTCCACGATGGTGAAAGCCGGGATATACCTCCTTGCGCGCCTCAGCCCGCCCCTGGGGGGAACAGAGCTCTGGTTCTGGCTGCTGGTGGGGTTGGGCACGGCGACGATGTTGGCGGGGGGATGGCTCTCGATGCAACAGACGGCTTTGAAGCCCATGCTGGCCTATTCGACTATCACCGCCCTGGGCACGCTCGTCTTGTGCATCGGTCTGGGCACGCCGATGGCCATCAAAGCCTTTAAGGTTTTTCTCTTTGTGCACGCTTTTTACAAGGCGGCGTTGTTTATGACGGCGGGTACGCTGATTCACGGGACCCATGAGAACCATGTGGAAAAGCTGGGTGGTTTGGGCCGCGCCATGCCCGCATCGGCCCTGGCGGCCATGATTGCCGCACTGTCCATGGCGGGGCTGCCCCCCCTGTTGGGATTTGTGGGCAAAGAATCGGTTTATGAGGCCCTGCTCTACGCGCCCCTGGCGGGGCCATTGCTCGTCGGCGCGGCCGTGTTGGCCAACGCCGCCAATGTTTACGTTGCCGTCGTCGTCGGCGTGTTACCCTTCTGGCGAAGGCACGGCACCCACCCCCCCGCATCGGGCGAGGCCCCGTTTTCTTTATGGATCGGCCCTATGACCTTGGGCGCGCTGGGCCTGGCCTGCGGACTTTACCCCGCCCTCCTCAGTCACCACGTCCTCGGCCCCGGCGCATCGGATGTCATGGGCTCGACGATGGAGATAAAACTCAAGCTCTGGCACGGGATAAATACGGCGCTCATACTCAGCGTCGCCACGCTGGTGCTGGGGCTGGTCGCCGTGCTGCTGCGTCGCCTGATTCAGCGTTCCGCCCATGGGCTCGCGCCCCTGTACCGCCTGGGGCCGGAAGCGGGTTACGATGGCGCGGTGGCGGGAATGCTCTGGTTCTCTCGAGTGCAGACCAGCTTTCTGCAGCACGGTTATCTCCGCTATTACCTGCTGGTCGTGATCGCCTGCGTAATTGGTATGGCCTGCAGCGTTCTGCCCTATGAAGGTCACACCAGCGCCTTCTTGCTCGCCGACGTGCGGGCACATGAGTTGATCATCGTCGGCATGATTGCCATCGCGGCCATTGCGCTTACCCGCGTGGAGTCTCGGTTCGGGGCACTCGCCTGCCTCGGCGTGGTGGGCTATGGTATGGCCTTGCTCTACGTATTTTATGGCGCGCCCGATCTCGCGAAGACACAGATCATCGTGGAATCCCTGTCGGTCGTCCTGTTTGCATTGCTCGCCGCCGCCATGCCGGGGTTCAAGAGTCTCGCGCCCGTCTCGGTGCGCCGCCGCGATGCCGCCCTCGCCGCGATTGCCGGAATCCTCATGGGTTTACTCGTGTACTTCACCCTCACCACGGGCCAGGATCGTTCCGTCTCCGACTTCTATCGAGAGAACAGCCTGCCCCTCGCCCACGGCCGCAACGTGGTAAATGTAATTCTCGTGGATTTTCGCGCCTTGGACACCCTCGGTGAAATCACGGTACTGGCTGTGGCGGCTTTTGGTGCCCAGGCCCTCATGCGCCGCCGCCGCCGCGCGCGAAAGGCCCCTTCATGAATTCCGTCCTGCTTCGCAATTGGACACCCCTTCTGAAAGCCGTCATGCTGCTGATCTCGGTCCTTCTGCTCCTTAGCGGGCACAACGAACCCGGCGGCGGTTTTGTCGGAGGCCTGGTGGCCGCGACCGCCTTCACGGTGCACGCGCTGGCCTATAACGTGGGTGCCGCGCGGCGCTCCGTGCGCGTTTCGCCGCGCACGCTCATGGCCTCAGGCTTGCTCGTGGCGCTGTTCAGCGGGCTGCCCGGACTGTGGAAGGGAAAGCCTTTCCTGACGGGCGTTTGGGGCACGCCGGATATTCCCTATCTGGGTGAAGTGACATTAGGCACACCCCTGATGTTCGACCTCGGCGTCTATCTCGTGGTCGCGGGCGTTGTATTGGCCATTGTTTTCGCCATGCTGGAGGACTACGATGCAACTTAGTCTGGTCGCGCTGATCGCGGTGCTCTTTGGTTGCGGCTTCTATCTGCTACTTCGTCGCAGCTTTCTCCGGGTTATTCTCGGGCTTATGCTGCTGGGACACGCGGCCAATCTCCTGGTTTTTGTGTCTGCGGGCGTAGCGCGAGGCCCGGTGCCCCTGGTGGCCGAAGGTATCACCGCAGTGCCCGCACACTCGGCTGACCCGCTGCCCCAGGCCTTGGTGCTTACGGCCATCGTGATCAGCTTCGGCGTGTCCGCGTTTGCCTTGGTGTTGTTCCGCCGGGCCTACGATATGATCGATTCCGATGACACCGATCAATTGCGCGATACAATTCACTGAGGGATCGAGAGGCTCGACCGTCTCGTCTTCAGCGAAGCTATGTTGATAATAGATAAGGCTATTTGCCCGATCTCCCGCATGCACGCCGTATAGAAGGACTATTCATTGCTTTTGTTTTTACCAATTGTGATTCCCCTGTTCGCGGCGGCGCTCTGTGCGGTCGCTGCGACGGCGTGGCCCCGCTCGACTCGGTGGATCGGTCTGGCGGGATCGGCCGCGTTGCTTGCCGCCGCGATTACGGTGTTCGTGCAGGTCCAGGGTGGTATTCAGGTGTCCCACGCGGGGGCTTGGCCCGCACCGTATGGGATTTCCCTGGTGGCCGATGGTCTCTCCGCCATCATGGTGCTCATGACAGGCGTGGTCGCATTGCTGATAGCGATTTTCTCCAACGCTACCATGGATACGCGCCGCTTGAAGGATGGGTACTACTTCCTTTTCTTCGTGCTGCTGGCCGGGGTCAATGGGGCCTTTCTCACAGGTGACCTCTTCAACCTATACGTTTGGTTCGAAGTGCTGCTCATCGCGTCCTTCGTGCTGATCGTCCTCGGCGGGACCCGCCGCCAGTTTGGCGGTGCGGTGAAATACGTTACGATGAATCTCGTGGGATCGGTGGTCTTCCTTTCCGCCGCGGGCATAATCTACGGCAATACCGGCACATTGAACTTCGCCCACCTGGCCACGCGCATTCCCGAGATTGAAAGCGCCCCAGTGAGGCATGCGTCCTATGGATTACTTCTGGTGGCTTTCGGAATCAAGGCGGGCGTTTTCCCCCTCTTCTCCTGGCTGCCCGCGTCGTATCACACGCCACCATACGTGGTCACTACACTGTTTTCAGCGCTCCTCACGAAGGTGGGCGTCTATGCGCTTATCCGCGCCAGCACCCTTTTGTTCCCGGTCGAGCAGGACTATTTTCAGCCACTGATGTTGGCCGTGGCCTCATTGACCATGGTGGCGGGCGTGTTGGGGGCTGTCGCGCAATACAACCTGAGAAAACTCCTCTCGTTTCACATCGTGAGCCAGATTGGCTACCTGATCTTTGGCGTCGCGCTGGCCACCACCGGCAGCCTGGCGGCCTCGATCTATTTCATGGTCCACGTCATGGCGGCAAAAGGGGCGCTTTTCGTCGTGGGTGCATTTGCTCACTACCTTCGCGGAACCTCGGACTTGAAGCAACTCGGATCCTTCGCCGCGACTCGACCCGCCGTCGCCCTGCTCTTTGCCGTGCCTGCGTTGTCTCTGGCCGGACTTCCGCCTTTTTCGGGTTTTGTAGGCAAATACGCTCTCGTGAAGGCTGGCCTGGAGGGCGGTGCCTATATCACGGTTTTTATATCCCTGGCGGTAAGCATTCTCACCCTCTATTCCATGACCAAGATCTGGAACGAGGCCTTTTGGAAAACCGCGCCTCGCGACGTGGATGGCCACGTACCGGAGCGCCAACTTTCGCGAGTACAGACTTGGGGAATTCTGGTGCCCGGCATGGCACTGGCGACGTTCAGCGTGGCCCTATCTATCGCCGCGGCCCCGGTCCTCGCAGTATCGACCGCCGCCGCTACCCAACTTCTGGATCCTCAGGTTTATATATCGGCGGTGCTGGGGGCCCCGCCATGAAGGCACTCTTCCTCAATCTACTCCTCGCACTAACCTGGTGTGCCGCATCCGGGGCCGTGAGTACCCAGAATTTTGTCCTCGGCTTTATTGTGGGCTTCGCGATTCTGAGCGTCCAGACCGAGATTAGCCGTGGCGGGAAATACCGGAAGAAAGTGTGGCACGTGATCGTGTTCGCCCTGTATTTCCTGCGCGAAGTTTTCGTTGGGGCCATTGACGTCGCTT
>JBIJDL010000623.1:0-3605 GCA_044344195.1 Candidatus Hydrogenedentales bacterium
GGGACCAAGGTCAATATACGAAAAAGGGGCTGCTTGAAAATTAAAGAGCGCTTTGACTCAGCTTGGAAGGCTAAGCCACGTTAGCGCACCTCCTCATTCCAGGTTAACTTCAGAACAGCTTCAGATTGCCAGCGAACCCAGACAACTGGGAGCCACACAACCTGGAAGTGACGGGCCAGCTCCAGTAAGGGCGCTTCATTCGGCTAAAATGTTACGGAATTTGTTTGTTTCCGTGAAGTTCCGTGCCCTTCCGTAGTCTGTATTCTTTTTTTGACCAAAAGATAATGACGGACAGTAGTACGGAGTTCCCCACCGTGCCAATCAGGCCGGACCGGCGGCCAGGCAATCGTCCCGATAAAATAGGGGCGGCACCCACCGAGCCAGACAGTGTGTCCGGCCGGATGTTGCCGCCCTGTTTGCACGAATCAGCGAAGGTGCGGACTATTGAACCGCGCCGCGCTCCCGTGCGGACGCGTCGCGCAGCAACTGGAGGATTTCCGGCGTACCCTTGCCCCGAGAGGCGGCGTCCATGGGATAATAAC
Source organism: Candidatus Hydrogenedentales bacterium (assembly GCA_044344195.1). Lineage (GTDB taxonomy): Bacteria > Hydrogenedentota > Hydrogenedentia > Hydrogenedentales > JAEUWI01 > JAEUWI01. The sequence goes on from JBIJDL010000623.1 coordinate 543, forward strand.
CGTCATTGTCCTCGAAATTGACGATAGCACCATTTTCCAGCAGATACTTGACGACATCCGCGTGTCCACCCTCGGCCGCATAATGCAGCAGGGAGCGCCCGTTGCCATCATACCCTTGAACGTAGAGCGGGTCGGACTCGACGCACTGCTTCACATAGGCCAGATTACCTTCGAACGCAGCCTTGGCCGCCGTATCGAAGGGCTGCTCCACGCCCGTTCCACCGACGGTGATCGTGTCGGATGCAACGGATTCCGGACCAGAGCATCCGCAAAGCATGACCGCCACGAGCAGGGTCGCTACTTTGCCATATTGCAAAATGTTCGTAGACATATCGATTGAACTCCATTTTGAACTTCAGATGTATAAACCCGGCGCACCGCGCGGGGAGGTGCGGGGAGCGCCCAGGCAACATCCCCCGGAGCGCTTCAGCCGCGCACTGACAAAAAGTGCCGGAATACGTGGTCGTATTCCGGCACTCAACACTAGATTCTCAATTTATCCTTGCGCCATCCGTCCCATTTCTTCCACGCGTCCCGAGGGGCGGGCCGGAAGCAGGCCGGGAAGGCTCAAAGGTACCATGCCGAGCCGGATCGGATCAGCCGGGCCAGGTGACGGAGAGTCCACTGGTGCCCGTGGTGTAGGCGTTGCGGTTGGTGACCCAAACGCTGTCGTCGCCCTTCTTGGCGAACTGCACGTGACCGTCCATGAAGAGGACGTTCACGCCACCGGGAACGTGGTTGTAACGGCCCCAGCTATTGCCGCTCTTCTGGGCTTCGTCATACAGGCACACCAGCGTGGACTGGGCCTTCGCGGAGGCACCAGCGTTGTTGATGTCGGTGATGAAGAAGCGTTCGACGCCTTCACGCAGACGGTTGAAGGGGGCGGAGATGCCGGAGGGCAGGGTGTAGGTGGCGGTGGTGTTGCGGTTGATCCACTGCATCGGGCCATTGGCACCGGCGGGCTGGATCGGCGCCGGTACGGTGTTGTCGTTCAGCAGGTGACCGACGGCCTGATAGTCATCGGGCGTCTCGAACCAGCGGGGATCGAGTGCGAAGACCATGTACTTATAGGCGCGTACGTCCGCATAGCCAGACTTCGCCAGATCCGTGTGGGGATAGGGAGCGCACTGGTTCGGCGTGATGTCGCAACCATTGTACCAGCGGGAGGGAGGCGCACCGAGTACAAGCGGATCGCCGGGATTGACACCCGTCTTGCCGTAGCAGGGGTTATCGGATTCGTTGTTGGTCGTGGCGTAAGTCACGGTGCTGGGATCGCAACCGGCCAGGACGTTACGGGCATTACCCAGATCGGTGTTCGAATAGTTACCCGTGTTCTGGGCGGAGGGGCAGATGCCGATGTTGATATCGGTCAGGTACTCAGGATAAACCTGCCACCAGCCAACATAAACGGCGGAGCGCTTGTTGCCGGTAAAGCCCGTGTTGGTGTGATCGATGCTGCCATAGGGGAACAGGCCACCCTTGCTCTCGTTGGAGAACATTTTCATGACCAGACCCCATTGCTTGAGGTTGTTCTGGCAGCTTGCGCGGCGGGCCGCTTCACGGGCGCGCGCCAGTGCCGGCAGGAGAATCGCGGCAAGGATACCGATGATGGCGATAACCACCAACAGTTCGATGAGCGTGAAGCCCGAGCGCTTCTTATTATGGCCAATAGATTTCATAGCCCTGAATCCTTTTTTGTTCGTACTGTTAATAAGTTCACTAACACTGAATGCTTGGATGGATTGGTTGGCAAGGCCGCATAGGGCCACGGAACACAGTCGTTATGATTTTGGATTATGGAGAAGTTCCGTCGATACGCGGTGCCAGAGACCGTCCTTCGTACTGCAATCAAACCATAGGCATTTCTCCGGCAGCTGCTCGACCTTGGTCCAGCACGAGCGTACTGTACCACGCGGATCCCGCTACGAATTTGGACCGCTCTCTCTCCAGAATGGGAATCTGTAGCTGCAGAAGTATTTTTCTAACAGCTCAAGAACTATAATTGCACGAATATCCGTAAAAGTCAATAAGTTTATCGGTCCTTTTACAGGCATTGTAAGACGCTCACGTCAATTCTGCATGAGATTCTCACAAAGGCAGAGGTCGTTCAGGACCGTTTCGAGGCCAGGTCAGCAGTAGACGTCAAGGAATGTGGTCAGATTAATTTGCACCAAAAAATGGTACAGCTGAACTACGGAAAATGAGAAAAACCAGCATTGCTGGAGCGTACCATGCAATCGGATCGAAAGCACCTGCGGAAAGCTCTCAGGCGAGTATGGACTTAACTACATTGCCGTGAACGTCGGTGAGGCGGTAGTCCCGGCCTGAATAGCGGTAGGTGAGCTGCTCATGATGGATACCCATCTGATGCAGTATCGTGGCGTGGAGGTCGTGAACGTGCACGCGATCCTGGACGGCGTGCCAACCGTACTCGTCGGTGGCGCCATGGGTCAGCCCCCCCTGGATGCCCCCGCCGGCCATCCACATGGTGAAACCGAAGGGGTGATGCTCCCGACCATTGGTGCCTTCCGCCGTGGGCGTGCGGCCAAATTCCCCCCCCCAGAGCACCAGCGTTTCATCGAGCAGGCCGCGGGCCTTGAGGTCCTTCAGCAGCCCCGCCATGGGCTTGTCCGTGGCGGCGCAATTGGCCGGGAGTTCTTCCTTGAGTCCACCGTGCTGATCCCAGAGTTGGCAACTGGACCGCTTCGAGGTCTGGGTGTGATAGACCTGCACACAGCGAACACCGCGCTCCACCAGCCGCCTTGCGAGCAGGCACTGCTTACCGAAGATCTCGGTGACAGGCTCGTCCATGCCGTACATGCGCCGCGTGGCTTCCGTTTCCCCTTTGATATCAAAGGCCTCCGGGGCCTCGGTCTGCATACGGTAGGCCAGCTCGAAAGAGGCGATCCGCGCGCTCAGCCGGTTGTCTTCTTCGCGCTGGGCCTGGTGCTGGGCGTTGATTTTCGCCAGCATGTCGAGCTGCTTGCGCTGGACGCCGCTGTCAAAGCGCTGGTTGGCCAGATTTGCGATGGGGTTGTCCATATCGGCCACCAGGGTGCCCTG